>DAOTTL010000091.1:0-6511 GCA_034438135.1 Ktedonobacteraceae bacterium | reverse complement strand
GCTGCTCAGCACTCGCAGTGAACGCCGACGACACGACAATCCCGTCGATAATGGGCTGCTCAGCCCAGAGGATTACCACCGCTCTTCCAACTCCTTCTTCCTACACTCAGGGGTGGGGCCGAAAGCCAAAGGCTTTCGGAGAATGAAATAGCCCTGTTCCGAAAGCCAGTTTTTTCGATGCTTGACAAACAGTACCACCATAGCACGTGTCATGATCAACTTTCGTTGGCACTTAGTTCAAACGAAAACTCCATCATTGGAAATGGAGCAAGATCATCCTTGTGTGGCATACTACTCCTCGATTTTCTGTACGCGCCCAACCTGTCCATCGACAAGCCGTACCTTGATCCCATGTGGGTGAGAAACGGAGTTGGTCAAAATGTCCTTGACGATTCCTCGGGTCAGTTTTCCTGTTCGCTGGTCTTGCTTGAGGACGATTGACACTTCGATTCCCGAATGTATATCTTGACGGATGCGTCCATCTGGCATTCTGTTTCGCTTTCTCCTGCCATCCCTGGTGAATGGATGTCTCTTCTACCAGAGCAGATTTCAAGTGTTTCTTGTGTCTGAAAATCATCGAGATATGCTTTATCGATCATTTCCTAATAACAGAGTGTCCAGGCTCCCTAAGACTTCCTGGACAAAGCTGGCCATCTCTTCGTCAAAGTAAGGCCTATTCCACTCAATTTCTCCATTTGGCCTCGACATGAAGCCATCCAGGGAGGTAAATGGGGATGCTACGACTTTTCGCATTGCTTTTCTCTTTCTGTTCTTCGATTGCTCTACAGACCTATTCTTTGTAACGAGCGAAAAACAGAAGCGAACTGCGACCCTTATCCCTGTTCACGAGAACACGCGACCATGTATCTCCCCATGTTCTGTCAGAACCGAGAACGCCAGGGTGCGCAAGACTTCAATGTATCTCAGAACCATCCGCAGAACTTATACAACTGCACCTATCAGTCCTTGCAATGCTGCCAGGCGCTCACTGAATATCTGCCATTGCGGTAATAAGAGCATTATAATATTGATCGCTTGCACTTGTGTAATACCGTCTGGTTGTTGACAATAGATAAAATATGAATTATTGTATGTATAAGCATCGATAGGTGCACAAGACATTGAAAATGAAGCCTGGTTTGTTCCCTGAGTGAAAATAGGTACATCTCTGATTCGTCAAGTGTTTCTCTGTAAAGCATCTTCTTATGAAGTCATGCCAGTAGCAGGAAGAAATTCCATAGTGTGCTTGTCGTGAGCGCACACTTGTGGTAGTCGGGAGAGAAGAGGAATGTATCGATGGAAGTGATCAAGGTTAGCCCCAGAGGTTATTGTTATGGGGTAGTAGATGCCCTCCAGGTGGTTCGGCAGGTAATCAAAGACCCCCATGTACCGCGCCCGGTCCATATCCTCGGTCAGATCATTCACAACCGTCACGCTGTTGAAGAGCTCACCGCTCTAGGGGTAATCACTCTGGATGGTCCTGACCGCATAGATCTCCTTGAACAGGTGATGGGAGGAACCGTCATCTTCACGGCTCATGGCGTCTCTCCTCTGGTGAAAGCACGTGCCAGAGAGAGAGGCTTGCACTGTATTGACGCGACCTGTCCCGACGTCACTGTGACCCATCAGCTTGTTTCTACGTTGGCTCGACAAGGCTATACTATTCTCTACATTGGCAAGCGTGGGCACCCTGAGCCAGAGGGAGTTCTGGGAGAAGCCCCCGGACAGATTTTCCTGGTCGAGAACGAGGCGGATGTGGACGCACTTGCCCCCGAATTGCAGCGGCGAGAGCACCTGGCGGTGACGACTCAAACCACGCTATCCCAGTGGGATACCAGGAAGCTCATTGCCTATATCAAGGAGCAGTATCCTCATGCCCAGGTTCACATAGATATCTGCGCCGCCACGCAGAAGCGTCAGGAAGCGGTCGCTTCTCAGGCAAAAGAAGCCGAACTGACAATCGTGGTGGGAGATCCGCGAAGCAACAATACCAATCGGCTGGTGCAAGTTTCTGAGGAGATAACAGGCGTTCCAGCCGTGCGGATCGAGGATCTCTCTCAACTCCGGCCAGAGTGGCTAGCTGGGAAAAAACGGGTTGCTGTGACCGCGGGAGCCTCGACGCCAAGCCACTTAACACGTGAGGTCATTCGTTACCTGGAAGCCTATAACCCGCACACAGCACAGATTGAGGCGCTGGTGCCTATGCGAAAAGGGGATGAGGAATGAAGCGACGAGTAACCAGACAGATTCAAGTAGGGACGGTCCCAATTGGGGGAGATGCTCCCATCGCGGTCCAGTCGATGACTACGACATATACGCGCGATGTTCAGGCAACCGTTGCGCAAATTCATCGGCTGGAAGAGGTGGGTTGCGAATTGGCCCGTGTCGCCTGTCCAGAAGAAGTGGATGCCCAGGCGTTAGGAGCGATAAAGAGCCAGATACATCTTCCTCTCATTGCAGATATTCACTATGATGGAAAGCTTGCGCTTCTGGCGATCGAACAGGGAGTGGATGCCGTGCGTATCAATCCCGGCAACTTGCTCGGTGGACGCGAGATGTTAACCAGAAGAGTCACTGCTGCCCGCGATGCTGGCATTGCCATGCGCATTGGCGTCAACTCTGGTTCCATCGATGCACTTGAGCGAGGGCCACAGATGCGTAAGGTTTCGATGAAGATGCGTGATGATGGCATCCTGGTACAATCTGATCCAGCCGAGGAGCGACGGCGCGAACGTGAGCAACTGGTCGAGCGCATGGTAGCGCGTGCGCTGGAGTATTGTGGGTGGGCCGAAGATCTGGGCTTTTTCACCTATAAAGTCTCGCTCAAATCGTCCAATGTGCTCACTGCCATCGCAGCCTATCGTCAGTTTTCCGCCGCCTGTGATGTTCCTCTCCACCTGGGTATCACTGAAGCCGGAACCCTGGTCAGTGGTGCGGTCAAGTCAGCTGTGGGCTTCTCACAACTCCTTGGGGATGGCATCGGCGATACCATCCGGGTTTCACTCACTGCCGAACCGGAAGAGGAGATCCCGGTAGCCTATGAAATCCTGCGTGCCTTAGAGTTGCGCCATCGGGGCGTGACATTCGTCTCCTGCCCCTCCTGTGGCCGTGTCGAGATCGACGTGCTCACGATTGCCAGAGAAGTCGAGAAACGTCTCTCTAAGGTGCAAACTCCCATCCAGGTCGCGGTGATGGGTTGCGTCGTCAATGGTCCCGGAGAGTCGCGCGACGCCGATGTGGGTTTGGCCGGTGGACGAGGCAAGGGCGTGATTTATCGCAAAGGACAGGTGGTCAAAACCGTTCCCGAGAGCGATTTTCTCGCAGAAGTCCTCAAAGAGATCGCCAGTCTGTTGCCGCCCCATGAAGCACTTCTCATCTATCCAGGCGATGGTTCTCCTGGCCCGGTGAGCCTGGGACGCACGCGGAAGAGCGGCATTCATCAAGCTGTCGATCAGCAGAGCAGCCCAGAGTCCGGCGTAGCTACTGTTGGGTTGCGTGGAGTTCCTCTCCCTCTCTTTGGGAAAAGAGAGGTGTCTTGATGGGAAGCACGCCAGGAGTTCGCCCGAAAAGCACCCATGTCTCTTGGGAGGAGCACGCCAGAGGGGAGCAGATGAGAGAGGTCAGTGGCCCATTCACTGTAGTAAATACAACGGTAACCCTCGTCAGCGAAGAGGTGCCCCACTTTTTCGACGTCACTGATGTCGTGAAGGCATTGGTCGAACAATCGGGCATTCGAGCCGGGACGGCGCTCGTCTTTTCCAAACATACCACGGCAGCTATCGCGGTCATTGAACATGAGCCATTGCTGCTCAACGATATTGCTGAGATGTTGCAGCGTTTGATCCCGCCATCTTCGCGCCACCACTATTGCCACGATGATTTCTCGGTGCGCACTGTCAACATGACTGAAGATGAGCACGAAAATGGGCACGCTCATTGTCAGCATCTCTTCATTGGAGCAAGCTGTCACCTTCCGATCATTGAAAGGAGCTTAGAACTGGGGCCATGGCAGCGCATCTTTCTCGTGGAGCTAGATAGTCCTCGTCCCAGGCAGGTTGTTGTCCTGGTGAGCGGAGTAGCAGAACAGTCCTGAGAAAAAAGATCGTTGGAGAGTAAGTGGAAAAGAGAGAAGGAAGGATGAACATTCGAGTTCCGACCACGTATCTGTTCACTCGCTATGTGGAGCTACTTCAAAACACCCTCCAGAGAGAGGTCGCACGGTTGAGGATGCATTCCTCTTCCCTTGCGATCCCTGAACTGGACTCATTCTATGGGCAGTTGGGATATCATTTGGGCTGGCTGGATGCCCATTTCGTGCCAGTTCAGCAGAATACAGGCAAACTTTTGAGGCCAACGCTCCTCTTGCTGGCCTATGAAGCAGCAGGAGCTTGCGAAACTACCTCGCAGCGAGAAGAGAAGGCCCATTTGGATCGCGCTTTGCCTGCTGCTGTAGCGATTGAACTCTTACATAATTTCACATTAATCCACGATGATATCGAGGATGGAGATAGGGAACGCCGTTCTCGCCCTACGGCCTGGGCTGTTTTTGGCATTCCTCAGGCTATCAATCTCGGTGATGGCCTTGCCAGCCTCAGTCGCCTGGCGCTTTTCTCGCTTCTTGACAAGGGGGTGGACGCAGCTCTCGTTGCACGCCTGGGATATTGCTTTGATCGTGCCACCCTCATGATCATAGAGGGTCAGCACATGGATCTCTGCTTTGAAACGCAGGAACAGGTCACGGTTTCTCACTGTCTGGAAATGATTATGCGTAAGACGGCTGCGTTGCTCGCATGCGCAGCAGAGATGGGAGCCAGGCTGGGATGTAGTGATGAACCAACTGTCAAAGCCCTCCACCAGTTTGGGTCGCATCTCGGAATCGCGTTTCAGGTTCGTGATGATCTGTTGGGAATCTGGGCGACGCGGGCGGAAGCGGGAAAAATGCCTGCTGGGGATGTGCTCCGTCGCAAAAAGACTCTTCCCGTGCTACACGCCATCCAGCATGCATCTCCACAGGATCATGCCTGGTTGCGTACGTTCTACTCTCAGCAAGAAGCGCCTGGGAGTGAGCAGGTGAATCAGGTTCTCTCAATCCTGGAGCGCACGCGCAGTCGAGAGTATTGCCAGCACTTTCTGACCGAACATTGTCTGTTGGCACGCGATGCGCTCAGACGGGTGACCACTCCGGCTGTTCCTCTGGCGCAAGAAGCTATGGCCGATCTAGGTGCATTGATTGAGTATGTCTCAGAAGATCTCTGGCCAACGAAGACAGAAGATCGGGCAGCAGTGCAAGAGCAGGCACTTCCTCTCAAGGCAGAGCCTGATTGTCGAGAGAAAGACGACCAGTGAGAGCTTCAAAAAGGATCTATTTAAAAACATCATATTCATTCCGTAAAACGGAGAGAAAGTAGGAGTCATGGCAGAAGAATTGAAACAGCAGATGAGTCTGGATATCGCTGCCGCACGAGCGTTGACGACCACCACCAAGTCCGAGCCGCAAATGCAGGAGATCACGTCCCGCTGGCTTTTGCGGATGCTTCCCTGGATACAGGTCTCTGGAGGCACCTACCGAGTGAACCGTCGCTTGAGCCATGCCTTGACTGATGGTTTCTTGAACTTCACCTCCAATGGAACCGAGGTTCGCGTTGTTCCTGCGGACCTTGCGGGACTGCCCTGGATGCAGGGATTTGATGACGACGATATGTTGAATGCCCTGGCCGATCAATTTGTGCAGCAGGAATTTGAGCCGGGAGAGGTGATCGCGCAAGCTGGCCAGCCTGCTGACCGTCTTTTTCTGCTCGCCTCTGGCAAGGCCAACAAGCTGGGAACAGGAAAATATGGGGATCAAACGGTGCTGGGGGTGTTGGCTGATGGAGAGCATTTTGGCGCTCCCCCTTTGCTCGCTGATCCCTGGCCATACACGGTGCAGGCAGTCACCCGCTGCACTGTTCTGGCTCTGCCGCGTCAGCCATTTCAAGCTCTGCTCGACCAATCGCCGCAGTTGCGTGCCCAGGTCGAGCAGGCGCAAGCGACGGCACAACGTCCGCAGAATAAGCATGGGGAAGCCGCGATTGACCTGGCAGCGGGCCATGAGGGAGAGCCAGAGTTGCCGGGAACCTTTGTCAATCATGACGCTGCGCCGCGAGAATATTCCTTAAGTGTGGCCCAAACCATCTTGCGCGTCCACAGCAGGGTCGCCGACCTGTATAACGAGCCGATGAACCAGGTCGAACAGCAGCTTCGGTTGACGATCGAGGCGCTGCGGGAGCGCCAGGAGCATGAGCTGATCAACAACCGGGAGTTCGGGTTGCTGTACAATACGGACCGCAAACAGCGCCTCCACACCCGAAGCGGTCCGCCAACTCCTGACGATTTCGATGAGTTGCTGGCTCTGGTAAGAGACGCATGTGTTTTCTTCGCTCATCCTCGTGCCATCGCTGCATTTGGCAAGGAATGCAGTCGCCTGGGGATTCATCCTCAAACGGTACCCATCCATGGAGCGACAGTACCCGCA
>DAOTTL010000090.1:0-19179 GCA_034438135.1 Ktedonobacteraceae bacterium | reverse complement strand
ATACACCAGGCCAAGATTGTTGAGGCTTCCAGCGGTGGAAGGATGCTGCTCGCCCAGGACCACGCGCTTGATGACCAGGGCTTGCAGGTGAGCGTCCTCAGCCTGGGGATACTTCCCCTGAGACTTATACACCAGGCCAAGATTGTTGAGGCTTCCAGCGGTGGAAGGATGCTGCTCGCCCAGGACCACGCGCCGAATAGCCAGGGCTTGTTCCCCATAGCGTTGCGCCTCGTCATATTGCGCCCGGTCATCAAGGTAGCTCCCCACATTATGCAGCAAAGATGCTCCCTCATACAAATCTATCTGCAAGTTCTCAATAAGCGTGGCACACGCTTGCGCATGCGGCAACAGCTGGCGGCACACCTCCCAATTGGCCACCTCTGGCCAGGGAAACAAGAGGTTCATCGCCAGGACCGCACGTTCCGCCCAGGCCCGCGCTTCCTCCTCTGGCATGGCATCGCGCAGCACCGCCTGGACCAGGCGATGGACATCCAGCGTGTGGGTGTCAGGATGGCGCGTCACCAGCGAGTACGCTTGCAGCGCGGCCAGGGCGGCGTTGAGGTGCAAGGGACTCTCCGCCAACGCTTGCAAGGGCGGCGTCAGTTCCGATGCTCCCTGGCTGATGAGGGTTTCGGGAATATCGTCGGGAGCCAGGAAGGCGCAGAGCCGCAAGAGGTCGGCGGCTCCCGCATTGCTGGCTGCAATCTGCTCGAAGGCCAAGCGCCAGGTCGTCGCAACGGGTTCGGGGTGGTCCTTAACCAGGCCGCCACGCTGACGTAAGAGGTCGGCTCGCTGGGTGCGATAGAGGTTCAGGTAATCGTGCAGACTGCACTGCGTTTCCTCAATATAAGCCCCGGCCTGATCCAACGCGAGGGGTAAGCCATCGAGTTCCTGGACAATCTCACGGGCTGCTTCACGTGTCGCGACCGCTAGCGTTTCCACAGACGCACCTTTGCGTAGCAAAGTACTTCGTCGCAAGAGAAAGGTGCTACCCTCTTCAGTTCCCAGCTTCTTGATCTCGACACGCTCAGCCAGCCGTCCCATGGCCTGAGCGCGGGTGGTCAGCAGGAGATGACCGGAGAAACTGGCGGGCAAGAAGTCGCGGACCATGCTCAGCTCATCGGCATTGTCCAGGATCAACAGCCAGTCCTGAGCCTGCATCAGCCAGCGCTTGACCGCTTCGACTACGAGCGTTTGCTCCCGCTGCTGTCGTTCTGGAAGATTGAGCAGGTCAGCGATCTCGCTATAGGCGGAGGTGAGGGTCTCGCGAGTATCGGCCAGTGCCCAGAAGATGAAGCGATACGTTGAGCGATGACGATAGGCATATTCCAGGGCCAGTTGGGTCTTGCCGATGCCACCCAGACCGCTGAGCGCCTGGGCAATCGTCGCCTGCTGTCCCTCATGTAGCGCGGCTTCGATAGTCTGTAGTTCGGCCTCGCGTCCGGTGAAGAGCGGATTACGTGGATAGGGTACATGCCAGATCGTGGGGTGAGGTGTGGTTGGTGGCACGCGAGTAGTGGTTGGGGCAAGCAGCTCGTTGATCGTGGTGAGCAGGCCGGTGGCGATCTGAGCCAGAGGAGTGTCTTCGTCGCGTGCGCTCCACTCGGTCAGGAACCTCTCATTGGGAGGCAGGGCTTGCAGTTGACCAAAGGGAGCCAGGTGCCAGTTGCCCACGGGCCGGATCAGCAGGGGAACCACCCGAGCCTCGTTGGCTCTGTGGCGTTCGAGGGCACGTTGCATCTCGACGCCATAGCAGTAATCGGAGTTCACAAAGTCGGGCGTGACCAGCAAGAGGATGAGTCTGGCACGATTGAGGTGAGCATCGATCTGCTGGGACCAGTTCGTGCCGCCCTTGAGTAAGCGTTGATGCCATAGCAGCAGCACGCCCTCGCGTTCGAGTAGCCGCAGATGCGTGACCAGCTTGTCCAGCCACTCGCTATCCTGGGGTGCAGACGAACAGAAGACTTCCAGTGGGGCCGGTCGTTGCTGCTCAAGCATGTGTGCGTCTCCTCTGCAAATTCCTTTGTACTGAGAACCCTCTCAGTATAGTGGAAAACAAGCAAAGAGACAAGAGGTTAGCAGTGCGAAGAGCAAGCGGTTTTTTGTGCTTTACAGTGACTGACCTCTACTTCACACCGCGTCAGTAAAAAACGTTTATAGGGGCAGAGCAGGATGACGCCCCTGGACTGCGAGACCGATCCGGTCCGTTTCAGAGAGCATCATTGGAGACCAGAGCAGTTGAGGGGTCCGCTGCCTTCAGGTGCAAGTAGTGCTTCTGGAGCAGTGCGAGTCCCAGTCTGATGGTTGCCCTCATCTCCTCGCTCAAATCCTCCAAAAGCTGAGCCTCAAGTGTGTGCGTAAAGGCTGACATCTGCCGGGCTAAGTGTTCTCCGGCTGGCGTAAGGGCGACCAGGGTAAAGCGATTATCGCGTGGATCGCTCCGACGAGTGAGTAGTCCCGAGCCTTCCATCTGTTTGACAAAGCGCGTGACCAGCGTCCCTTCCATTTCCAGGCGTTGCACCAGCTCAGCCTGACTGATTTCCCCCGTCTGCATGAGTTCACGCAAGAGCATCAGACGGGATTGGCTCATGCCAAATTGCCTCTCATAGAGGTGCGTTTGAGCGCGATAAAGTTGTAGGATCAGACTGGCCAGAGGCATCTCCTCTGTCGGTTTCTCACTCATCAAACCACCTTTCTTGTCTTGGGGTCAATACACTTGCTTTTAGTCTCCGTCAAGTGGCGTTTGACAGACTAATACATGCGTGAAAGTGCTTTTCATGCGCTCGATGCGTCGTTGTGTGTGCTGGGAAGCATCTTCTCACGCGAGGACAGGACGTTACCGGTTCGGTCTTTCTTCCATGCGGCGTGTATTGTGGAGAGCCGTAAAGGCCCACCTGTCGGGTTGTCGGATGGCAACGATGGTCATGGTGGAAGGTTGCTCGGATACGACGCCCGCGTGGCCAGGTATATGTAACACCCCCTCCGCGTGCATCAGGGCAATATCGGCGCTCAGAAAGCGTAAGTCCGTCACCTGTCCTTGCGCCCTGCTGCCTTTAAAAACTGTCTGAAAGATGTACTGATGTCCAAACGCAATGGCCTCGCGTCCCTTGAGATGCTTTCCATCAACAACGACATAATCAGCATTTTCGGTGAACGGAGCCGCATAGGCCTCTCCATTGCCTTCGTTCCAACCATCAAGCATCTGTTGAAAGAGCGCAGACAAGGCCTGCACGTTCGCATTTGTTGCACTAATGTTGTCCATAGCGAGTGTCCTTCCTGAGTCTTTGCTAAGAGATATACGTGTACGAATACTGTCCTTACAAAGCAATGAACTGGATTGATAGTCAACTGAGTTCATTATTTTGTAAGGGCAGCATATGCTAAAGGAAAGCTTCTGTCAAGTCTTGCTCTTCTTTTTTTAGAAACTCGGCAATGCCAGGGGGTGCCAGTCACCTCTGCGTAAAAGCTGCGGACTGCCAAAGGAATCCACATCTCGTCTCCCCACTCGGAGTAACGCGCTTTGATGATTTGAGCACTTTCCTGTTCAATGCGTTCAAGCGTTTGCCCCTCATTGGTGCGCCGCATCACCTCCTCCTGAACAAAGATCCGATGCTCTTGAAACTCACTTAACAGCTCGACCGCCGCTACCTCTCCATGTCCTGGAACCACCGTTGCCGGGGAGAGATGGATCATCTGTGCAAGTGCCTCAATCCACTGCTTGCCGTGCGCATCCTGGTCGGGGAAAATTGGGAAGAGATGGTTCTCCACGAGATCGCCTGTGAAGAGTATGTGCTCCTGTGGCAGGAAGATGATCTGGTCGCCACGGGTATGGGCAGCCAGTTCACGCAGCACCACACGCTTGCCACCCAGGTCGATGATCTTTTCCCCCTGATAGGTTTCGTCCGGCGTGACCAGCTCCACGCCTTCAAGCTGCTCCCTGAAGAGGGGGTCCAGACCGCGAAAAAGCTTCAGGTAGAAGGCTCCTTTTTCCCGCAGTTCCACTTCCTGAGTGGTATTGGCAAGGATGGTGGCGTGACCTTTGAAGGCTTGCGCACCGAAGGCATGCTCAGGGTGAAAGTGGGTCGTGGTGAGCAATAGCGGCTTCGATCCCGCTATCTCCATGGCCTTGTGGAGTACCCGTGCGCCGTTTTCTCTGCCCATGCCGCAATCAACGACGAGCACAGCGTCTGTGCCGATCACGATCCCAATATTGGGCACCAGGTCGATGTGCTGGTCAGGAAGCACAATGACCCCAGGAGCAATTTCACGAGCCAATTCTGGTTGAACCAGAGGGGCACGGTTGAATTGAGACATTACTTCTTCTCCAATCTTAAACTATGATGAATGTAAACACTTTTCAATGAGACGAAAGCGGCCTTGCCGGTCGAGCTCGATCTCGAAACCATACTTGCAATCGTTTCTCTTTCTCTCCGACAAAGCAGTTGTTCCTCTTTCTTTCCGACGACGAAGAGCGTTTTGCTACTTGTCTGCTGACACAGAGAGCTGAGAGTGGTTGTTGAACGGTCCCCCGTTGGATACAATGCTACTGGATGATCCCATTCAAACAGTAGACAAAAAGGGGTTTCTGTTGGTTAGACCACACATAGAGCAGATTGTTGAAGACAGGTTCGTCTATGGGAGGAGCATATGGAACTGAGCAAGATTAACGAGAGAGAAGACCCACGCGTGTTACGCACGCGGCAACTCTTGCTGCAAGCATTTTCTGACCTCTTCTCAGAAAAGGGCTTTCACGCGATAACGGTGCAGGATGTGACTTCACGGGCGAGAGTCAATCGAGGCACCTTTTATACTCACTTTGAGGACAAGTCCGCGATCCTGGAATGCTGGCTGCGTGAACAATTTCGGCAGTGTGTAGCTTCGCCAGTGCTCAACTCGGGTCCCTGGAGTCTGAGCACCTTTCGCTTGCTCGTTCAGCGCGTCGTCGAATGGTTCGCGGCTTAAGCGTATCTTTCTGAGGCAGCTTCTTGAGCAGCGTCCAGGCCGAAAAGCATGGTCAGGGTATCCCTTATCCCAGCATCTCGCTCGTTCTAAGGAGGCACTTCACTCTCTGGAACAAGCCCTTGACATCTTGTCTACGCAACCGGCGGAGACGCTAACCCTTGACATCGCCTCACCTTCGCCCTATACTTAATACTATGGTTAACGATTCATCAGAACAACTTACAACCGTCTTTTTGGCGCTCGCGGACCCCACGCGTCGGGCCATCCTGGAACGTCTGGCGAACGGCGAGGCTTCCGGGACGGAACTGGCACGTCCCTTCTCGATCTCCGTGCCAGCGATCTCCAAACATTTGCGGGTGTTAGAACACGCTGACCTGATCCTGCACCGCAAGGACGGACGAACACACCGCTTTCGCCTGGCCGCCCGTCCCATGCGAGATGCGGCCACCTGGCTTGAACGCTACCGGCAGTTCTGGGATACGCAACTCGACTCCCTGGATACCTATCTGTCGGAGACATCGGAAGAGGAGCAAGATATTGATGATCCCTCCAGCCCCATCTAACAGCACCTCCCTCGTGCTGCGGCGCTCCTTTAATGCCTCACGTCAACGGGTCTTTCGCGCCTGGATTACGCCTGCGGCCCTGGAGTATTGGTTAAGGCCCAGCGGCAAGAGTGTGACCGTGCGTTCACTCGACGCGCAGGTTGGTGGATCGTTCTGCTTCGAGATAGAGGGCGGCACCTCCATCGTTGGCACCTATCTGGACATCGTGCCGCCCGAAAAACTGGTCTTCACCTGGTCAGGTCAGGCCACGCATGGACAGGAAACCGTCGTCACGCTGGACTTTCTCGACCAGGGTGAGGTGACGGAAGTCGTGCTGACCCACGAGGGTCTGAGCGCTCCCGACCTGACGCGGGTTAGCTCCGGCTGGCCATCCCTGCTCGATGCGCTGACCACCCTGCTCTCCTCTTCCTCCCAGCTCAACTACTGACAAACCGTGAGTACTCTTACTCCTCAACACGAGATCCAGCCAGAGCCGAAAGCCTGAGAACGAGCCATCCCCTTGACAATATTCTCCCTTTCCCTCTATACTTAACTTATAAGTTAAGTTTTTTGTCGAGGGAAAGGAAAGGAAAAAACAATGGTAGCCATAGTTGAGGAGATTAGCATAGAAGCCAGTCCGAAGCGGGTCTGGGAGGCTATAACGCAGCAAGAAGAAATCGTTCGGTGGTGGGCCTATGAGGCGCGAGTCGAACCGGAGGTGGGTTCCGTAGGGGAATTTAGTTTTCGACGGGGGGCGTTTGCCATCCAGTTTGAGGTGGCCGAACTGGATCGGGACAGGAAGATCCACTGGATCGCCAAAGCTCCACCACAGTGGGAGGGGACCAGCATCACCTGGCAGCTCACGCCTGTTCACAACGGTACCCGGGTGGTCTTCACGCACGATGGGTTTGTCCAGATTGATGAGCGGACACGTGCGTCCTGGATATACTTCCTGGCCAGTCTGAAATCCTATCTGGAAACGGGCAAAGGCACTCCTGGGAACCCTCCTGGCGTCAGGTAAGCTCGTTTTTTTGCCATGTGCCCTGGCATTTCAGGAGGAAGGGAGTCGGTTGGGTATCCTCCCGAATTTGCCAGGGTCTGTGTGTCTGCCATCAGGTATAGAAACTTTCCAGTCCATAGGTGCCCAGAGCCAGAGAAAGCTCGCCTCCGTGATGGATCTCGTGTTCAAGGACATGCCAGACAATCCACTGCCGGGTGTGCGCTGGCGCTTCTTCTAGCCCCTGGTTCCGTAGCCATGTCTGGTGCGAGGCCGGAGGCGAAAAAAGCTGTTCCAGATCGGCGGAAGTCCAGCGGTCCAGGGCAGTGGAGATCACATGCCAGCTCTTCTCAAACATGGCGACCAGTGAAGCTGCCTTGTAGACGGCTGGCTCGTCCTCGTCCTCGTTCCAGTCAAGGTCGGGATCTCCTTCACCCATCCATAGGTGGAACCAGTTAAAGCGTGCACCGATCATATGGTCGAGAAGCTCGCCTATCGATCGGTGGTAATGTGGCGCAACAGAGAGGGCAAGTTGTTCAGATGAAAGCGATGCGATGGTTTTGGCGAGGCCTCGTTGATAGTGCTCCCAGCCGTGTTTGTAGAACGTAACGAGTGGAGATGCCTGTTCAGTCATGGGGATCTGTTGCCTTGCTTCTGTTGATATGCTCCCATGAATAGGGACATGAGTATCATAACATAGAGGAGGAGTCAAAACTTCTTCGATCTTGCCCTTTGTCTTTTCGTTTGTCCCTGGCTGGCCGATAAAAACGGAGTCGATCCAAAGGCCGTGATCGATATGCTGACACAAACATTGTTTCCCGCGCCAATCTATCGGAGCTATGGCAAGAGGATAGCCGAGAACAACGTGGCTTTCACGCAGAATGCGATCCCGCTGAAGGATATCGGTCTCTTCCAAAAGACCGCCCGACAGGTCGAGTCACCCACCTCCATTGCAGATCTTTTACACGAACTCATGCTCAGCGAGGAAGAAAAAGCATAGGCATTGTCTGCCAATCCTCTTCCCTTTGGGAATGAAGCAGGCAAAAATTGGATCAAGAAATGGGTCGTTACGCCCACGACAGGATTTCGTGAATTGGGTAGCATAGAGCGAAGCCAGGAAAGAGAGGCGTGTTCTGTCTGACACTCAGCCCCGTGGGCGCTCAGCGCTCAAACTTACCCCAAACAAGGTTCCGGCCTTTACATCGGAAGATATGAAAGCCTATCTGCAAAGTGCGCCATCTTGCTCAGCAGGTCCCACGCTCTCGGGCCAGCCGCCCACGATTGATGTGCTCGAATTTGTGGGATGTAAGGAACTGACCGACCGTTTGAGCTTGTTTATCGTGCTTCCAGATGACGAGCTCGTCTGTTATGTCGTTTTGCGTGGTCCGTTTCGGATGACCATGGTGTCTTATCCGCCGGGAGCCGTTCAACGGATACCAGTTTCTGAGACAGTCCAGGAAATATACGATGCGCGAACAGGTGCGTTGCTGGTATGGGGTCCTGGCACAACTCGGCCTTCATAGAGAGAAAGATATGCGATATAGAGCACATGAGCGCTGAGAGGAACCCGCGCCACACCCTCTGCTTGACACATATCTTTCGCATCTATTAAATGAAAGACGAATTAAAGACCTTGTCGAGCTATCCTACATTCTCCGCAAAAACCCATGAGGACTTATCCCTTAAGATCCTCGATGATGGCGCTTGCGGAAACAACGCGAGCCTGGCGTGGGAAAACCTTCTGAGTTAGAACGCGATGGACCTCATCGTCTGCATCGGCACAGCAATCTTCGACGACAAGCAGGCCATAATCCATGTCAGCGGCCCAGCGTACCGTCGAGAGGACGACCCCGCTCGTAGAGATGCCGCACAGAATAAGCGAAGTCGCCTCTTGCGCACGCAGGATCGTCTCCAGTGGAGTCGTACTAAAGGCCCCGACGCGATGTTTGGTGAGCACAATCTCGTTGGGGCGAGGTCCAACCTGCGCGTGAACCTCCGACTCATGGGTGCCAGTGATCATACGACCAGACGTGCGGATCGCGGAGAAGGAACCGTTGCGGGCACTCACCTCGGGATACCCCTCACGAAAGCCGACCACAATATAGACAACTGGCAGTTCAGCCGCACGGGCAGCCACAAGGACAGCGGACATTTTCTCCAACAGCGCTGGCGCTTTCTCGCCGACCCTGGCAACAATGCCGTTCTGAAAATCCATAACCAGGAGCGCCGTGTGTTTACGGTCTAACATCAATGATGCATCGGTCATCTCTTTTTTTAACTTTCTACAGAAACATACTCTGTCGATTATTCGTTGGCAACGATGGCAGAAGAAGGTTGCATAACCTCATCTTGAGGCTTCGGCTGAGTTTCACGCGTGGCAATCTGGGCCTTGCCACGCAGCAGGGATGCGACCGCCGCGATCAGGCACAGCACAACGGAGAAGTAGAAGACACTGTGCAGGCCAATGGACATCGGATACGAGATCAGATTGGGGAAAAATTCATGGCCTAACAACGCAGTTCGGTTCGTCACAGGCAACCCTTGCAGAACAGTGGCCGGGAGCAGCGTCCCCATTGGATTATAGCCCAGAAAGGCCGCAAACATAGCTGAGGTTGGTGGCAGATGTGCAATCTGCGCTGCCACGTTGGTTGGAACTCCCGCCCTGGTCAGTCCACTCGAAAGAGTCGTGGGCAGGCTTGCAGCCAGGCCGGAGACAATCAGACTGAAGAAGACGCCGAGACTTATGATGGTCCCGGAGTTCTGGAAAGTCGAACGCATCCCCGAAGCCACACCGCGCTGTTCAGCGGGCACACTCCCCATCACCGACGACGTATTTGGCGAAGAGAACATCCCCTGTCCGACGCCCATCATAAAGAGGATCAGAGCGAACCAGATATACTGAAAGTTCAGTGGGAGAATCGCCAGCAAGAAGAAGCTGAATGCCTGAAGAAGCACGCCCGCCGTCGAGAACGGACGAGCACCGAAACGGTCCGAAAGCCAGCCGCTCAGCGGTCCCATCAACAGGAAGCCAACCAGCAACGGGATCATATAGATGCCCGCCCACAAAGGCGTCACCTCATAATCGTAGCCATGGAGTGGCAGCCAGATACCCTGTAGCCAGATGACCAGCATAAATTGCAGACCCCCGCGAGCAATGCTCGTCAGAAGACTACTGGCATTGCCAGCCGCAAACAGGCGTATCTTGAACAGTTCCAGACGGAACATCGGATTTTCAACATGCAGTTCGATCCAGATAAACGTAGCAAGCAGCAGGGTGCCCAGGACCAGCGCCCCGATCACCAGAGGATTGCCCCAGCCAGTCGAAGAGCCGCCGTAGGGTTCGATCCCATAGGTGATACCCACGAGCAGAGTGGTCGCACCAGCCGCAAAGGTAATATTGCCCAACCAATCGATCCTCTGACGACCACGTGGCTTCGTCGTCTCGCGCAGCATCGTATAGGCCCAGATCGTGCCAGCGATGCCCACCGGAACACTGACCAGAAAGACCAGTCTCCAATCGAAATAGGCCAGAATACCACCCAGAATGAGTCCGATAACCGAGCCGAGAATAGCCGCAATCTGGTTAATGCCAAGCGCAAAGCCACGCTGGTGCGAGGGAAATGCATCAGTAATAATCGCCGCACTATTCGAGAGGAGAAAACCACCGCCGATCCCCTGGACCAGACGGAAGAGAATCAACTCCAACGCCCCCGTATTGCCAGTGCCAGGAGTCAACCAGAGCAAGATACTCCCAACCGTAAAGATCAAGAAGCCCAGGTTATAGAACCTCACCCGACCGAACATATCAGAGATACGACCGAACGTCACCAGGAGAGTCGCAGTCACCACCATATAGCCCAGCAGCATCCAGAGAAAATAGCCCGTCTCACCTGGCGCGAGTGGATCAATATGAATACCCTTAAAAATCACAGGCAACGAAATCAAAACAATGCTCGAATCGATCGTCGCCATCAACACCCCAAGGGTCGTATTGGTCAGGGCAACCCACTTATAGCGTGGGCCAACAGGTCGGTTCCGGCGTGCTAAACGCTTGGACCCCGCCACACTCCCACCTCCTGCCACATTCTGTGCTTCAGTCTGCATACTCGTCTCATTCCTTCCGTAAGGGTTTGCAATAGAAGATAGGTACTCGTCACTAGAATTATATTCTAGTATTTCATTCTAGTCAAGGGTGTGTTACAATTGACAAACAAAGTCAGGAAGGACCCCAGGCTCCAGGATGAGAGAATGAGAGCTAGTGGGGGAACACAGTAGGACGTGCAGAGAGAGAAAAGGACAGTTGCACCATGATGATTGGAGATTCCGAGCGTAGCGTGACGAGCGAATCCAGGCGGAAAGCGATCCTGGAAGCCGCGCTAACATGCTTTGCGAGCAAAGGCTTTACAGAGACAACAATGGAGGATATTCGCAAGCTTTCAGGGGCCAGTACAGGAAGTATCTATCATCACTTCTCGAATAAAGAGATGCTCGCTCGCGCCCTCTACCTCGAAGGGAGGAGCAGTCTCAACTCAGCCGTGTTCGCATCAATCACCATGAATACTCCCCGCGAAGTTATTAGAGCGCTGGTCTATGCCTATCTGGACTGGTTTGAACAGCATGCAGACCTGGGACAATATGTCATGCAGGCAGCAGATTCCGAACATCTGGGTGCATACATCAAAGTGCTGCGTCAGAAGACCCTGACAATGCTCCCAATGGAGAGTTTTCCAGAACAGTTGTTACACTGGCTGGCTCCTTATATCAGCGCTGGGAGCGTGATAAGCCTCCCACAATCGCTCTACTGTCCACTCATCATAGGACCCAGCCGAGAATTTATCCGTCGCTGGCTGAGAACGCGACCAGCCGGAGAAATACAAGAGGCACGAGAGCCACTCGCGGAAGCGGCATGGCTCGTACTGGCTCCCCCCGCTTCTCAACGCTAAGGAGGCTTCCAGGAATAACTTCCAGGGGTTTTACGTCATTCACCAGCAGCAAAGCTGTTCTAACGCAGTGGTCTGAGAGTATAGTCTTCGACTTTCAGCTCTGCATTGAAAAGAAATGCTCCTTCTATCCGTTCGCCTGCCAGCACCAGCGGTAACCAGTAGTGGGCATCATCCCACATCTTATCGTATGGCATAGTCTTCATCTTGAACCATGCTGGCCTGATCTCTTCCGACTCCTGGGGTTCTCCCACCCACTTCGTTGCCGTGAAGACGTGGATCTGTTGGTCCCAACTCTCATCTTCGACATGAGGAAAGTAGAAATGGAAGATGCCAACTTTGTGCAGTTCGGAGAGGATGACATGAATTTCTTCAGCCGCTTCCCTTTTTGCCGCGTCCTCAATGGTCTCTCCGTTTTCTACCTTTCCACCAATACCAACCAGATAATTTTTGCCAAAGCCTTTCTTTTTCAACCCTAATACTATATCGTCGCCTTGCAGGAGAAAGGCGAGCGTCCGAGGGCGTAGTGGCTTCCTTTTCCTTCCCATATACGCAGAAATTTTCATAACGGGATCATATCAGTTTTGCTTTTCTGAAACAAGTCCCGTGCTTTGTCACGTACACTAATCCGCGAACCTGTCATGCCGGTCCTCCACTTGATAGAACGGCGGATATTATTCTATACTCCAACTACCCAACTAAGGCGAGTGCTTGTTAATTGTTGTGAGCGCAAAAAACAGCGTGTGCGAATGGATGGATAGTCAAATGGACAGCAAAAATGTTGAGATGCTTATTATTGGAGGAGGCGTAATGGGCAGCTCGATTGCCTATCACCTGGCACGTCAGGGACGCAATGTGCTGGTGATCGAAGAGCGAGGCTCCGTCGCCAGTTCTCCAGTCGCGTCGTGGGCGAGTGCCGGAGGTGTGCGCAGACAGGGACGCCATTCAGCGGAGGCGCTTCTGGCCAGTGAGGCCATTGCTCGCTGGCCGACATTGGAACAGGAGCTAGAGTCCGATGTCCACTATCGACAGGGAGGCAACCTTCTGGTTGCGGAAAGTCCTGCTGAAGCGGAAGAGCTGGTCCTATTCGTGCACCATCAGCAAGCAATGGGCTTTGCCGATGTGCGTTTGATAGATCGACAGGAGATCGGGCAGATCGCGCCTGGTCTGAACGAACGCGTCATAGCTGGCAGCTACAGTCCAGCCGATGGTCAGGCCGATCCCGCCAGCACAACGCGAGCCTTCGCCAGCGCCGCCCAACGTTTCGGGGCAACCTATCAGCAGGGAGTACGAGCCACCGCTTTACTCACGCGAGGTTCAAGGGTGGTTGGAGTGCAAACCGACTCAGGGACAATCAACGCCGAACATTGCGTGCTGTCAGCCGGAGTCTGGTCCGACACGCTGGCCGCCAGTATCGGCCTGCGCCTGCCGCTTCGCACACACGCCTTACAAATGCTGCTCTCGACACCTGCGCAGTCAAGCTCGCTGCAACCAGTGTTGAGCGCGGTTAGTCGTATGCTCTCGCTCAAGCAACTCCAGGATGGCTCTTTCCTCTTAGGTGGCGGCTGGTCTGGTGATCCAGATCCTGAGCGTCACTCCTACACCCTCCGACCTGCCAGTGTACGCGGAAACTGGCAGACAGCCTGCGAACTCCTGCCAGAAGTGGGTCGGCAGCAGATTGCGCGTAGCTGGTGCGGTCTGGAAGCTGAAAGCATCGACGATATTCCCTTTATTGGTCAGGTACCGGGTCGGGATGGTTTGACGCTTGCCCTCGGTTTTTCTGGTCATGGCTTTGCGCTTTCACCGGCCATTGGGCGGGCCGTGGCTGACCAGTGCGTGGGGAAAGTAGTAAAAGAGTTAGAGGGATTGAGCGCGGGAAGAATTATGCAATGGAGCGCAGAGGAGATAGAGGCGTTTATCGCAGAGAAGAGTTAGAGTAACTTATTACAAGGCTCATTATGGTGAGTTCGTGCGTGAAAGAGATGGCTGGTAGAAAAAGGCCAGCTATGCCAACGATGAAAGGATCCATGCATGAATGTTTGCACGTCATCCGGTCTGAGCGCTCTGGGTGCCTCACTTGGATTGTCACAGACGACCGGTTATAGCCCTTATATGCCTCTTCTCGGCCTGATTATCGCCACCAAATGGCTGCACTTCTGCCAGGTCAGTCACTACTTCTCTTTTATTACCTCAGATTGGTTCCTGGTGGTCGTCGCGCTGCTCACCGTGCTTGATTTAATTGTAGACCTTATTCCTGCTGTCAGTACAGGCTGGCATGCTCTCCATACGGCGATTACACCCTGGATTGGCGGCTTTATCGCGGCTGCGACCGCTCCTACGCTGTTCGGTCAGTCTGGCATCAGTGGATCGTTGGTTCCTGGACACGCGTTCGCGCTGGTGCTGTTTCCTTCCATCAGTCATCTGCCCTTGCAGGATCTGCTCTCTCCCATCCTCCTGTTTGTCGTGGGTTTTCTGCTGGCTGGCCTGGTTCAACTGCACCGCTTCGGTGGACGCAGCATTGCGAATGTGGGCCATGTTTTTACTCTGGGTGCCTCCAATATTGTGATCAGTCTCGCTGAAGATGTTCTGGCGGTCCTCGGTATCATCTTTTCGCTCTTCCTGCCAGGACTCATGCTGGTCATCGTTGTTATCAGCACCCTCTTTCTCCTCATGACGTTCAAATATATTCGACGCGGCTGGCGTTTCTTGAGGGGCAATAACTGGAATGGCGGCAGCGGAGGGGTATAAGTCATCCATCGTGTCGCTTCTTTCTCCACTCGCCCACCCTTTTTGGAGGGACGGTGGCAGCACGACCGCGCTGCTGCCGTCCTTTTTTTTCTCCTGGGGAGAGGTCTGGCCACTGCTGAGCTGTGACTTTTGCGAAACCCTGCCAATATTGGCTATTATGGATACTTTAGAACAAATTATCGTGTATAATAAAGAGAAGCTTTTAGTGTCAATATAAAAACAGGAGAAACTATGTCAACTCAACTTAATCCCTACCTTAGCTTTAAGGACAACACTCGCGAAGCCATGGAATTTTACAAAACCGTCTTTGGTGGCAATCTTACGATGAGTACCTTCAAAGAATTTGGTGCATCTCAAGGTCCGAGCGATGACGAGAAAATCATGCACTCTGTGCTGGAAGGTGAAAATGGTATGACCTTTATGGCCTCTGACACTCTCGACCGTATGCCGTATAGCCCTGGAACGAACTTCACGATGTCGCTAAGTGGCGAGAATGAAACAGAGTTACGGACCTATTACGAGAAGCTTTCTGTCGGTGGCAACGTCACAATGCCACTTGAGAAAGCTCCCTGGGGCGACACATTCGGTATGTTTAACGATAAGTTTGGCGTGCCGTGGCTCATCAACATTGCGGGCCAAAAAGCATAACATCTCCCCGCGTACTCCATACTCTCGATCACGAAAAAGCTCCCTACAACAAAGTGAGCTTTTTCGTGGTTATCTCCATCTTTCCCTTTAGCGAACTTCCAAACCGGGTCAATCCTATCTGTGTAACACACTAGGCAAGAAATTTCTCACTTTTGGGGATAACACACTTAAAAACTCGATTTTTCGCTCATGTATAGCACACTAAGAAAAAGATTCCTCCTCTCTGGGAAGAGTAATTTACGAAACCGGTTTCTCTGCGACGCTTCAGGGGCGCAAATAAGTGTCCTGAGGGGAAATAGCACACTTTTTGGCATAGTTCTTGCGTGACCTTCTACTGAGTACACAATGAAGCTGCTCTCTCCTGGCCATATTGGGGAAGAAGGTCGGAGGAACATCAGAAGAAAGGAGGCTTGAACTCGTTTTCTGAGACAGGATGTCTCGCATGACTGGCTATTCTCCGATCCTGTACATAGCTGTACGTCACTGTAAAAACGGGATATTTCACTATTTTTTCCGTCCTGTACAGAACAATGCTTTGTTCCCATATTTCAAGGAAGGAAATCTGTATGCCTATTTCTGTGATCCGTCCATCACCGCGTTTTCCTGCCTCGATCGGCGGGAGAGTACGCTGGGCACGCATTGGCATGCTCCTGGCCAGTCTTCTGGTCTTCTCTCTCCTGGTCTCGATGTTTGCGCCCCAACTGGCCTATGCCAATGGTGCGGCCACCTTTGCGCCCACCTCTCTGGCTACAGATGGGCCAGGCAATACCTCCTATTTTGACCTTGCACGCAAGGATTGTCTGGGCACGGCGCAAAACAAGACCTCAAAGGTCTGGTTTACGCTGGCCAATGGCGTGCTGAGTGATGTTTATTATCCCACCATCGATAACACAAACGTGAATACTCTACAATATATTGTGACCGATGGAAAAACGTTTACGGACCTGCAAACGCGTGATATGACGTATACGGTGCGCCTGTTGGATGCGCGTACGTTGGATTGCGAAGTCACCAGTGTCGCGAAAAATGGCAAGTACCGCGTCATCACCGATTACCTGACCGATCCCGAGCAGAATACGGTGGTCATGAAGGTGCATTTCGATGCGCTGGTCGGCCAGCTTCACGATTACCAGCTCTATGTGCGCTATGATCCACTGATCAATGGCAACGGCGGCGGCGGTAGCAGCAACGCGGGTGCGGATAACGCGACGATGGACACTTCCACCGGACACGCCATTCCCGTATCTTATGATACTTCCACCACCTCAACTGCGGTCAACCGCACCTATGCCACGCCTGTGTATAGTGCTCTGGCGACTGCGCTCCCCTTTGTGCAGGCCAGCAGTGGCTTTGTCGGCGCGGCCAGCGATGGTCTGACCCAGCTTGACGCCACGCATACGCTGACCAGTCTGTCTACAGATGCGCAGAATGGCAATGTTGAGCAGACCGCCCAGATTGATCTGCGCCACGGAGGAGATCTGGCCCTCACCCTGGGCTTCGGAGCCACTCAGTCCGCAGCCGTTCATGCCACCCAGGCATCCCTGCGGAGACCCTTCTCTGACATCCGTCAGCAGTACCGCGACCAGTGGCATGACTATGATTCCCGTCTGGTTCCGCCCTCGTCACACTTTAGCGATGTGCTGCGTCAGGAATATTGGCTGAATGTCAATGTGCTCAAAGCCTCAGAGGATAAGACCTTTGCCGGTGCGGAAGTGGCAAGTCTGGCCTCGCCCTGGGGACAGGCGGTTCCCGCGAACAATCCCGCTCAGTCCTACTTTGGCTCCTATCGCGAGGTCTTCTCCCGCGATCTGTATGAAGCCTGGACGGGTTTCTATCTGGATGGCGATCTGGCGACGGCTCGCGATCTGGTGACCTTCCTGTTCACAAATCAGCAACTCGCGGACGGTTCCATGCCTCGCAATAGTCTGCTCAATGGTAAAGCAGCGCCTGATACCGGTGGTATCCAGTTGGATGAGGCCAGCTATCCGATCCTCATGGCTTACCAGTTGCATATGACCGATGCCACGCTCTATGCAGACCATATCAAGCCCGCCGCCAATTTTGTGATCAGCCACGGTCCAGCCTATGGTTCGGAGCGTTGGGAGGAGCAAGGCGGCTATTCGCCCTCCACCATTTCGGCGGAGATTGCTGGTCTGGTAGCTGCCGCCCAACTTGCTAAAGCCAATCATGATACGCAGAGTGCCAATATCTGGTTGGGTGTGGCCGATGACTGGCAGCGCTCGATTGAAAGCTACGATGTGACTACCAACGGACCCCTGGCCAATCATCCCTACTACATTCGACTATCCAAAACCGGCGATCCCAACGCCGCCATCAGCTACAGCCTGGGCAATGGTGGTCCTACCCTGGACCAGCGTTCAGTGATTGACGCGGGCTTCCTGGAACTGGTGCGCCTGGGTCTCAAACCCGCCGATAACCAGGACATTACCGAGTCACTGCCGGTGGTCGATGCGACCATCGAAACAGATACACCGAGCGGTCCCGGCTATCACCGCTACAACGGCGATGGCTACGGGGATGACTCGACGACGGGTCAACCCTGGCCCACAACCGACACGGGTACCGGTCATGTCTGGCCCGTTCTGGACGGTGAACGTGCTGAATATGATCTCGCGGCAGGTCAGTCCTCGCAAGCTCTGCTTCTGCTCTCGACCATGCAGCAGTTTGGTTCGGGCGTGGGTCTGATCCCTGAGCAGGACTGGGATACGACAAATCTGCCAGCCTCACCCTATGGCAGTGATCCGACGACGGCCTCGATTGGCTTTGTAAACGGGCAGGCGGCTGGCTCGGCCTCCCCGCTGACATGGGCCGCTGGACAATATGTGCGTCTCGTGCTTGATCTCCAGGCCGGAAAGACTCTGGAACAGCCTGAGGCAACGTATCAACGCTACGTCCTTCATCAGCAGGGTACCACCAACCTGACGATCACCTCGCCTGCTAACGATAGCGCCATCACCACTGGCTCGGTCACGGTAACCGGAACGGCAACTCCTGGGGATACGGTCTACATCTCCGGTACCGATACCGATCAGAATAGCGCAACCACGACCACACAGGTCGCAACCGATGCCCTGGGCAACTATAGCGCAACCCTGACCGTTGGCGGCGGCACCACCGTTATCAACGTGGTCGCGGTGAATGCTAAGGGAGGCACAGCCCATCAGCAGGTCGCAGTGGTCTACGATTTCACTCCTGGGACAGTCCTGTATAACTCCGCCGATCCTGGCGGGGACGATTATGGACCCGGCAACTACGCATATCCTACGGCCTCCGATTTTCATCCTGGCGCGTTCGATATCACCCGTTTCCAGGTCATTCTCAGTCCCGACGGTGCGACGACCACGTTTAAGCTGCAAGTTGCTGACCTCAGCCCAACCTTTGGGAGTCCGCTGGGTGCGCAACTGGTCGATGTCTATGTGCACGATCCCAGTGCCACTACCACCTCGACATCGGCGGCGTATGCCAGTCGTAACTACAGTATCGCCTCTGGCAGTGCCTGGAGTCGTTTACTGGAGGTTCAGGGCTTTGGACAGGCGTATACCGACGCCAGCGGCGGCTCGGTCGGTACGATTACGATCAGTGCCAATGCGATTTCGCGCTATATCACCTTCAGCGTACCCACCTCGACGCTCGGTGGAACGCCCGGCTCCGGTTGGGGCTTCACGGTCACGCTGACGGGTCAGGATGGCTTTAGTTCTGACCAGGCCCGCGCCTTTACCCCCACTCCTGGGGGGTACTCGTTCGGTGTCTGCGCGACCGCCAGCAGCGATCCTCATTGTACCTATGACCCGACAAAGGTTCCAAAAGTGATAGACACACTCACTCCATCCGGCGTGAGCCAGTCCACCGAACTGGACTACACCCTTGGACCCGTTGTGCTCCAGGATGTAACAATCCCGTAGCACTTTCCCTCAGCATACGGGGGGGAACGCGAGCAACGACCGACATTTGTGGTCCCAGTCAGAGCTCGTATTCCCCCTCTTTTTAGTGGAGCTTCTATCTTAGCAAAATGACTGGCTTGCTTGCTTTGCTTCTAGGGAAGTAGCATCTGAAAGCGTGGGTCTGCCCGAAGATCGTTCCATGCGATATCATTGCATATCCACCTGCTGGCCTCTTCTTCGATGAGTATGGCCTGTTGAAGGTATTCTAAAGCTTGCTCTTTTTCGCCTGCCAGAGCTTTGAGTCCTCCAAGTCCATAAAGTGCAGCTCCATGATCTTTGTCCGAATTTAGTAGATTTGCTAAAACGGTAGACGCTTGAGCTATAGAAGCTTGCGCTTCTGCCAGTCCTTTCCAACGCGCTGTCACTACAGCAATATTGTA
>DAOTTL010000089.1:0-6338 GCA_034438135.1 Ktedonobacteraceae bacterium | reverse complement strand
GAGTACCCAGACATAATGGAGATATTGTACATGGTCTGGTCTACGATCGGTCCTGGCAGCACGAACTACCTTCAGCCAATGAGCAGGGAGCGACAGTTACGACCTTTGTTGAGATGACTCCCGACAATCCCTATTACGACGCGTTTCCTTTTCCCAGTCGCCTCTCATTGACGTATACGTTGGCTCGTTCCGGGGTGACAGTCACCTATACGGTAGAAAATAAAGGTACGCAAACGCTGCCCTATGGGTTCGCGCTCCATCCTTATCTCAATCCACTCTCTGGCAAAGAGCGAACCCTGGTCACGCTGCCCGCCCATACTCTGATGGAGGCTGATGATCGTATGTTGCCAACGACACGGCTGCTGGATGTGCATTCAACCATGTATGCTATGTTTGATCTTAATCAGCCAAGAGTTGTTGACCAGCTCCATTTGGATCATGTCTATACCAATTTACCTCAACCCTCTGAAATACGTGTTGATTACCAGGATCTTGATCTGAGTTTGCATATCTCGGCCTCTGAGGATTTTACTCACGCGGTCATTTATACTCCTGGCGATCCCTATTTCTGTCTCGAAAATCAGACCTGTTCTACCGATGCTATTAACCTGGCTGACCGGGGTTTGCAGGATATCGCGCACTTGTTAGAGGTGCAGCCTGGGGCGATATCTTCCGGTTTTATCAGATACGCTATTGAGTAGCGAGCAGTGCAGGAAGGATAAGAAAAGCAACAGAATTGGTGAACCATGGCGATGAAATGACCTTGCTGAATCGTCTTTCTATGTAGAAAGATTATGCGCGTATTGAAAGATATGGACGTATTCAATATATATAAAGGAGAGCAGTCAGAGCAGGGTAATTCCATTCGGGTCGAGCGATAGGTGAGTTCAAGCACAACGTGACTCTTTTACGGTATACTTACCTATCGACCTGAGTGGAATGTGGTTTATCGATGAACTGACTGCGAGAAAATGTATGGGACAGATAACCCCTCAGCGTCGCTGTAGCAACTGCGGTGTTCTTAACAATGCGGGTGACGACTATTGCTCAAACTGTGGCTTTGCACTTAATAGCCCTCCTATGGCGACTGTTGGGAGTTCTTTCAACACTCCGACTGTAAGCTCGCTGCCCATGCATCGCGTTACGGGAGCTCTGACCCCGGGAAGTCTTCTGGGTTCGCGTTATCGCATGGTACAACTCCTTGGCAAAGGGGGGTTTGGCGCGGTCTATCTGGCTGACGATGAACGTTTTCAGGGTCGCAGGCGCGTCGCGGTTAAAGAGATGAGTGACTCACAGCTTAACCCAAATGCACGTGTACAGGCTATTGCCAATTTTCGCCAGGAAGCCAATTTACTGGTTGCATTGGGCCATCCTAATTTGCCGGATGTGAGCGATTTTCTGGAAGAGGATGGGAAGGCATATCTGGTAATGGAATTTATCGATGGTCAAACGATTGAAAAGGTTCAGGAAGATACGGGTGGACCGCTCAATGAGACTCTGGTGATGGGGTGGGCTTTGCAGCTTTGTGATGTTCTTGATTATCTTCATACTCAGCCTCAGCCAATCGTTTTTCGTGATCTCAAACCTTCCAATATTATGCTCACGCGCCTCAATCAGATCAAGCTGATCGATTTTGGTATTGCACGCATTTTTAAGTCAAGCTCGGCCAGGGATACTGACATGCTTGGCTCACATGGCTATGCGCCGCTGGAGCAGTATGGGCGAGGCCAGAGCGATGCACGTACAGATATTTATGCCCTGGGAGCGACACTCTATGATCTTTTGACGAACAATGTTCCTCCATTATCACCGATGAGACGGGTCAACCCTCAAGCTTTCATCCCTCCTCGTCAACTCAATGCCAGCCTCTCGGTTGGCACCGAGCAGATTATCCTCCATGCTATGGGTGAACTTCCTGAACAGCGTTACCAGTCGGCGACCCAGATGCTCCAGGCTATCAAGAATCTTGGATTTAGTCTTACACGTAGTGCTGGTGGGATGACTACCGCGAGTGGACCTGGAGATCAGCCTTCTTCTTCACCGCTACCGCCGCCGCCGCCATCCTCGCGGCAGAGCAGTGGCTACGCGCCGTTACCGCCATCGCCTGCGCCGAGCATACCGCCATCACCTGCGCAGAGCAGTAGCTATGTGCCGCCGCCAGCTCCGTCTCGCATCTCACGTCGGCTTTTGTTGATAGGGGGAGTGGCTGCTGTGGCGATAGTAGGAGGAGGCATATACTTTATCTCGCACCGCAGCTCTGGAACCTCCACTGGTTCGCAGGGACCCATAAGTAACACCGTCTCAATCAAATTTGCCTACAGTACCGAGAAAGAGGGGTGGCTCAGGGCGGCTCTAGAAGCATATCAGAAGACTAACCCGACCTTGCAGGGTAAAGCGATTGAGGTTCAGTTAAACGGTCTGGCCTCGGTGGATAGTCAAAATCAGATTTTAAACGGAACCCTTGATCCCATGCCCACGGCCTGGAGTCCAGCCAGCAACCTGGAAATTAACCGGCTGAACTACAAATGGCAGCAGTCCCACTCCGGTCAGTCTATTATCGACGCCAGTGGACAGTATCAGCCCGCCTCACTGGTGAAAAGTCCCCTGGTTCTTGCCTCCTGGCACGATCGTGCGCAGAAAATCCTCAGCAACTACAAGGTTCCTACGCTCGATTGGACAACGCTTTCCAGCGCCTTTAAGGTGAGAAACTGGTCCCAGATAGGTGGCAATGCTACGTGGGGACCAGTCAAATTTGGTCAGACCCTGCCGGTCCAGTCTAACAGTGGTCTACTGACCATCACTTTGCTGGCCTATAACCATTTCAATGAGGAACGCGACCTGACACTGGCGCAGGTACAGGCCGAGGATTACTGGACGTATCTCGGTGTTTTTGAGAGTGCAGTCAACGCCTTTGGTCAGAGTAGCGGGACGTATCTTTTGAATAGTGTCATCCAGGGAGGACCTGCCCAGGCCGACGTGATCGCCACTTACGAGAATCTGATTTTAGCCAATCAGACCGAGGCACAGAGCCAGCAGAGACAGGCGCTCCAGCTCTATTATCCGCCAGTGAATATTCTGAGCGATCACCCTTTTGCTGTTCTTCAAGGGAAGTGGTCTACCGATGAGCAGAAGCAGGCCGCAAACCATTTCAGAGATTTTCTTCTTTCCTCTGAACAGCAGCGCCAGGCCCTAACATACGGCTTTCGGCCCGCCAATACTGCGATCTCATTGACCGATTCAGTATCTAACAATTTGTTTATCAGCCAGGCCGCCATCTTTCCTGATAGTCAACCTGATCCTTTGCTCTCACTGGCTCAGGCCCCCAGTGGGAATGTGATAGATGCCCTGATCGCTGGTTGGACTCAGCGATATCCAACGCCTCCTACTACGAATGGGTAATAAAGTAAAAAGAGATAATATGTTACAAGGGAAGAAGATCTATGTTTCATTTAAATAGACTCTGCAAGAGGGGCACACTGACTGGTCTGGTACTGCGTATCATCTGTCTGGGTTTTCTGCTGCTGCTTGCTGCCTGTGATAGTTCGGCTACTCCTACTAAGCCTGCGTCATCTCAGGCATCTCCTTCGGCCTGTGCCTCAGGATCTACTGGTCCCGTCAATCTGACTTTTTCCTATAGCACTGAGAAGCAGAGCTGGATTGAAGCTGCCGTCAAAAGATTTAATCAACAGCAGAGTTCCTGTGGGAGTCCGATCACCGTGAAAACCATTCCTGCGGGTTCAGGTCAATCGATGCAGGACATTGTAAACGGGAGTATTCAGCCCGACATCTGGAGTCCTGCGGGTAACGTCTGGCTGACGTTACTGAACCAGCAGTGGCAACAGAAACACGGTTCACAACTCATTGGAACCAGCGCCAACGAAAATCCCTCGCTGGTGAAAAGTCCGGTCGTCATAGCGATGTGGAAGCCAATGGCCCAGGCGCTAGGTTGGCCCACGACGCCGATAGGTTGGGCAGATATTGCCCGTTTGAGTACCACGCCAGATACCTGGGCCACCTACGGTCATCCCGAGTGGGGAAACTTCAAGTTTGGTCATACCAATCCAGACGGTTCTAATTCAGGTCTGGACGCTATTATTGCTGAGAACTATGCTGCCGTAAACAAATTGCGTGACCTGACCAGCGACGATGTTCACATGACCTCCACCAGTGAATTTGTGGCCAATGTGGAGAGTTCTATAATTCACTATGGTGAGAGTACTGGCACCTTTGCCGACGAGATGTTTACGAAGGGCACAAGTTATCTTAGCGCGGCAGTGATGTATGAGAATCTTGTCGTGGAGGCTAACGACCCTACCCTCTACCCGCATCTGCCCTTTCCAGTAGTTGCTATCTATCCCAAAGAGGGTACTTTCCAGAGCGACCATCCCTTTGCTATCCTGCATGGCAGTTGGGTGACAGCGGCGAAAAGGATGGCAGCGCAGGTCTTCGAGTCATACTTGCTTTCACCGGCTGAGCAGCAGCAGGCGCTACACTATGGTTTCCGCCCGGTTGTGGGTACGCAAGGGGCACCGATTGACGCGGCTCACGGAGTTGATCCGTCTCAGCCAGCAAACTTGCTCCAGGTGCCCAGTGCGGACGTAGTGAATACAGTTGAGGCTTCCTGGAATGAACAGAAGCGCAAGGTTGATGTCATGTTGATTATTGACCGCTCAGGGAGTATGGGCGACTCGGTGAACGGGACGACGAAGATAGTGGGTGCACGTCAGGGTCTGGCTGAGTTTGTGCGGCTCATGGGAGATCTGGATAATGTGGGCCTGACTGCGTTTAGCGATGGGGATAATGTACTCTCGTCCATGTCGCCCGTCGGTCCCAAGCGTCAGCAAGTGCTGAACCAGATTGCAGGTATTCAACCGGGCGGTAATACGCTCCTGTTTGATACCATCTCCGATCAGTTCAAGAGTTTGCAGAAATTTGCTTCGAGACATATCAAAGCTATCGTCGTGCTTACGGATGGCGTCGATACGATCAGCAAGCAGAAGGCACCACAACTGATTCAGGAGATCTCGCCCACCGGTAGCGATGCGGGTGAGGGAATTAAAATTTTCACCATTGCCTATGGCGATCCTTCTGGGAGCGGAGTTGATGTCAATGATCTGAAATCGATTGCCAGCGTCACTGGCGGACAGGAATATGCAGGTACACCTCAAAATATAGCCCAGGTCTATCAGAATATCAGTGAGTTTTTTTAGTCTCCGCTCTTTTCTGAGCGCACACGAGTATGATATGATGAAGAACGTTGGTGCACCTGTTTGTGTTCAGTCATTCAACGGAGAGAGGCTGGATTGAATATACAAAGATGAATATTAGAAGCGAGGTACACGTTTGATGCATCAAACTCTCAATCTGCAAGACATTAATACCCAACATGTCGAGACTGTGGTCAGAGGGATCTTTCCGGGGCAAGATACGCAGGTAGAACGGGTTCTGTCAGGTATCTCTACCTATGTCTATCGTATTGTCGCAGGGTGTCAGATCTATTATCTGCGCATTTTGCCTGAGAAAGAGGGCAGCTTTGCCCCTGAACTTGCAGTTCTTGCCCAACTTCGTCAGAGCGATGTCAATGTGCCGGACGTGATCTATTTTGAAGATCACAACGAGCTTCTTGGTCGGCCTGTGATGATTGAGACCGAGATCAAGGGTCTGGCACTGAGTCGCTCGACGCTTTCTCCCAAGGAGTTCGAGCAAATTGCTGTAGAGGCTGGACGTGATCTGGCTCGCATTAATACGTTGACAGTTGAGGGCTTTGGTTGGGTGACGTCGAGCCGAGATCGTTTCGCCCATCTGTACGCGAAGTGGCCCACTTTCCGCGCTTTTGCCCTGGAATACCGGATGTCCGACCTGGCCTATCTGAGGAGACATATTCTCAATCCTCAGAACAGCGAGGCTCTGGAACGGGTTCTAATCCGCTATGATGCCTGGCTCGATATGGAGCAGGGTTACCTGGCCCATGGCGATTTTGACTCAACGCATATCTTCCAGGATCAGGGACGCTACACCGGTATTATCGATTTTGGCGAGGTTCGCAGTGCTGGTCGTTGCTATGATCTCGCTCACTTCCGCATTCGGGATGGCGCACATCCTCCCTATCGACTCTTTCCAGCTCTTGAACGTGGATATAATGAGGTTACTCATTTGCCGTCAACGTATGAGCCTTCTCTGCGCTTTACCAGTGTTCTGATTAATATGCGTGCACTTGTACGGGCTTTTCAGACACGTTCCCCTGATCAATATATCTGGCAACAGCTGAAGACATTACACGAAGATCTGGCAGTGCTGGCCTGATATTCTAAAGAACAGTTGGCCTGTTTTGCCAAAAT
>DAOTTL010000088.1:0-32088 GCA_034438135.1 Ktedonobacteraceae bacterium | reverse complement strand
ACCTTGTGAACAATATCCTTCTCTTTTCTCAGCCGAGGAAAAGCAGAGTGTGCCGCGTTCTTCTCTAGAAGAGATATAATGGCAGAGAGTGTATTTTCTTATTAAGAGCATATGTCAATAAAGAGGTCCACGGAGAAGTAAGGCGATGGATGAGCGTCCTGGCCAACAAAGCCAAAAAGACACGCGTTTGCATGGGCGCTGGCTCATTTTTGCCAGGGTACTCTGGCTCGCCATTTTCCTCCTCATGCTTGTAGTCTTCTGCGCCAATCTCGTCGTTGGTCACTACGGTCTGGTACCCACCATTCTGATCGTGATTAACACCAGTGTATGGTTTGCCGTTAGTCTGGTGCTGTTCTGGCGCAAGTCCAATGACAGGGCTGTCCTGCTGATTTCCCTGACACTTGTCCTGATAGGAGGCTTCCTCTTTCCACCTCTTCCGCTCGCGTTATGGAACAATCCTGCCTGGCGTATTCCCATCGATATGCTGGGACTCCTAGCTGGGACGGCGCTTACCTCTATATACATGTTTCCCGATGGTCAATTTGTTCCCGGCTTTACACGCTGGCTTGCCACTGGCTGGGTTCTCATTTCACTCGTGCCCGTTCCTACGCCTGAGGCTTTCTATCCCTGGCACTGGTGGTTATCCCCACTCTATACACTGGTGCGGCTCACATTTTATAGCAGTCTTGCTCTCGCCCTGCTGTATCGCTATCGGCGGGTAGCTACTCTGGTCCAACGTCAGCAGATCAAGTGGGTGATCTACGCCTCAACTATCCTCATTGGAGATGTGGTTATAGTAAATCTTCTTTTTGTAGTACTGCCCTCTTCCTTTCCATCGCTTGCCCTCCCAAGCCAGCTTCATCAATTTGTCAGCTCGCTTGCTTTTTACCTCTTGCCTGCCATTTTTCCTTTCTCTATCGGGATTGCTCTGTTGCGTTACCGACTCTGGGAGCTCGACCTTATTATCAAGCGCACCCTTATCTATGGGTTGCTTTCGGTATTGCTGGCACTGATCTACTTTGTCCTCGTTCTCGGTCTGGAGTCCCTGGAGCGTTTGTTCACCACCGGACAGGTTTTGCAATCACCGGTGATCATTGTGGTTTCGACACTGGTTATTGCTGCACTCTTCCATCCATTGCGCCGGCGGACTCAGCAGATTATTGATCGTCGTTTTTATCGCAACAGGTACGACGCTGCCAGAACTCTGGAGACGTTTAGTGCGACGCTGCGTAGCGAGGTTGACCTGGAGCAGTTAAGTGAGCAGCTGCTGTCTGTAGTGCAGGAGACTATGAATCCGACATTTGTCTCTTTCTGGTTGTGTTCGCCTCCATCCGATAGCATATAGCAAGCCAGTCAAGATTAGTTCCCTTCTCAAATTTCTACCTTGCACAGTTCTCTTTGAGAGGGGTTCTCAAAAGTCATCGCTCAACAATGGCCAGATCCCTTACACATAGAGGTATTTTGCCGATCGTCGTCTGCATCGCCCTGGCAGGACACCCACCCCATTTAAACAAGAGCAACTGGTGTGTTGTGGCGCGAATGCGCCACAACACACCAGTTGCTCTTGTTGTGCTCTGTCTCCTCCCGAGAAAGGGGAGAATAGCCGATTTTGGAAGCAGCAAAGCTGCTTCCAAAATCGGCTATTCTCCCCTTAATTTCTGGCGGCGTAGCCGCCAGAAAGAGGGTTTGTTCATTTTGCCAAAATGAGGGATGACTCATATGCGCTGAACGCGCTATGAGTGCTGTTTGATCCAGCTCCCGATCTCATTTATGACATCTTCAGTCACATGGCCAGCTACGCTATATGTGGCGGGTGTGGCCCTTTGACCGCCTTCTACGGGCATAAAGAGATGACTGAGGGTCGGATATGTGATAAATTGTACGTCGGTGCGCTCACGCAACGCATTCTGCCAGATCTGGAAATCGTCTTGTGTGACCTGGTAGTCGCTCTCGCCCTGGAGGAAGAGCATTGGCTGTTTTAGTGTCCGGGCTACTTTCTCTGGCTGATAGGTGTTCAGGTCGAGCCAGTAGGCCGCTGGAACATTGAACGGTAAGTCGGTTGCTGCGGCTGTTGGCAAACGGTCGGGATCTTTGATCAACGCGACCTGTTTTTTGAGCACAGCGAGTTGCTGTTCCCTCACTATAGGATCGGATACGCTGAGCGACAATATATAGTTCATCTGGTCCAGGAGCAGATCTTCCAATGGTCGAGCAGAACCAGCCAGGATAATCAGACCACAGATCTCCGGGTCGGCAGCACCCAGGCGTGGAGCCAGATAGCCGCCCAGGCTATGTCCCAGCACAAAGGTGTGCCGCGAGTCTATCTCTGGTCGGTCGCGCAGGAGGTCCACCGCTTTCAGAGCATCATCAATGACCTCTTCTTTAACTGTGAGTGTATCCTTCTCACTATTTAGACTGGCGGCGTAGACTTTGGTACGTTTATCGTAGCGTAGAACAGCGATCCCCTGTGAGGCCAGTCCCCAGGCCAGATCGCGAAACGGTTTGTTGGGCGGGATCGTCTCGTCGCGGTCATTGGGTCCCGATCCATGCACCAGCAGTACCGCAGGAAACGGCCCGTTGCCCTGTGGAATGCTCAATGTTCCTGGTAACACCCATTTTCCATCACCTATCTGTACCTCGTGCTCTTGAAAAAGCTCAGGATGCGCATAAGGGGGAGGCTCATAGGTCGTGTTCAGCTGTCGTTCAACGGTTCCTACCGGGGTAACCGTGAGACTGCTGATCTCGTTCGCCTCATTCAAGACTATATTTACATCGAGGCTTGTATGCTCAAAGATGCAGGTGACAACATAAACCTGAACTTGTTGTGTCTGCACGACAGATGTCTCTCCCAGTCTCTGAAACGTTCCGGCCTGTTGTTCGAGTCCCTGCCAGGTTGCCTGGAGTGCTTCTGGTGGGAGGAACGGTTTGAGCGTATCCGCCAGACGTTGCTCTACAGCGGTAAAATCACCTTGTGATATTTGTGTGATAACTTGTTGCGCTATATCTATCATACATTCCCTCTGTAAACAAAAACTTGTACTCTTGCATGACCATCGTGAATGAACTGGTTTTTACTCCCCCTGCTAATACGCCTGCTTGCGGAAGAGGGGAATCGCCAGCGCCACCGGCACAATCGCTGCAACCAGGCAAATGATCAGTGCTTTTAGCGGGAACATCGTCCCTTGATAGGCCGTAAAATTGGACCAGTAGAGGGTCAGGTTCCAGTTACTGAAAGTGGTGTTTGGAATCAGACCCGGAACGCTGAACAGTAACGTGAGCAACAGCGAGAATATCAGAGGACGCAGCACATCATGGAACATTACCGAGAACAGCAGCGCCAGGCCCAGTACAAAGAGCAATCCCAGCCAGAGTAGGAGTGGTGAGATCAGCAGACCGCCCACATTTTGCGGATGACCCACAATTGCTGCTGCTACGAGGATTGCCACGCCGCTCAGCAGCATTACCCCCAGCAGAATAAGCGCACTCACCATATACTTTGTCAGCAGTACGCGATCACGGCTCACTGGCTTGCTCAGCAAGAAGAAGATCGTCCCTTTATTGACTTCACTGGCAATCAGGCTTGCCCCCAGAACTGCCGCCAGGATCGCCAGGATCTCTGGCCCGTTCTTTGAGAACCATTGCGACCAGACATAGGCCTCATAGCTTCCAAGAAGCTGTTGAACCTGTCCCTGCACCTGTGCGGGAATCTGCCCGGTTGTACTACCAGTCGGCAGCAGGTTTCTGATAAAATCATAGGAGCCAGCCAGGGCAGCGGCGGCGATGACCGTAATCACGCAGCCGAAGATGGCCTTCCAGCGTGCTTCGAGGAATTCCTTAACGACCATTGTCGTCTCCCTTCATGTATTCGAGGAAAAGGTCTTCCAGATTGAGATCGACGGTATCCACATTGCGCAGCGCGTAGGGCCGCTCCTGAATCATTTGCAAGAGCGCTTCCACGTCACCATGCGTCATCAACCGCACGCTGCGTCCCTCTTGCGCCAGGCTCATCACACCAGGTAGGGCGCGTAGAGTGTTCACCTCCGCTGCCGGCGGTGGATCCGCATAGGTTAGCTTCAAGACCTTTTGCGTTTGCTTCAAGTGGTCCAGTTCATCACAAACCACCAGTTTGCCAGCGCGGATAATGCCCACCCAATCGGCCACTGCCTCCACCTCAGATAGGATATGGGAGGAGAAGAAGATGGTCTTACCCTGGTCGGCAATCTCCGCCACCAGCTGGTTCAAAAACTCGTGGCGTGCCTGCGGGTCCAGTCCAGCCGTTGGCTCGTCCAGAATCAGCAAATCGGGATTGCTGCCCAGTGCCAGACTGAGCGCCAGTTGGGACTTCATTCCCTTGGAAAACCGGCCAACTTTGACATTTGTCGGCAGTCCGAACGCCCTTACATAGCGGTCCACAATCTCCCGATTCCACTGTCGGCTGACCAGACGGCATAAAGAGCAGTGCTGCTGGATGGTCAGGTAATCGTACAGGCTATTTACCTCGCTCACATAGCCCACGCGTGCACGCACCTCCAGGCTTTGTGTCACGGCATCATAGCCCAGTACACGAGCACTGCCGCTCTCTGGCTGGCGCAGTCCCAGCAGCGCTTTAATTGTCGTCGTCTTGCCCGCGCCGTTGGGTCCGAGAAAGCCAAAGATCGTTCCAACAGGCACCGTCAGGCTCAAGCCATTCACTGCCGTGTGAGTGCCATATTTCACCATCAGATTTTGTAGCTCAATAGCTGCCAGCGTCTTGCTTTCTGCCGTCGGCTGATTCACTGCTGACATGGATACGCTACTCCTTTCCAAAGAACCGCTGCTGAGCAGGGATGGTTTCTGTCTGTTTATCATCGTTGTTACTCCCCTTGCCCGTTCTGTTGCTCATGATAGAAGCGGGCCAGTTCAGTCTCAAAACGCTTGCTCAACTCCTGTTTGCTGACTCCCAGATTGGCTGCATCGCGCACCAACTCACGCATACGCTCGAAGATTGCTTCAAGCTGGTGCTGTCGCAGTGCTCCGTTCAAGTTAGCGATGACGACGGTTCCTATCCCCTGGCGGCTCTCAATCAACCCCAGGCGTGCCAATTCGTCATAGGCCTTGACAATTGTATTTGGCGCAATAGTAAGCTCGCTTGCCAGTTGACGTACAGTGGGCAATTGATCGCCCGTCTGCAATATGCCGATCTCCAGCGCATGAGTGATTTGCTGCACCAGTTGCACATAAAGAGGCACGCCGCTGCGAGGATTGACATCAAGCCAGTTCGGCATCCCTCACCTCCTTTGTCAGAGTGTATCATAATTATGATACACTAAAACACTGATACAGTCAAGGGAAATGAGAACAGCTTTTTTATCTATGAATTGAGTGGTACTATTATACTTAGTCAGTGTTTAACTGATTGAGAAGACATTCGCACTCTTTGGGGTAATTGTAAATAAAGCAGTATAGTGCTAATGAGCTTCAAACGTGCTTTCAACGGCATATGCAAACAAGGTCCCTGTAAGGTTTCTCCCACTCAAGTCACACGTAAGATCAACTTGTGTACAGTTCAGCGGAAAGAGGAGACAATCTCATGGAACTCGACACCACGAATCTCGAACCTGTTTTTGCCGATGTTATGGATGATAATATCGGCCTGATTAGAGCTGAGGCAGTCCGTCTGGCCGTCCAACTTCATCTGGCGGACCTTCTCAAGGACGGTCCCAGGAGCATCACACAACTGGCCGAGGCGACACAGACGAAGGAGGACTCACTTTATCGTTTACTCTATGCTCTAGCCTGTTGTGGCTACTTTGAAGAGGTTACACTACGCGTATTCGCCCAGACGCGTAAGTCGCATGTGCTGCGCACGGATATACCTCGCTCTCTGGCCAGTTTTATCCTCATGAGTGGAGAGGTGTGGCAGTGGGAACCCTGGCGCGAGGCGCTCAAAAGTATTCAAACGGGTGAACCTGTTTTTCCTGAAATGTTTGGTAAGACGCTCTGGCGTTACTTCGTCGAAGATAATCCTGCGGCAGGAGAACGCTTCCATCAGGCCATGAGTTCTCAGTCGAAACAATATAATCTAGATATCGTTCATGCGTACGACTTTAGCGGCGTCAGAACCCTTATGGATATAGCTGGCGGTCAGGGAAGCTTTCTGGAGACGATCCTTCACGCTTATCCTGACATTCACGGTATCCTCTTCGATCAGCCGCCAGTGATTGAAACGGCTCGCCTGCAACCTTTTGTCACTGAACTCTCGGATCGCGTGAAACTGGAGGCTGGCAATTTCTTTGAAATGATTCCCCCTGGTGCAGACATCTATGTGCTCAAACAGATCATTCACAATTGGGATGATGCGGAGGCCATCCAGATCCTCTCAAACTGTCGCAAAGCCTTAAAAGAGCACGGACGTATCCTTGTCATTGATGAGATAGTTACACCTGGAACGAAGCTTCCACCTATGATTGCTCTCGTCGATCTGCAATTGCATCTTCTCATGGCTGGCAGAAAACGCTCTGAAGACGAACATCGCGTGCTCTTTGACGCAGCAGGGCTACAACTCAACCGGGTACTGCCCGCCGGTTCGACGTATACCATTATTGAAGCTGTTGCTCCGTAAAAACCGCTTGTTCACAAAAAACCCGCTTTTTATATTCAGATATTTTTCCATCTCCCTTACGAAGGACAAGGGAGATGGAGATGAGCAAGTTTTGATCGTCAAACAGTTTCCTCTATTCAGAGAGTTGTAGCGGGAAGCCAAAGGAGGAGATCAGCTTTGGATTGATAAAGGCGATCACCTCGGCAATCTGCCATAGACCATCCTGTGAACCATCAAGAGTAACCATTTGAAGCGTTGATGCTCGATAGGACTTTGTTGCTTCGTTCATCCGGTACACCACAAGTGCATGTTGCCCATTAGCGTATGTTGGGAATAAACGCCACTGACGCTGTACACCAGATGAGAATAAGCTCGCACGGAGAAAGATGCGAATCGCTTCTCGTCCCCGGTACCAGGAGGGGATCGGCGGCATAGAGATCGTCGCGTCTTCTTTCAAAAGCGCCACCAGTCCATCCACATCGTCTGTCTCCCAGGCCTGTAGATAGCGGGTGAGCAAGGTGTTTATGGTCGTATCCGCGCGATCAACCTGCACCACATCTTGTCTCTGGCTATGATAGTTCTTTGCCAGCGTTACCCGAGCGCGGTGTAGAGCGCTGTTCACAGCCCCTACCGAGAGTTCAAGCAACTGCGCGATCTCAACTGCACGCCAGTCCAGCACATCCGAGAGCAGTAGGATGGCTCGCTGACGAGGCGGGAGGATCTGCAAAGCAGTGAGGAAGGCCAGCGAGATACTCTCATGTCTGGTATAGAGCGCTTCCGGGTTCTCCGTTGCCTCAGTCAGCCAGCTATCGGGGAAAGGCTCAAGCCAGAGAGCGTCGCTACTCTTTGGCGCAATCGGTCTCGTGGGATCTGACATGGGAGAGGCCGAGCCTGGTAGGGTGCGCGGTAAGCGTTTCTTGAGTGCGTCGAGGCTGGTATTGGTTGCAATTGTATACAACCAGGTACGCAACGACCCTGGACCTCTGAGCGTGAACGTGTCAAAGTGTCTCCAGGCACGCAGCATGGTTTCCTGCACAACATCTTCGGCATCATGCAGTGATCCCAGGAGACGATAGGAGTGCAGAAGCAACTCTCTGCGATAGGGTTCTATCAAGGGGCCAATATCAGCCTGGCTGTGGACAGTAAAGTCTGTGCTTAAAACCTCTTTCACACGATCAGTCTTCCTTTCAATCGATTTGTCTGCCGTTTTCACTCTCTGCACCCAACGCTAGTACATGTTCCCATTTTTTTCGATCCTGTTGCGTGCTGATTTGCTCAAAAGTAGCAAGTGCCCATTATTTTCTATGTATGCCGGAACGTTTCCTATCAATTATACCCTTAGTAAACTGCCATGAAGGGCAAAACTGTGCGGTCTAAAGAGGATAAAAAGAGGGAGGATTGGAGGCAGCGCAGTAGCTGCGGAATCGCTCGTTCTGCAAAGGGCATATCGCATAGAAGATATTCTCTCCTGGACCGCACAGTTTTGCCCTTCGCGACAGTTTAACCAGTGCTATTCAACTGAGTATGACTTGGCAGAGATACTGGCGAGCTTGCTCATTAGAAAGAAGCACATCTACTCTGTCTAATGAAAAAGATGAGAACCCATGAGGAGGATCACTATGCTGCTTGAGAAAAAGAATGCAATTGTCTATGGAGCGGGAGGGGCCGTTGGCGGCGCGATTGCACGAGCCTTTGCTCGTGAGGGGGCGAAGGTGTTTCTTGCCGGTCGCACTATAGCCTCGGTTGAGGCCGTGGCCAGGGAGATATCCGCCGCAGGCGGCTCAGTCGAGACCGCTCAAGTTGATGCCCTCGACGAGCAGGCCGTCGAAACATTTGCCGACTTCGTAGTCAGGAAAGCTGGATGCATCGACGTATCAATTGGTACTTTCAAATTTATCGATCAAAGTGCTCAGGGCTTCCCGCTCATCGAGATGTCGCCTGAGAGTTTTACCTTCCCGATCACAGCTTATACGAGAGCGCACTTTTTGACCGCACGAGCGGCGGCAAGGCGCATGGTTGAAAAGAGGTCAGGCGTCATCTTAACGCTCACTGCAACACCTAGTCGCATTCCCTTTCCTCTTCTGGGAGGTCTGGCACCAGCATGGGCAACGCTTGAAGCGCTTACCCGTAGCTTCGCGGTAGAACTTGGACCGCTAGGCATCAGGGTCCTCGGTCTGCGGTCCGAGGCCATGCCAGAGACAGCGACGATTCGCAATAGCTATGCCCATCGCGCTGATAGCTCAGATCAAACCTTTGAGGAAATTCAGGCCAGCGCGGAGTCTATGACGTTGTTGCGGCGGTTACCCACGCTTGCTGATGTGGCGAATACGGCAGCGTTTCTAGCTTCAGATTATGCTGGCGCGATGACGTCAACGGTCGCCAACCTGTCCTGCGGCTCGATCGCTGAGTAGTAGTGAGCCTCTATCGAGGTAATGAAGTTATGAGCACCCCTGACTTTTCAGCGGCTTGCAAAGCCACCCCTCCCCTGAAGAGCAGGAGAAATAGCTGCGTTTGCCAGTAGCGAAGCTACTGGCAAACGCAGCTATTTCTCCTTGAGATGTATGAGCACCCCTAACTTTTCAGCGGCTTGCAAAGCCACCCCTCCCCCGAGAAAAGGGAGAAATGGCTGCGCTTGCAAGCAGCTTTGCTGCTTGCAAGCGCAGCCATTTCTCCCTGAAAATCTGGCGGCGCAGCCGCCAGCAAGAACGTTTGCTCTTTTTGCCAAAAAGAGGGATGACTCATAGAAAGAGCGTTTGCTCATTTTTATGATACTATAAAGTGCAGGGGAGTTAGCCATTCCCTATGCGTACTCGCTCTGTTCATCAGGAGATGGAGTACACCCTGTTGCGTACTTACAGCAGGTACTTTGTTGCCTTTTGGTCTTCTGGAAGAGTTACAGCGATGGATTCTGTTCATTACAAAACGAAATGATACTAAACGAGTACATACACATTTTTTTGCATTAGCAGAAGAGAGGAATAATCTGATGGAGTATAGACAACTTGGCGGTTCTGGTTTGAAAGTTTCCGCGCTAGGCTTTGGAACGGCTACATTCGGAGGCAGAGGCGATTTTTTTGCGGCCTGGGGCAGTACCAATGTGGCCGAGGCCAGTCGTCTGATCGATATCTGCCTGGATGCAGGGGTCAATTTGATCGATACGGCGGATGTGTATTCCGGTGGTCTGTCGGAAGAGACTCTTGGTCATGCTATCGAGGGAAAGCGAGACCAGTTGCTTCTCTCAACCAAAGCCACCTTTCGGATGAGCGATGGACCAAACGAACTGGGTTCCTCACGTCATCATCTGATTCAGGCCTGCGAGAGCAGTTTGCGCAGACTAAAGACTGATCACATTGATATTTATACTCTGCATGGTTTCGACGCGACCACTCCTGTCGAAGAGACGCTGCGTACACTCGATACCCTGGTAACGAGCGGTAAGGTACGCTATATCGCCTGTTCTAACTTCTCTGGCTGGCATCTGATGAAATCGCTTGCCGTCTCTCAGACCTACGGCTGGACGCGCTACGTGGCCCATCAGGCTTTTTACTCCCTGGCCGGACGCGACTACGAATGGGAACTCATGCCGCTGGCACTCGATCAGAAAATTGGCACGATTATCTGGAGTCCACTGGCCTCCGGGATAGTTTCGGGAAAGGTCCGTCGCAACCAACCAGCCCCAGAGGGCACTCGTGTACAGCAAATAGGCTCAGAGGGATCGCACATCCCTGATGAGAAGGTGCACGAAATCGTAGACACCCTTGGTGTACTGGCTGAGGAGACTGGTAAGTCAATACCTCAGATTGCCCTGAACTGGTTATTGCAGCGTCCCACGGTGTCAAGCATCATCATCGGCGCTCGTAACGAGGAGCAACTCAAGGATAATCTCGGGGCAGTCGGCTGGAACCTCTCTGCCGAACAAGTCGAAAAACTCGATAGGGTTAGCGAGATGACACCCATCTATCCCTACTGGCATCAGCGACAATTCACCGAGCGCAACCCCCTACCAGTCCCTTCTTACCTGTCATAAGAAGAGAAAGAGGAAAATGGCTGAGTTTGCATGCTGCAAAGCTGCATGCAAACTCAGCCATCTGATTCATCCCTCATTTTGGAAAAATGAGCAAACGCCCTTTCTGGCGGCTACGCCGCCCTATTCGAGGGGAGAAATGGCTAAGATTGCGAGCAGCTTTGCAGCATGCAATCTTAGCCATTTCTCCCTGTTTGTCTTGGGGAGGGGCGGCTTTGCAAGCCTCCCTTTGAACTATAGCGGCGCAGCCGCATTTTCAAGAAATGGATCAGGCGGCCCTCTGGGCCATAATAAGTCTTCAAACAGGCAAGCTGGCTGTGAAAAGGTCCTGAAGGGGAATAAGCCATAAAGGGTAGTTGTTTATAAGAATCAAAGCCTCAAACGTTTTGATTGTATAGGCCACACTACATCGACGTAAGTTACACATGAATTTTCAGTTGCTACAAAGAGGTAGCCAGAGAAAACCTGTTTACGTGCCCAACAAACATGCGAATTCTTATGATGCATATGGATTCGTGACGTTACTTACCTCTAATACGTAACATACTGTATCGGGAGCGCCTGGCTTTTGGTCGTATTGGAGGAGTTTTGTAATTTGGAACCGGGTGCGTGCTATTCCGCTCAAGATGCTGAGGTGTTGGATGGTTGTTCTTAATTCTAGCGAATCGATTACTTTGCCTGAAATGACACTCGAATATTTGTTGACAGAGACATCTGAATATCTGACTCCACTAGATCTGAAGAAGATCCAGCGTGCTTTCAATCTTGCGAGTGAAGCACATAGGGGAGTTTCACGTCTCTCTGGTGGTCCCTACATCCAGCATCCGCTGGAAGTAGCTCTGCTGCTGGCCGATATGCGCATTGACGCAGATGGGATTGCCGCAGCTCTGCTCCACGACGTGATTGAAGATACTACCTTCACCCTTGAGGAATTACGAACTCAATTTGGTGAAGCTGTAGCTAACATTGTTGATGGTGTGACAAAATTCGATGCTCTGGCTGAGAAACCTGCTCTGGATAGGGGAAAATCGGATAAGGATGTACCTGAGACGCCTGAGCAGGTCGAGCAACGTCGGCAAAGAGTTCGCGATTTGAAGCAGCGTCAGCTCAGTGAGACCGTGCGCAAAATGCTGCTTGCCATGGCCGAAGATCCGCGTGTAGTTGTGCTAAAGTTAGCCGATCGGCTACACAATATGCGCACCCTGGGCGCTATGACGACCGCTCAACAACAGAATAAAGCTCGCGAGACCCGCGAGATCTATGCTCCCCTGGCCCATCGTCTGGGCATGGAACTGGTTGAGGCTGAGTTGGAAGATCTTGTCTTCAGCTATCTGGAACCAGAGCAATATACTCGTCTGGCACGTGATGTCGAAGATGAGCGCCGCAAGCGCGATCCCTCGATTGAAGAGATCTGTCAACGTTTGCGGGATGAGATGGCTCGTGTTGGTATTAAGGCAGATGTGCAGGCCTGGCAGAAGCATCTGGCCAGCATTCAGCGCAAACTGGAGCTGAATGGTGACGAACTGAGCCAGATTCACGATTTTGTCTCATTCCGCATCCTGGTTGATTCGGTTCATGACTGCTACCTGGCGCTCGGCAATATTCATGCACTCTGGCGACCCAAGGATGGACGCATTAAGGACTTTATCGCCACTCCCAAATTAAATGGCTATCAATCCCTCCATACCACTGTTTTTTGCCTGAATAACCAGCTCGCAGAGATTCAGATTCGCACTCATGAGATGCAGCGCACCGCCGATTACGGCATCGCCAGCTACTGGTATATGAAAGACCGTGGGATTGCCCGTCTCTCCACTCATGAGATGATTAGCTGGATTGAGCAGTTGCGCGATTGGCAGCGCGAGTTACCCCAGAACGCCGATGAGTTTGTGGAAGCCGTCAAAGGCGATATCTTTCAGGAGCAGATCTTCGTGTTTACTCCCAAGGGAGAGGTCAAAGATCTGCCTCGTGGTTCCACTCCACTGGATATGGCCTATCGCATTCATACAAATATTGGCGATCATTGTACTGGTGCGCGTATTATTACTAATACAGCTGATAGCGGTCGTTTAGTAACGCGTATCGCTCCGCTGGACTACGAACTCAAGGGCGGCGAGATCGTTGATATTATCGTCAACAGTCATGCACATCCTACCCGTGATTGGCTGGCATTTGCGCGTACAACAACGGCTCGTACCAAGATTCGACGTTACCTCAAAACCTACGAACGCGAAGTCAACCAACAATTGGGACAGGAGCGACTGGATCTTGCCCTGAAAGCCATGGGAGCCACCGGCATCAATGCTATTCAGGATAAGGACCTGGCGAAACTGAGCACCAGGAAGAAATATAATACTGCGGAAGACCTCTATATCGCACTTGGACGTACAGAGTTACCGGTGATGGTAGTGGTAGATCATCTCACCCCTATTCTGCAAAGTCGCGGAGAACTCAAAAGCAGCAGCATTGAGAGCCGCAAGCAGAGTCTGGCCCAGTGTAGTGAGGAGAGCGCCCCCTCTCTGATTGTCGTAAAATTGGCCCACTGTTGTTGTCCCCTTCCAGGCGATGCCATCAAAGGTGTGGTTAACCCGAATAAAGGGATCATCGTACATCGCATTGATTGTCGTACCCTGCGTCGTTATCGTGGGCAGGAGAGCGAGCGTCTGATCGAAATCAACTGGTTGCAGATCGAATCGCAGCATTACCTCGTGCCAATCGTTGTTGTTGCGCACGATCGGTCTGGTCTTCTCCGAGATGTTGCCTCAGTAGTCGCCGATGCCAATATCAATATGATAGCTGTAGCCTCAACTACCAACCACTCCTTACAACGAGCTATAATTACAGCAACCCTTGAGATAGCCTCGTTAGACCAGATCGACCCGGTTTTTGAACGGCTAAAACAAGTCAAGCATGTTGTCAGCGTGACACGCAGCCTGAGTCATCGCGTGAACTAGGCAGAGAGTACACAACTAGTTGCTATTCCTGAGATAGGCAAAGTATTTTGCCTCCGTCTAAATGGGTCAGACCTGAAGGAAAAAGTGAGACTCCCTGTTTGATATGCGTCTTTATTAGTAGGTAGGTGTGGATGCCAGGTTGCTAGTCGTGAAAAGGATGTCAGATTTGAACAGTTGTGTGAAATTCGAATATCCTAGTGTTGACTGGAAAACCATATGATACCAATGTCGATCAGCAAACAACCACTTGAAAAGGATCCCAATGATGATCTGGCTCAGAACCTGCTCCAGCTCATCCAGGCATATATGCCTCCCGCTGAGATAGAGCAGGTCAAGCGTGCTCTCTATATTGCCCAGGAGACCTGCGCCGGAGTGCGTGGTTCGCGTTTAATTCCTCCCTTAGAGCATGCGCTCTCCATTGCGAATATCCTGGCAGAGCTTCATATTGATGCGATTGGCGTCTCCGCCGGTTTGACCTTTGAGGCTGTTGATGCCGAGTTGACCTCGCTGGAGTGGATTGAAGATGCCTTAGGACCGGCAGTCGCTCGCGTTATTGGCAGCATGTTGCGCATGAATATCCTGGAACGCAAGAAGCAGAGCGTGACTCAGGGTCAGGCTACTCAGTCCGAGTTGGAAAAGAGTCGCGATCCTAAGAAGCAGCGCATACGCGAGAATATGCGCCGTCAACAGGCGGAGACGGTGCGTAAGATGTTTTTCGCTATGGCGGAAGATCCACGTGTTGTGCTTTTGAAGCTGGTTTATCGCCTGCATGCGATGCGTGTAGGCCATACCAGAAGCTATCCAGTTGATCAGAAAGATATGCAGGGGATGGCTCAGGAGACCCAGGAGATCTATGCTCCGCTGGCGGGTCGTCTGGGAATGTCGCGTCTGGAAGGTGAACTGGAGGATCTGGCCTTTGCTGTGTTGGAGCCGGAACAATATGCCTGGTTGCAGAGCGTGATAGAGGCCGAGAGTAAGCAGTGGCGTGAGTATGTTGAGCGTGTCTGTCATATTCTGCGCGACGAGATGGCGACTCTGGGACTCCATACGGAGGTCTCTGGTCGCGTCAAACGTCTGTATAGCTTTTATAAGAAGCTGAAGCGAACTGCTGAGGAAGATGGACAGAGCGAGAATTTGCAGGAGGCAGACTTTAGTCAGATTCACGATTTGATTGCCTTCCGCATCCTGGTGGAGACTACCTCTGATTGTTACCTGGCTCTGGGACACGTTCACAGTCTGTGGAAACCCAAAGAGGGACGTATCAAGGATTTTGCCGCTAACCCCAAACCAAACGGCTACCAGGCGCTCCACACAACGGTATTTTGTCTGGCTGATCAACTGGTGGAGATCCAGATTCGCACCTTTGAGATGCATGAGATGGCTGAATATGGTGTGGCCATGCACTGGCACTATAAAGATGTGGGTGATCACGCCTCAAGTTCGGCCAAAGAGTTGCTCTCCTGGCTGCGTCAACTCGCTGACTGGCAGAAGGATCTGCGTTCCGCTACGGCTGATGACAGTGAATTTGTGCGGGCGGTGCGCGATGAATTTCTTGAAGAGCAGATCTTTGTGTTTACTCCCAAAGGTGAAGTGAAAGATCTGCCGGTCGGTTCCACTCCACTGGATTTTGCCTATCGTATTCATACCAAAGTTGGCGATCATTGTGCCGGTGCACGTGTGACGACCGAGAGTGGCAGTGGGGATGCTGAAAATCTGGTCACTCGCATGGTTCCCTTAGATTATGAACTTCAGAGTGGTGATATTGTTGATATCCTCACAACGCGCTCTGCCCATCCTACACGGGACTGGTTAAACTTTGCACGCACCGCTGCGACGAAGAGTAAGATCCGTCGCTATTTAAAAACATATGAGCGCGACATTAATATCTCGATTGGACGCGAACGCCTGGAGCGTGAACTGAAAAATTTGACTGCACGTACCCTGGATGATGTGAGAGAGGATGCACAGGAGGAACTGTGCACGAGCTTTCGGCGCAGTTCATTCGTGGATATCCTGGCCGCCATCGGCTGTGATGAGCAGCGTCCACATGCCGTTGCCGCGAAGATTCAAGAGATCTGGCAGCGCGAGAACAAAGAGACCAGAGACGAACCAGAGTCTCACCCCCAACCTCTTGTCTCTCGTATGAACGCCAGAGCACATCTCCAGGTAGCTGGAGTCAGCGGTCTACTCACGAACCTGGCAAACTGCTGCTGTCCGCTACCAGGCGACGAAATAGTCGGTTTTATCAGTCGTGGTAAAGGGGCGATCATCCATCGCGCTGATTGCAAAAATATTGACCGCTATCGTTCACGTGATCGAGAGCGCCTGATCAACGTGAGTTGGACCAGTATGGATCAGCAGCGCTACCTGGCCCCTCTGGTCATTACAGCCCGCGACCGTTCTGGTCTGGTGCGCGACATCGCCGCAATCGTCTCTGAAGCAAAAGTGAATATCACCTCAATCAGCTCGCGTCTCGCCGGCAATCGGGAGCAGGTAGTGATCACCGTCATGCTTGAAGTGGAGGACCTGGAGCAGATGCAGCGTGTGGTAGCGAAACTGGAGAGGGTCAGAGAAGTTACTACAGTCGAGCGAGACCTGGGAAAGAAGCGGAGTTAAGCACTAAAAAAAGCTTCGGGGAGTTTCTTTCCCGAAGCTTTTTTATTTTTATCGTTAACCGCGGAGACGGTCCAGAACGGGTGGTTGGCGCAGTTTGGCCAGCGCACCGGCCTCAATCTGGCGTACTCGTTCGCGCGTAATGCCCAGTTCGCGTCCCACCTGTTCAAGGGGATGAGCCTGACTATTGTTCAGACCGAAGCGCAACTGTAGCACCAGCCGTTCGCGGGGTGTTAAGACGGATTCAAGAACACGCTGGACTTCGTCTTTCAGCGTTTGAGTTGTTGCGATATCCTCAGGAGAGGCTGATTCTGTATCAGCCAGCACATCGCCCAGTTCCTGCTCTTCATCTTCGCCGACTGGCAGTTCAAGAGAGACAGGAGCACCAGGAGCAGCCTGTAGCTCGATCATACGCAGAGGATCGAGTCCGGTAGCCTCCGCCAGTTCCAACTCTGTGGGTTCGCGACCCAGTTCTTGTAAGAGGCGCTGGCGCTCTCGGCGTATGCGGTTCAACGCTGTATTCACATAGACAGGGAGGCGAATAGTTCGTCCCTTATCTGCGACTGCACGACTGATAGCCTGGCGAATCCACCAGGTTGCGTGAGTTGAAAAGCGATGGCCGCGTCTCCAATCGTAGCGCTGCACTGCACGGATCAAACCAATATTGCCCTCCTGGATCAGATCCAGCAAGGTTAAACCGCGACCTACATAGCGTTTTGCGATGCTGACAACCAGGCGCAGATTTGCCAGAATAAACTGTTTTTGAGCGGTTCGGTCGCCCATTTCGATCCGCTGAGCGAGTTCTATCTCGCGTTCATGGGTAATCATGGGGACGCGACCGATCTCGCGCAGATAAGTCATGACAGCATCTGACTCGCCGGCATCAGAGTTTTGAACTGTATGTTCCTCTGGATCGTCTGAGCGACGCCGACGTGGGTTAGGTCTGCGTGGATGAGGGCTATCGTTTGATGCATGGGAGGGCAGGGTCAGAATCGAAGACGATTCAATTTCGGGAGCACCTGGCATATGAGCGAGTTCATCATGTATATCAGCCATTTCATCCAGCTCTAATGATCCACTCTCCAGGCTTGACATGTCTTCCAGTTCTGGCTCTTCCTTCGTATTGGCTTCTCCATCCTCTGTATATACAAGATCTTTATTGAGCAGACGCCCAAAAATGTCGTCATATTGCTTATCAAGATCGGTACTCAATGTTTCGGTGTCGTGGCGAGGCAAGGTTGTTTCAACCATGCCACAATCCAAATCAATCATTTTTGCGCCCTCCGTGAACAGTAGTATCTTAAGCAGCAAGATAGCAGTATCTTCCGTCGGTTCGGCTCAGCGCTCTATGGAAAGCAATCCTGCAATAGGGATACCTTGTCCGAAAACCGAGTGGGAGGAAATAAAGACGCACCTATTCCGTATCTCTAATAATAGAAACACAGAGAAACTGGAAAACATTCCTTCACCACTCCTAATTATAACCCAAAAGTCACCTTTCATCTAGTCCTGAGGACAGGGCTTTCTCAAAGATCTGCTTCCAATTACGTATTAGCCTTTTGTCAACCTGCTTCTCGCCCCCCGACGAGATGGTTGCTCACCAGAAATATGGCTCTGCCGGAACACGAAATTACCTTATATCTATCATACGTTGCACGGCAACTAAAGTGGCAGATGGCCTGAAGACGATGACAGTGTATCTGGTCCCTGTAAAGGGGATGACGTCCTGGGTGATATCATTGATGATTGTTCTTTCTCCAATTCTGACGGGTTTTTTTTGAGTTGGCGCATCCGTCTGAAAAGTTTAAATGTTTGATAGCCCAAAAAGAGCGTGACCAGAGAGGCCAGGATGAAAGTCGAGACTGATCCAAGAATATCTCCTATAGCGTCCCAGCTTTCGCCAAAAATATAGCCCAAAAAGAGGGGCAGGCAGGTGCCCAGGACCTCACCACAAATATCGTAGAGGATAAATTTGCGATAGGGATAGAGTTCTGCCCCTGCCAGCAAATTTATCACGCCTCCCAGTCCTGAGACCAGGAAACGACTCAGGAAGACGGCCCAACCTCCTGACTTATGGAAATAGTTTCGCGAGCGTTCAATGGTCTGTGGTCGAATGAAGCGCACCTTGCCTGATTTTTCCAGCCATACCAGCAGTCTACTGCCCCAGCGTTTCCCTATCAAATAGCCACAGGTATCACCTGTGACAAACGCACTTACGGTCACCAGGATCAGGACCACGATGTTATAGTCTCCCTGTTCTGCAAACGCTCCGGCAGCCAGGAGCAGGAGACTATTGGGGAGTGGAATGCCGATCGCGCCAATAAAGATTGAGAACCAGAGTATGGGGTAGCCAAATTCTTGCAGCCAGGTAATAATATAGGCCAGAATGGTGCTCATGCAAAAGTCCCTTTCTCATTAGAAAGGGGCATTTGATGAGCGTCTGGTTTAGTAGGACTCACAGGAGGACTACACATTGATTTGTTCTTACGAAAATCAAGAATGGTTCTCTGCACACTTTGTATGAGGGCATCAACTGGACGCTTGACATAGTCAGCAATGGTACGCAGCGTGGCCTGTTTGATCAGCATTGGCTGAGTGAGGTGGAGGGATTGGGCGAGGCAGGCAGTCGGAATATGATAGATATGAGAGATATAGGGAAGGGTCATCCAGGGGCGCACTGTATCTACACTACCAGTCATGGCGAGATGGTGACTTTGCTGAAATTGTTGATAGGATCGAACTGTTCCTGCGGCTGTAAGAATGGCTGCTACCAGTGCCAGACATAAGAGGAGGCAGACGCCAAAAAATTTCAGTCGTAAATTCAAGTCGATGTATTCCTGGTTCTTTTTTTCATTAGGATCTTGCAAGAATCGCCTCTTCGCCGCTCAGGGCCTGGCAAAAGTCGCGATCTTCCCCACCTGCTCACCCTTTTTTGATGATTGGTGGCAGCGCATTCGCGCTGTTACCGACCATCTCGTACTCCTGAGGAGGGGTCTGGTCGGCACTCTACGCAGACTTTTGTGAAGTTCTGTGTTTTTCTCCAGGGTCTTGACGGAGATAGTTCACTTTAATAGAATAACAGAATGAATACCCATGTGCAACGTCTCAAAGTTTCGATCAAGCGCATTGATAAGGGTTTGCCCTTACCCATCTATGCAACATCGGGATCGGTTGGTTTTGACCTGCTCTGTCGGGAAGACACGGAGATCTTGCCCCGAAGGTTGGTGTTGATACCAGCCAATGTCATTGTATGCATTCCAGAGGGATATTTTTTGTTGCTCACTCTCAGGAGTAGCACACCTCGTCGAAAAAGTTTGCTTATTCCCAACGGTCTGGGCGTTATCGATCAGGATTATTGTGGCGAAGGGGATGAACTGAAAGTGCAAGTTCTCAATTTTAGCGATGCGGCTGTACAGGTCAACAGAGGCGAGCGGATCGCGCAAGGCCTGTTTATTCCTGTCGTGCGCGTGGATTGGGAAGAGATCGAGGTTGTCGGCCAGGGACGAGGCGGCTTTGGGAGTACCGGTACATGATGCTTATTAACTATTATACGCTACTCAAAGTGGCGTCGAATGCGAGTACAGCGGATATCAAGCGAGCCTACCGACAACTGGCTCGTTTGCACCATCCTGATCTCAATGAGCAGGCTCAGGATGAGTTGATGAAGCTGTTGAATGAGGCCTATGCGGTTCTCAGTGATTCACGCAAGCGTGCGGCCTATGATCGTCAGCGGCGTCAGGAGCAGAAGGATGCTCGTCGTGAGCGGGAACAGGCAGCATCTGAGCAGGAACGTGCGCAACGCGAGCCCCAGATGAGCTGGATCGAGGGCGCGTTTGGCTTTGTCAAGGAACTCAGGAAGGGATTACGCGACGACTAGAGCAGGATAGGTTACTCGACCGGCATAAAAGAAAGAGTTCAGGGTTATTTCATTCTCCGAAAGCCTCTGGCTTTCGAAGAATGAAATAACCCTGAAAAGAGCCTTGAGGACAGGACAGACAGTAAAAGAGCCTGTTTTGTTCTCAAGACTCTTTTTTTATTGTCATTGCAGCAAAGGAAGATACCTCTCTGCAAACGGGGGCAGATCTGGCTGCGGAAAAGGCCATCATTGAGTCTATTCGGAGAACGTTTCCAGATCATAGTATTGAGAGCGAAGAATTGGGAGAATTAACTGTAGCTTCATCCCCTTATCTCTGGAAAATAGATCCGCTCGATGGAACTGAGAACTTCGTTTTGGGTCTATCATATTTTTCATCGACTTTAACGTTTTATTACCGCAATCAACCTCTAGTAGCAGTAGTTTATGAGCCGTTGACTGCAAGCCTCTATACAGCGATACGAGGTCAGGGGGCCTGGCTAAATGATAAGCGCTTGCACGTGTCTCAGACGACCCAGTTGAAGGGTAGTCGAGTTTTTTTGATTCCAGATTTTGTGACAAAGCGTCAGCCGTTGACAGTGAGCGTGCGCCATTCCCTTCATATGCACTGTCGTCGAGTTCTTGATACCTGGTCTCCAGCCCTGGACTGGTGTCTGGTGGCCAGTGGAAAGGCAGACTTGCTGATCGCGATCGCCGATACACCAATTTCGCCGGATGCTGGTACCCTTATCCTTGAAGAGGCTGGTGGGCGCATCACTGATTTTTCTGGCAAGGAGTTTGTCGGTCATAATCAGAGCTGCCTGATAAGTAGCAACGGAACGGAATTACATTCGCATCTTTTTAAGATGATACAGGAACTCTCCTGGGAGAATGAACAATGCTCGGAAATAGCTCTCTTGAAACCACTTTGTGGACGGCTATAGCGGCACTTGTTTCGGCCATTGATGCAAGGACGACACAAAAGGAACTGCTCCATTTCATGTCGGATTTGGGGGCCGATGCCTCTATTGTGCCGCAGTTACATCTGGAAGCCGAGGCATTTCGTCGTAGTTTTCTCGCTGATTTAGACTGGCAATAGTAGTTATATGACCTGGCACTCAACACCAGAGAGTCACAAACTCAATCACATGAATCGCATGAGCGCTGGCACTGGCTAGATAGCGTCCATCGGGCGACCAGCAGAGGGCACGTATCCAGTGGGTGTGACCGGTGTACGTTTGCCATTCTTGACCCGTGGTTGTCTGCCAGATACGCAGGGTTGTGTCATCACTCCCGGAGGCGAGTAGGGGGCTTTGACTGGACCAGGCCAGAGCTTTGATGGGTTTTGTGTGTCCACTGTAGACGCTAAGTTGATGACCGCTGCGCTCTTCCCAGAGGTGGATCAGTTGATCGTGACCCGCCGAGGCCAGACACGTCCCATCAGGCGACCAGGAGAGCGTGTAGACCGGTCCTGTATGTCCCTGATAGCCAGCATCTTCACTGCCATCGCTGGCCTTCCAGGTGTGTACGCCACCCTCAAAGCTACAGGCCGCGAGTCGCTGACCATCGGGCGACCAGGCTACCGTGAAGATGCGATACTGACGTTCAAGGATGTACCGGCATACGCCATCTGCAACCTGCCAGACTTGCACCGTGTTGTCGCCAAAGTCTCCCCCTGAGGCCATCAGCGTCCCATCAGGTGACCAGGAGAGGCTATGGACGAAGCGTTTATGTCCCCGGTAGATATTCAGCAACTCGCCGCTCTGTGACTGCCAGATGTGGATCAGACCTGACGTATCGCCTGAAGCCACACGCGTACCATCAGGTGACCAGGCCAGAGACAATACAGGGAAAGTATGACCAGAGTAGACATAACTCTCTTCGCCAGTCAGTGGATGCCAGATGTGCACCGTATGATCGCGTCCAGCGGAGGCCAGACGTGTTCCATCAGGCGACCAGGAGAGCGCGAAGATATTGTCGCTATGTCCCCGATAGATCAGCAGAGGTTGCAGGTGAGGTAATGACATGACTAGTGTTCGCGTGGACCTTCAATGAGCAGGTTTACCGCATGGGGCAGCACTGGCAGAATACACTCCAGGCATTCTTGCACTGCTTTGGGACTGCCCGGCAGATTAATGATCAGTGTTCGTCCACGTGCGCCCGCAACGCCGCGTGAGAGCATCCCATAGGGAGTGTGTTGTATACTGACAGCTCGCATCGCCTCCGCAATGCCGGGAGCCTCGCGGTCGAGAACCGCACGCGTCGCCTCAGGCGTCACATCGCGAGGTCCCAGACCCGTACCACCGGTCGTCAGAACGAGGTTGAGTTGTTTCTCATCACTCCACTCACGCAAAGTTGCCTCAATTTGGGCCTTCTCATCGGGAATAATAGCGCCAGCACGCAGCATCGCACCCGGTAACTGGGAGACCATCGAAGAAGCAAGTTCCCCGCTGGTATCCTCGCGTGTACCCTGCGCGGCCCCATCGCTAATGGTCAGCACACCGATCGTAATCATGCCTCGATCCTTCTCAAACTGTTAGTGAGTTGCCAGCTCGCGCATCAATGCGCCTATTCGACGGCGTGGACCGAAGATCCACACAGTATATTCATCGTCCAGGTCCTCAACTTCGACCTGGCAGCCCATCTCACTTGCCAGCTTGCGTGCGATATCGTGCATCTGTCCGCGTTCGGCTTCGGCGTGACTGCGTGTGCTTAATGCCAGCTTCCCTAGACGTTCATCCTGTTTCAGCGTGGCGTTGATCAACTCATGGAGCTGATCGATGCCGAAGATCACCTGCAAGGGAGGCGTTTCCATAATCTGGTGTGCCAATGCCTCAGAGGTCTGACCCTCCGTAGAATCTTCCTGCTCTTCTTGCTCATCCTCAGCCATACCGGCAACGTTCTCATAGACGTTGCGCAACTGTTCCAGGATAAGCATACGTGCCTCATCTGGTGCATCGTTGCGTGGATGTACATAAGCGAGCAGTTGATGCTCCGGGTCGGAGTAGATGAACGGACGGCCAATAGCTGCCTTGCGTCCGCATATCGGACAGGTTGCCACATTGAGCAACCCCGCCAGCACTATGTACCGGAGTCGCGGATCATTAGCGACATTTACATATTCATAAATTGTATGTTGAAACACTTCCCCACATGGGCAGGAAAATGTTTGTGTGGTTGAACGAGACATCTTTCTGCTTCTCAACAAACTAATGAAAAATTTCTTTACCTGAAGATAAGTATACCATATTATCTACGTCGTCCTTTGCTCATAGACTTATGTGAGAAGGTAAATTGCATACCTTGACGCTGCATAAATTCCTGAAACTGTCCATAGAATTCCTGTCTGTCCTGCATACTGATGACTGCAACTGCGTCGGCTGTTTCGATGGCATAAGGATAGCCGTTGCCAACGATAATTTCGGCGCGTACCGCGTCCATCACCGGTTCCAGCAGTCCATCATCCAGCATCCAGCGGGGAAACTCCAGACGAGCGGGGGGACGCTTTGAGGACGTTTGCAGATAGCAGAAGGCCACGCTTTCACGATAGGGTCCATAGTCCTCCAGAATGTCGCCGCGAGCACAGATCATCGCAGGAGTGCGATCGCCCCAACTCATCGCTTCCTGCCAGAGGAGCGCGTCATGGATGCGTTTAGTCTCGCGCAGTACCGGCTGTTTCTGAACCGCGTCCAGGCGTCGTAGCATCGTGATCATATCGCGGGCATAACTGGTGTCAATGTAGCCGATCAAGGGAACGCGCTGCTCCTCGGAGGTCTGCAACAGTGATTTCGCCGCCTCGATATACGAGTTGCGATATGGTTGGGGCATCGTCAGAGCGAACGAAACAATCAGCGAGCCGTCAAAGAAGAAGAGAGGACTATGGGCGGGCTGACCGACACGGCGGTTACGTGCGCGTTCCTCCATCTGACGGCGGATGGTCTCTATCTCCAGCTTATAGCGTCTGAGATTGACCTGCATCTCTGAATAAGGATAGCTGTCCGGGTCCTTACTTTCTACACTCGAAGCCTCCGAGATCTCATCAGGGGAGAGCACTTCGAGCGAGACATCTTTCATATATGGCTGACCGTGCGCGTGTGGATTGGCGAAGATGCCCACCTGGATGAGCGCCACAGGGATCGAGGCATCTCGCCAGGGCTGAAGCTGGCTACCATCTACCGCGACCGTTGTCACACCCTCGATACATTCCGCCCACTGACGAGATTGTTCGTGATTGGCAAAGCTTCGTCCAAAGGGATAGAGTGGACCGTGATACTCGCTCTGAGCGGCGTTGATAAGCCAGCGATCGAACTCGATGCTTGGACGAGCACCGGCTGGTGGGAGACCTGGCTTGTCGGGCGGCAGAAGATACTCTAGCTGTGCGCTGGAAGGATATTTCTGGTAGAGCGTCTCCAGGGCAAAGCGGTAGGCATTCAACTGGTCGCCAAAGGAGCCGTCATAGGCACTGAACTGGCCGCGCTTGGCATGTAAGGCGGCCATGAGCTTTCCTTTATGAAGCATAGACGTTTACCTGTCCTGAATGAAAGTCATTCATTGGTCGATCGTCATCCTCGGTCAGCAGTCTGGTTTGCCCATCTACCTTGCGCAGGCGGATCAGACTGTCCAGTCCCTGCTCAAAAGTATCGTCATGACTGATGACAATTAACTGGTCGAAGCCGCGCACACGACGGATCTGCTCGGCCAGGTTGACGCGGCGCTGCTCATCCATATTCTGGGTTGGCTCATCAAAGAAAGCAATATTGATCGTGGAGAGCTTTTTGAGCAGTGCCAGACGGATAGCCAGGGCTGCACTCATCTGTTCGCCTCCACTCAACTGAGCAAACGAGCGTTTCACACCCTGACGGAGCAGACTGATCTCATAATCATCGGTCCAGGCAAGCTGTGCGCTGCGGTCGCCCATGACCTCGCCAAAGATGCGGTTCGCCTCCGCCGAGATATCGTTGAGAATGGCACGCAGAACGTAAGGGCCAGCCTCCTTCAGCAGTTTTCGAAACTGATCCAGCATCGTCGCAAGCTCATCAATGGTCTGTTTCTCTTTCTGAGCGGCCTCCAGCGCTATGAGTAGGGCTTCAGTTGCAGTGATCTGGGCCTCTAGCTGGTTAATCTGGAGCTGGATATTCTGCATCTCAGTTGCCAGACGAGTCACGGTCTGTTCCAGGGTGCGAATCTCTGCATCTACGGCGTGAAATTCCTGCTCATTAAAGACATTTGAGGCCTGTTCATAGGACTCCTCGTCGCGTACCAGAGTTTCTGCTGCGTGAACCCATTTCTGCTCGGCCTTAGCACAACGCTGCTCGCGCTCAGTCAGTCTTCCGGCTGTCTCAATGCTCTTGAGATAGAGTTGATGGCCAGGAGCGGTTCTCTTGCGGTTAGACTCCTGCTCGATGAGTGAGGTATCAAGTTGTTCATAGGTCGCTAGCTCTGTCGAAAGTTCGGCCATCTGGGACTCGGTTGTGTACAGCGTCTCCTGAGCCTGTTCCCGTTGGCGTCGATAGGTTCCTTCGGGTTTGATAATCTCCTGCTGGGCTTTACTCTGTGAGCGTGGATCATTGAGATTGATCAGGTCTGCTTGACGTGCTGCCAGCAGTTCTCTGCTCTGTTTCAGGGGTTCTGTCTCGCGTTTGCGTTCATCGAGTTCAACCGTATACTGCTCAATCTGGTTTTGAAGCTGCTCAATCTTGCTGTTAAGGGCGCTCAACTGACGCGTCAGTTTATCTGCCTGCTGGCTCTCTTCTTGAGCCACTTTCGCCTGAGCGATCTCCTGATCGATCAGCTTGAACTCCTCCCACTCCTCCTGTAGTCCCTGCACCTCGCGCTCAAGACGTTTCAGATCGACGTTCAGGCGCTCGATGTGCTCGGCATACCCTTCGCGGCGCTCGACATATTGACCAAGTTTATCCAGTGCGTCTGCGTACTTTTTGACCTCTGAGCTTCGTCCCTCGATTTCCATGAGCTGTTGTGAGACCTCGTGTAACAGTTCTTCTTCGTCAGCGAGTAGCGTATCGAAATAGGCCTCCAGACTGAGTTGTCCCTGCTGCTTGATGTTGATGCAGGTCTGATGGAGCAGGGGACATTGTCCTCCAGCCGAGCGGGCACGTGAGTCGGTATAGCTTTCAATATTGCCATGCAGATGATGTTGACGGAGTGCGAGCTGTTCGCGCCGGGCCTGTAGCAGGGGAAATTCCTCAGCCTCCTGGCGATGACCCTCAATTTTCACGATCATATCTTCAGCTTTACGCAGCTTGCTCAGCGTCTGCTCCAGATTCTCATGCTTCTCCTTCAGCAATTGACGCTTCTCTTCAAGCTGTAAGCGTTTCTGCGTGCGTTGAGTGAGTTGGGTTTGCAGTTGAGCTACCCGCGCCACCCGCTCACCGAGCTGCTCTGCCAGGGGTCCGAGCGGCTCTATCTCGGTCACACGCTGACGAGCCTTTGCCTGCTCCTGCTGACATTTCTCGCGCAACTGATGGATGCGACGACCCTCTTTTAACAGAGCTTCATATTGTTGGACCTCTTGCGTGAACTGCAAGACCAGTTTTTCCAGCTCAACCTGCTGCTCTACGCTGGGGATCAGTTCAAGCACAAGTTGACGGGCCTGAGCAACCTCGCTCAGACGCTGCTGCACATGTTGAAGATTGGCCTGAGTGGTCAGGAGCACATTGTTGAGACTGGCATGACGTTGACGGAGAGTATTGCGCTGGCGTTCTTCCTGGCGCAGACGTGCCAGGGTCTCCTCTGCCTCTCGGTAGAGATGATAGTCCAGCTGATTTGTTTGCACAATCTGAGAGGCCGTCTGAGCCTCCTCAAGGGCCATTCTGGCCTGCTCACGTTGTTGTTGAGCGGTATCTCGTAACAACTTGCTCTGCTCACGTTGGGTCTCGCACAGTTGCAGGTGAAGTTGGCGCGGTTTGAGCTGAACAAAATAATTCTGCTGAACTCCCAGGCGATGGACAGAGGCCACATTGTGAGTTTTCAGTTCCTGATCAATTTCGCGGTTCTTCTTAAGAGCCGCCCGCCAGTCATCCAGATCGCGAGTCTCAAAGGTCAGACGCTGGATCTCGCGTTCCTGTTCAAGGAGCTGATCCCTATAATCTCTTTGAACCTCAAGTAGATAATCGGAGGCAGTGCGATAGTCATCAATTTGCAGAAGGGCATCAAAGGTCTGTTTACGGGCGCTGGCCTTTTGGAGAAAGATCGAAGTAAAGGTTCCTTGAGGAACGCCGAGTGCGTCACGGAAGAGACTCTCTAAAGAGCGTTCGCGCTCAATCCCAAAGAGTTCATGGAGTTTATCCTGGACATCAGCGCGTTGTTCCAGACGGAAATTGGCCTCGTTATCATAGAGGGTCCAGGAGGCACCGCTTCCGCAGCGGCGCTCAACCACATACGGTCGGTCATCGCTGCCAAGCAAATGAATGACAACGCGCCCGTATTTTTCTCCTTCGCGCACGAATTGATCCTGTTTATAGGGTAAACAATCGAAAAGCGCATAACCAATTGCCTCAACCAGTGTTGTTTTGCCGGCTCCATTAGAGCCACTGATAGCGGTCGCGCCGCGCTGAAAATCCACCTGAAACTGTTTATAGCTTTTGATATTCTCTAACTCAATCCGCGTGATGAGCATAGTGCGAAGACCCTTCCCATGCGCAAAAAAATAAGCTTGTGCGTTCTTCCATTCTTTCTTGCCGCACAAAAGCGGAAACGATTAGATCGATTATAGCACGCAAGTTCCAGAGGGGTGTATAGTCATTGGGACTCGGCGAATGTTGTTTTGCAACCTGACTTCAGCGGAGAGGCTGGTGGAGGCAATGCCTTATCTCAGTTCGCATCAGGCATGTTTCAGGAGAGTATACCAACATCTTGCTCGACTTTGTCTCCGCGCATTTCAGCTTCTTGCTGTATACGCTCCTGCTGCTTCATCCAGCGAATAAAGATTATGCTCATAATCGCGATATAAAAGATATTCACCGGTACCCACATAAGCAGACCACCTGCCTGTTGATCCGAGGCATGTGAGATACCCCAGACAAGTGGAGCAGTCAGGTAGGGCGCGTAGATGGGTGGTATAAAGGTCAGACCGGCTCCCAGAAGGACAGCGGGCATCCCATTGAGGAAGATATACAGAATTCGTCCCCCGAATGAGATCCTGGGTAAGAGCTGTGAGGGACTAAAGATTGGCCACCAGCTCAGAATACCGAGGCTGATAAAGGTCAGGTGCTCAAAGATATGGATACCTTCGTTTTCGAGCGTGGCATTATAAAGAACCGGAGCATGCCAGAGAAGGAAGTCAGCATTATAGAGCACAAATATCACAGGTACCAGGGTCAAGAACTTAATAACAGGGAAAATAAAGCGCCTTTTAATAAAGGGATCGACCATCCACGCCGGCAAGCCAACAAGCAGAAGCGGCGGACCAAAGGTCGTCAAACAGAGATGTTGGAGCATGTGGGCGCTGAAGAGATAGTCATCGCCCAGCGTATCCAGTGGAGAGACCAGGGCGAGAAACATAATGACCGCACCAGAGACGAAGGCCACTGTCTGTCCACGCTTCACCGGCTCGTCGGGATAATAGCGCTTATGGTAGGGACCCAGAGCATAGAAATAGAGACCAAGTACAGCTATCATACCCAGCCAGAGGCTTGGGGCCAGATTCCATTGCGTAAGCCAGAAATGGAGGTCTATGTTTGCTTCCATAGCATGGATTGTCCTTTTTAGTCAGAGCTTTATGTAGCAGGTTGATTGAAGCCGCGCCTCTTTGTTCAGCGCCTGTTTATTGATGTTCTTCACCGGGTTCAGCGAAGTTACGTCTGCGATAGATCGAGATCACTAACATGTGCCAGAAAACAGTATGTCATGACATTCACTCAATATATCTTAGCATAGTTGGATAGACTGTCTTCAAGCACAACAAAAGTAGTATGAACTGTCCCTCAGTATAACACAGAAAGTTTAAAAGTCATTTATGATTTTTCTATGGCCCACCCCCTTTTCTGAAGAAGAAGTGAGGCTGTTTGGCTGCGCAGTCGCCGTATCTTAGGGAAAAATAGATGCGTTTGCCAACAGCCAAGCTGCTGGCAAACGCATCTATTTAGGGAAGAGGAGAGGGCATGTTTGTTGGAATTGGAAAGCTTCGCTTTCCTGGAATTCTTGCTTGACAGAATCGGCAAAGAACTGCTATTATCAGAGGCAGCGTGAGAAGATAGGCATCTTTGCACCGAGGGTGCAGAGAGTCTGTCTATCGATAGGAGGCTACCACAGACCCTCATTGAGTGAGCGCAAGCAAAACGCTTGCGGGTAGTCCAACCATCCCCAATAATGATTTGACAGAACGCTCCATATAACGAGAGAAAAAGCACTCGACGACATTTGACAGAGAGCACGCAATTGCCTCTGGTCCGGTAGTAAGAGGTATTTTTCAGTTGTGGAACTGTGAGACAGGCGCTCCACCCATGCCTGCCACGTATCCAGGGAGTGACGTTACGGGGACGGGAAAGGGAAAAAAATGTACGCAGTAATCAAAAGTGGTGGAAGACAATATCAAGTAGCCGTTGGCGAAGAGGTCCGCGTCAACCGTCTCGCGGTTGAAGTTGGCACACAGATTCGTTTGGAAGAGGTAGTCCTGATCTCGGATGCAGATAACATCCTGGTGGGTACCCCACTGGTCAGCAATGCCATGGTTCTGGCAACTGCCACAGAGCAGGGTCGCGGCGAAAAATTGATTGTTTTCAAATACAAATCGAAAAAGCGTTATCGTCACAAACGAGGGCATCGTCAGGAACTGACCTTCCTGACCATCGATGACATCGTCGCCGATGGGAAGAGTCTCGTCACTGGCGAAGCTCCTGTGTTTAAGAGCACGGCCATCCCTGATGAAGAGGCTGAAGGCGAGGAGGAGACTCCCGAGTCAGCCAAGGTTGAGACAACTCCTGAAGTTGCTGAGACCGAGACTTCTACAACGGAAGAGTCCGCTCCGGTTGAAAAGAAAACTCGCCGCCGTCGCTCAACTAAGGCGGATGAGAGCGAAACGAAGGCGGAGGAATAACTCATGGCACATAAAAAAGGTATGGGTAGCTCCCGTAATGGACGGGATAGCAACCCTAAGATGCTCGGTGTCAAACGCTACGATGGCCAGCTGGTCACCGCTGGCAGCATCATCGTGCGTCAGCGCGGTACCAAGATCAAAGCGGGCGAAAACGTGGGTGTTGGTCGCGATCATACCCTTTTCGCTCTGATCGATGGGTATGTGAAATTTGGCCGCGCCGACCGTGAGCATAAAAAAGTCGGCATCTTCACCGAGTTCCCTGATCGACCATCACTGGTTGCTTTCACCAGAAAAGCACCGGTAGCAACAACAGCCGAATAGGGAAAAATAAAGAAGTGAGAAATGAACCGCACAGACGGCCTTGCCATCTGTGCGGTTCATTTCTCACTTCTTTATTTGACGACTGCTGTGTGGTTAGACTTCCATAACTACAGGTAGAATCATTGGACGCCGATGTGTCTTCTCATAAAGAAACTCACTTAGCGTATGCCGGATCTTATCCTTGATGAAGGACCAGTCAGAGGCATTGCCATTGAGGCCCACAAAGGCTTCCAGAACATGTTCGCGGGCCTGTTCTAAGAGTTCCTCTGAATCGCGCATATAGACAAAGCCACGGGAGACAATATCAGGACCCGCCAGCGGTTGACCTGTCTCTTTATCGACCGTCAGCACAACCATAAGGATGCCATCCTGTGCCAGAACCTGGCGGTCGCGCAAAACAATCTGTCCAATGTCGCCCACGCCCAGACCATCTACGAAAACGTTCCCGCACGTGGTATGTCCCTCCAGCTTAAACTCATCTTTTGTAACCCCTATAATATCCCCGTCTTCTGCGACAAGAATATGATTTTCAGGGATACCCAACGAATAAGCCAGTTTCGCGTGCAGCACCATCTGGCGATACTCACCATGGACTGGCAGGAAGAACTTGGGGCGCAGAAGGCTGAGCATCAGCTTTTGCTCTTCCTGGGCAGCATGGCCTGAAACATGGACATTGGCGATAGCCTGATAATAGACCTCCGCTCCCTGTCTGAAGAGATTGTTGATCGTACGGTTGACCATGCGCTCATTACCTGGGACAGGTGTGGCTGAGAGAATCACCGTATCACCGGGCTGGATGCGTATCAGGCGATGATCCTGGTGTGCGATCCGAGTCAGTGCCGAGGTTGGCTCTCCCTGGCTGCCGGTACAGACAATCGCAATCTGTTCCGGCTGAAATTGTCTGATATCCTCAGCCCGGATTAACATACCTGCTGGCATGTGCAGGTAGCCCAGTTCCAGAGCCATCTGTACATTGTTGACCATGCTACGTCCAACCAGTGCCAGATGCCTATCGTAGCGCTCAGCAGTGTCAATGACTTGCTGTACACGTGAGAGAAGCGAGGCAAAGGTAGCAAGGATAATCCGGCCTGGCGCATTAGCGAATAGCCTGTCAAATGAATCGTTGAGAACGCGCTCAGAGGGGGTATAGCCAGGCGTCTCAATGCGAGTACTATCGGCCATTGCCACCAGTACACCCTCGTTGCCTAGACGCGCCAGTGCGCCAAAGTCAGTTGGGGCACCATTGACCGGCGTATGATCAAACTTATAGTCACCCGTATGCACAATCACTCCCACTGGAGTGTGAATTGCCAGAGAAACCGCATCAGGAATGCTATGATTAACCCGAATCACCTCAACCATACAGTCGCCCGCAGGCACGATATCGTTAGGGGCCACTATAGTTAGCTGAACTTTATCGAGTAGTCTGTGCTCTTTCAGCTTTATAGTGATGAGCCCATGAGTCAGGCGCGTAGCATAGACCGGTGGGTAATTGAGCATCGGCAGAATATAAGGCAAGCTGCCAGTATGGTCTTCGTGGCCATGGGTGATGAAGATACCGCGAATATTATTCTTCAGATCGTTCAGGTAGGTTGTATCGGGGATAACCAGATCTACGCCAAACATTTCTTCGTCTGGAAACATCAGTCCAGCATCAATAACGACAATGTCGTTACCATACTCCACAAC
>DAOTTL010000087.1:0-2210 GCA_034438135.1 Ktedonobacteraceae bacterium | reverse complement strand
TATTGTCATATCAATTGATCCTGCTTCGAAAACGGTGGGTATGCTCTCAATTCCCCGCGATTTCTATCTCAATGTACCAGGGGCCGGCATGCACAAGCTAGACGAGGCCTATGGTCTGGGGGGAGTTGCCCTGAGTCGCCTCACTATCGAGCAGGATTTTGGCATTCCCATCAACTATTATGCCTGGGTTGGCCTGGACGGCTTTATTAAAGTAATTAATGAGGTTGGTGGCGTTGATCTGGATATACAGCATCCGGTCGTTGATGATAATTACCCTGACGATATTGGGAAGCAGACTAATGATCCATATGCGCTTAAACGCCTTTACCTCTCTCCTGGTCCGCAGCATTTAGATGGCGGTGAGGCGCTAGAGTATGTCCGCTCTCGCCATGCTGATCTCGTTGGGGACTTCGGACGCTCCGCACGTCAGCAACAGGTACTGGCTTCGCTCAAAACAAAACTTTCCAATCCTGCCATTTTTGGGAAATTGTCTGCCATCTCGAATGATCTTCTCGGATATGTTAAGACTGATATGCACTTACCTGATATACTAAAGCTAATGAACTTTGCACGTGATCTCGATACAAATAAGATTGATAAGCTCATTCTGGGTCCTCCTTATTCTGCTTCGGGCAAGGCTACCTATGGAGCTGATACTGGCTCTGATGTGGTATTTCCTAATTGCGATCAGATAGTTCCGGCTATCTCCAAAATGTTGCAACTTGGAGATAAAGCCGCCTGCAATATTCAGGGGAGCGTCAGTGGTGGGCCATCTGTGGCCTATACACCTGGTCAGCCTTTGCCGGTCGCCAGTATAGCTAACAGTACCACTATGCAAAACCTGAATGATATGGTAGATAACAGTTTCAGTGGACTGACTAGCGTTCCCAGCAATCTGTTTGGCGTGAATAGTTTGCTTGGTCTCCTTTTCCTGGGAGTATTTGAATCCCCGGAAGCCTTTCAGTTATAGAATCAAAAAAACAGAGTGTATAGGAACCTGGTTCATGAAACGCAAAATGATTTCTTGCGGCACGTTGTTCTTGCTTGCGTTTATCGCCTTCAATCTACAGGGTTGTTCCCTTTTCGGAAGCAGTTCTAGCGGACAGCCGATTACAACGAATGCCGGCGGCAGTCAGGTGACGATCGGCCAGAATACCTTTAAAGGACGATTTTACCTGACCATTGAACATAATCTCTATGTCATTAATGGTGATGGTACTTCCGAAGAACTGATTAAGACCGGAAATATTTATGATCCGGCAGTTTCTCCCGATGGAAAGTGGATAGTCTTTATCCAGAAATACAAGCAGTACTCAGATCTCAGTGTAATGGCAACTTCTGGTGGCAGCGTGCGCGTCCTGCGCACTGGCAATGGACGTTTTTATAACAACGGGTTTATTCATAATACCTTTGTCTGGTATGCACAGCCAGCATGGTCGTCCGATGGATCAACCTTACTTTTCTTAAGTGATCTGGAGAAAGAAGATTGGTACCAGCAGACAGGACAGAACGCTCCACTCATTGATTTACAGGTGTTCTCTGTGCCTTTCAGTAATCCTTTAGCGGTTCCACGAGATGTCGCTTACGCCACATATGGTGACGGCGGAGATCGTGATCCCAGCTACCGCCCTGGACATTCTGATCAGATGATTTATACTCACTATACTTATGATGCAGCGACCCGCACACAGCAGGTTATCCAACTTTTTATGGAGAATCCGAATACTATCAGCGAACATCCTGGCGTCTATTATCCCGGGTCGCCAGGTGGAGGGTACGATCCAGGGATCGCGGTCACTGATGGCAAATTTCAGGTGATTCAACCAGCGTTTTCTCCTGACGGAAACTCCATCGCCTATGTTCAGCGCGATAGTACCCAGATGAGCCTTTTTATCATGCCAGTTCCATCTGACCACATAACTCAGACACCCAATGATCCCGCGACGGAGAAAGAGGCTGTCCAGCCTTATCAGAAGCAGTCTTCGCATTTACTGAGCAACCTCTATATTGAACAACCTGTCTGGTCCCCTGATGGGAAACAGCTCGCCTACATTTCCTATAATAGTGGCAGCTTTGATCTTTGGGTTGCTAATCTCAGCTATAACGTGAAAAATGGAAAATATGCCATTCAGGGGACTCCTACACAGGTGACCTCTGGCGGAATTGATGGAGAGTCTCATCCCATCTGGACCAATTGAGTACCGGTCATT
>DAOTTL010000086.1:0-3266 GCA_034438135.1 Ktedonobacteraceae bacterium | reverse complement strand
GCGCCCATTCAGCTTACTTCTTGCTTCTTTCAGGCGAAGGTTTATCAATGGTATACTGTAGATCATCAGGAAAAGAAAAACCTTCCTGACCATTGACTGCCTCAGGCCAGTCCATATTTACGCGATAGAAACAGACGAGGGAATAATTGATATGAGTTTACGCATCCCGCGCCAGACCTACGCCGACCTCTATGGTCCCACCACAGGCGATCGTGTTCGTCTGGGCGACACAGAACTGCTCATCGAAATTGAGCGTGACTATACCGTGTATGGCGATGAAATTACTTTTGGCGGTGGCAAGGTCATCCGTGACGGGATGGGACAGAGCAGTCGTGCCACTCGCGAGGGACCCAATGGGGCACTGGACCTGGTGATTACGAACGCGATCATTCTGGACCATTGGGGCATTGTGAAGGGGGATATTGGGGTCAAGAACGGCAGAATTGTCAAGGTGGGGAAAGCTGGCAATCCCGATACTATGGAGGGCGTTGACCCCGAACTTGTCGTAGGTGCGGCAACTGAGGTTATCGCGGGCGAGCATATGATCGTCACCGCCGGAGGGATCGATTCGCACATTCACTTTATTTCGCCCCAACAAATCTATGAGGCCATGTCAAATGGCATCACTACGATGATTGGTGGAGGCACAGGACCCGCAACTGGCACCAACGCAACCACATGTACACCTGGTGCCTGGAATCTGGCCCGCATGCTCCAGGCCGTGGAGCACTGGCCGGTCAACTTTGGTCTCCTGGGTAAAGGCAATGTTGCAACCCCTGAACCGCTTGTCGAACAGCTGCGTGCTGGAGCCTGTGGTCTAAAATTGCACGAGGACTGGGGTACAACGCCAGCCACCATCGACACCTGTCTCAAGGTCTCAGACGAGTACGATATCCAGACCGCTATTCACACCGATACGATCAACGAAGCTGGCTTTGTCGAGGACACCATTGCCGCCATCGCTGGTCGAACCATTCACACGTACCATACAGAAGGGGCAGGCGGAGGACATGCACCCGATATCATCCGCATCGCCTCATACTCAAACATCCTGCCCTCCTCGACCAATCCCACCCGTCCCTACACCATCAATACCATTGCCGAGCATCTCGACATGCTCATGGTCTGTCACCACCTCAATCCACAGGTACCTGAAGATGTCGCCTTTGCCGAGAGCCGTATCCGACCTGAGACCATCGCCGCCGAAGATATTTTGCACGACCTGGGGGTCTTTAGTATGATCTCCAGCGACTCCCAGGCCATGGGACGCGTGGGCGAGGTAGTGACGCGTACCTGGCAGACAGCGCATAAAATGAAGGTCCAGCGCGGTGCCCTACCACAGGACACAGCCCAGAACGATAACTTCCGTGCCAGACGCTACATTGCCAAATACACAATCAATCCTGCCATCACTCATGGAATGGCTCAGCATATCGGTTCTATTGAAGCGGGCAAACTGGCCGACCTGGTTCTCTGGCGACCGGCACTCTTCGGGGTCAAACCTGAAATGATTGTCAAGGGTGGCTTTATCTCCTGGAGCACTATGGGAGACGCCAATGCCTCCATTCCAACGCCGCAGCCAGTCCTCTATCGTCCAATGTTTGGCTCCTTTGGAGGAGCAACCGCGGCCACCAGTCTCACTTTTGTTTCGAAGGTCGCGTTAGAGGATGAACTTCCAGCAAAGATTGGATTGAGGAAAACTGCTGTTGCGGTCGAACAGTGCCGTACCATTAGCAAGGCCAGTATGATCCACAACGATGCCACGCCAACCATCGAGGTTGATCCCGAAACCTACGAAGTGCGGGCCGATGGCGAGTTGCTGACCTGTGAACCCGCCACCGAACTTCCGCTCGCCCAACGCTATTTCCTATTTTAATAGGAGTTTTCTGGAAAAGGAAACTCCCATCACGGGTCATCCCTGCTTTTGCAAAAAGAGTAGACGACCTTTTCTGGCGTCTGCGCCGCTAGATTGTAAGGGAAGAGGAGCGGAGTGCAGGAGCGCGGCTGCGCTCCTGCACTCCGCTCCTCTTCCCTGGGGAGTGGTCTGGCCACTGCTACGCAGTGACTTTTGAGAAACCCTGTAGCTCTCTTTTCTGTTCTAATGGAACAGCTTTTTCTATGAAACAGTACAGACATCCTTCACCCAAACATCACCATCTCATAAGACAACGAACCACTTCATTCCTCCTGAAGAAGTGCACGGGCAGCGGCAGAAAAATCGCCATCATGTTCCAGGATCGTATAAGCTGTAAATTTTGTATAGCCGCGCTCAGGTTCAAAGAGCGTAGAGGTCGAGAAGACATAGAGCAGATCGTTACCCGCGTAATTGGTCGTCGCACTGATTCCCGGTGACTTCTTGCCAGGCCGACGCCACTGTCCCTGACCATTGATCATCCGCACCAGCACCCAGCCATGAGGGATTAAGATCTTCTCCCAGGCAGTTCGTTGATTAAAGAGATCGCCGGGTCGCGGCATAGAGGGGTCACGAGGAGTGAAGAGATGATACTCCGCTCGCTCTTCACGAAGCTGGACAGGAACCTCATCGAACTCATGGGCAAAATCCAGCAGTGAGAGTCGTTCCTCTTGTGTAATCGTCGCCATGTGGGCAAACCCACCGTGGAGCAACGTATAGGGTCTGCCACTTGGATGAACGAGTCCGCGTGAGGGCGCAACGATCAGCAAACCGCCCGTTCCACGAGTCTCGATCAGCGTCTGATAGCCTCGCATCTCCGTCAGGGGTTTACGAGCAAGTTTCTGATTGTGTCCCACAGCTTCACAGCGATAGAGCAAGTGACGACCACCATCAGGCGTAGCCTCCAGATAGCCGCGAGCGATTCGCTCGAAGATCGAGGACAGAGAAGCATTAGACTGGATATGTTTCAGCCAGGCTCGATAGGTTTCGGGACTATCGATATCGAGGGCCTCCAGATTGCCGCTAATGTGACCTGTTACCACCGCGATGCCACGGTCAGATCTGCGGAACCATTGCTTTAGCTCGGCATGTGTTACCCGACGTTTCTGATAAGCCTGCCAACCAGCCAGAGCCGGACTTTTGCTCCCATCGGCCCGTACAGGAATCACGTTGATCCCAACCTCCTGTGCTGCCATAGCCGCTGAGTAGAGATCTCCTGTGCGGACCAGAGATCGATCAGGTGTAGACACAGTTCTGTCCTCCAATTTGGCATGTTCCGCTGCCGACCTTTTCTTCCTCTATTCTATTCCATATGTTACCAGCCAAAATGGTTGCACTTACAGGCCAGCTGCCC
>DAOTTL010000085.1:0-22594 GCA_034438135.1 Ktedonobacteraceae bacterium | reverse complement strand
AGTGAAGCTGCCGGCAATCTCAGCCCTTTCCCCTTCAAATGTCGTGGAGCAGCCGCCAGAAAGGGCGTTTGCTCATCTTGCCAAAATGAGGGATGAGGGATGAGGGATGACTCATAAAGGGAGTGGGGAGGTCTGCCTGGAATGCCAAACTCTGTTTGGCGAACTACTAGGAGTGATTTGCTATAATAAACTGTAGACCGTTCTCGCAACGTATCTATATAGACAGGAAATAATCAAACGCTTCACTTCAATAGATAGAGGATCTTTGTCATGAACGATTCCGAAAAACTCAGAATACATCGCAAAACCATGGCAATGGCGCGGCGTTGCCATGAGTGTGGGCAGGAGGCTCTGGGTCGTTGTCCTGATTGCCGTAAAGGGTTTTGCCAGGATCATTTTCCCAAGCAGCAGCATTCACCCTGTGTAGAGAGGCAGATGCGTCTGGCACAGACACAGGTTTGCTATGTCTGCGGCGTTCAGGTCTATCCTGATCAATGGTCTCTTTCACGCACGTCTCACTATATCGACAACTACATGTGCTATGGTTGTGGTAGGCATGTCTGCGATGAACTCCATACTCGTCGAAAAGCTGAGAATATTACAGTTATACGCGACGGCATGCGTGGGCATCGATATCAATATATTACGCGTTACTGTGATACATGTACGCATTTCTATCGACTGGGAGGTATCAAGGGACTTACACGCTGGGCTACTGTTGCAGGAACCGTTGCCGCAGTTGCCCTTTTCTACTTCCATCCCTGAGCATTATCAGGTTTTTTAAATAGGCACTTAAATAAAAGAAGGAAAAGGGCGGAACGCATCCACGGATGCGTATAGCTCTCAGGCTAGTGCTTTACCATCGCCGTTGGTATAAGCGCCGAAAGGACACAAACGGGCGAGAAGCCGGAGCGTTTTCCGCCTGCTCATTGCTATGACACTAACATCAGGTATTCATGTTGTATTTCAACGCTATCAAACTGAGATTGTCGAAGCCTTACGTCGGGCCGTAGAGCGTGAGAGTATAAATTCACTTCCCTCACATGCCACCGACCTGACCCCTTTCTATGGCCAGATGCGCTACCATATGGGCTGGGTTGATCATTCTTTCTCGCCTGCCGCTGGAAAGGTAGGGAAACTCTTGCGCCCAACTCTGCTGCTGCTGGCATATGAGGTGGCCGGTTCCTGGGGACTGGTCAGCGATGATCAGGGTTCTACTGAACATCTGAACCGGGCTTTACCTGCCGCAGCTTCGTTGGAATTGACCCATAATTTCACTTTGATACACGATGATATTGTTGATGGTGATACCGAGCGGCATCACCAGCCTACAATCTGGTCTGTCTGGGGCCATTCGCAGGGCATCAATACCGGTGATGGGATGTTCGCACTGGCTCGCCTGGCTCTGTGGGATGTATTGAATGAAGGGGTCGAGGGTGAGATTGCCGCTCGCCTGGGGGCTGTCCTGGATCGTGCTTGTCTGGTGATCGCTGAGGGACAGTATCTGGATTTGAGCTTTGAGAACCGCCAGGATATTTCGGTGGCGATGTACGAAGATATGATCAGTCGTAAGACAGCGGCTTTGATGAGTTGTGCCTCCGAAATGGGGGCTATGCTGGGAACACGTGATTCTGCGATGATTGAGAGTCTGCGCAGGTTTGGCTTTGAAATGGGTATTGCTTTTCAGATCCGCGATGATATCCTGGGTGTCTGGGCCAGCACTTTGGAACTGGGTAAGACCTCTGCGGGCGATATCTATCGTCGCAAAATGAGCCTGCCCATCCTGCATGCTCTGGAGCATGCCAGTTTATCTGACCAGGAATTTTTCCGTGCGCTCTATGCAGATGAGAATGCCCCATCGTCTGCTCAGGTCGAGCTGGTACTGAGTCTCTTTGAACGTACTCGTACACGTGAGTATTGCCAGTCTTTTCTGGAGCACCAGTGTATTCGTGCTCGCGCGGTTCTGGACAGCGTTCCGCGTTTATCTGATAAAGCTGCTATGCGTGCTTTTGAAGATCTGGAGATGTTGCTGCGTTTTATCTGGGATACTGTGCGTGTCTGACATCGATATTATCTATCAGGATCACCACCTGTTGATTGTCAACAAGCCAGCGGGACTGGTCATTCACCCCACCTATAAACATGCCGATGGCACGCTGTGGGATGCTCTGCTCATATATCTGAGTGAGCAGGGGGCCGATGATTGGAGTCCGCAGGAACTGCCTGACGAATCCGGGTGGGAACACGCCCCTGAGTCGGTACGTCTAATGCTACGTGAGAAGCGTCAAACGAAAAGTTGGCGGGAGGAGGGCCTTTTGCCTCGTCCCGCTCTCCTTCATCGTCTGGATAAGGATACCTCTGGCATCGTCGCTCTAGCACGAACTGCGCGTGCTTGCCGCCATATCGCTCGTCAGTTTAATACTCATACCCTTGTAAAGACCTATCTCGCAGTTGCAAAACGCGGTTCGCCTGCCTGGACCGTTCCTCGTGCACTCTTTACGGCTACGGTTGCCGGGTTCGATGGCAGCGTTGCACAACTACCATGGCCGCTGGATCTCTCCAAGGTGCAAACAATGCCGCTGACGCTGGACGGCTCTCTCCAGCGCGACCCTGCCGATCGAAGACGCTGCATCGTCGGCTCGGACGGGCAACAGGCTCGCACACAGGTGCGCGTGCTCGCACAAAAGGACGATTTTTTTCTCCTCCAGGTCTCTCCGCTCACCGGACGTACCCATCAGATTCGTGCACATCTCGCGGCAGCAGGCTATGCTCTGGTCGGTGATCCTGTTTACTCATCCGAAGCTGCAGCAGGGACACCTGAATCAGCTCTATCTCGTCAGTTCTTGCATGCCTCTCGTTTGACCCTGCGCGATTATCCCGCCAATCAGTTACGCACCTTTTATGCCCCCCTGTCACCTGATCTAAGCCTGTGGCTAGATCATTATTTCCCCGCAGGCATAGAAGCTATGGACGAAACTTCTCTCCCCCTATAGCTATAAGTCTCGACTTCAGGCCATTCGTGGGCGAATAGCCCCCTTACAAGTAGAGGTTGCTTGCTGATCTGCTGCATCAGCCTGGCAGGACACCCCGCCCCATTTAAAAAAGAGCAACTGGTGTGTGTTGTGGCACCTTCGCGCCACAACACACACCAGTTGCTCTTTTTGTTCTCTGTCGCCGCAGGCGACAGAGAACAAAGCGGGAAAAACCTCTACGTGTAAGCGAATGGCCCCGCCCTTCCATGCTTTTTTGAGGGATTTCAGGCAGAGCGTGCAACGCCCCCCGCCAACCAGGCTCGCTTCTTCTTTTTGGGGGAGAGGAACGGCTTTGCAAGCCCCTGAAAAATTCAGCGCTCTTGACAAACAGAGAAAACTTGTCTATAATCTAAATAGGTTTACGATGCAAACTAGTTTCGATAAGAGATAAAGAGGACGTACTAATGGAAAGTATGCAGATACATCAGGCGGAGCGGGTACAGCGTCTGGCGGAAGAATATGCCAGCTATTCGATGACGAAGGGGGGGCTGGGGAATGTCCTGGGAGGGTTTGCAGGGATTGCCATCTGTCTGGTGAATAATATATTGGGACGAGGGACCTTGACCTTAGTGCTGACCGCTGGTTTGACTGCCGGCTGGTTAATAGGGAAAGAAGTCTTGCGCCGGTTATTGTATCGTGCTTTTGGAGAGGCACGAGAGAACTGGTCACCGCGTCAGAATCGTTATCAGCTCAAACTGGCCTTATGGGTTGCCATAGTCGCGGTAGGGATCTGGATCTGGTTTTTGTGGACATACTTCTTTGGGAGAGCGTTGATCATCATTTCACCTCTCCAACTGATCCTGGGACTCTCATGTGCTGCACTTGCGCCCTGGATTGCCTGGCGTTACCTGCATAACAATGATGAGCTGCTTGTAGGCATGTTTTTATTGTTATGCTGCGCGATTGCCAGTATCGGTGGCGTGCTTGGTCAAGGAGGACACTGGGGTTGGGCCGCCTCGGCGTGGGTTCCTCTTTATGGATTGGGTATGATCGTGCGAGGCATCGATGAGCATCGCAAATTTGGCCGGCTTGCGCAACAACTAAGTGCCTGGGAAGAAGATCAGTAATGGACGATTCCAAGACTACGCTAACCGGACAAGAAAATCTGAGCAGCGATTTGCAACAGTTACAGAAGTTGGATCGCATCATTCACGAGCCTGCTCGTCTGGTTATTATGGCAGCCCTGAACAAAGTAGAAGAGGCAGACTTCAAATTCTTAGGTGCCGTCACTGGTCTGAGCAAGGGCAATCTGAGCCGACAGAGCGCACAACTGGAAGAAGCTGGTTATATAGAGATACGAAAATACTACAAGGGTCGGGTTCCGGCTACCGGCTACCGTATGACTGTCAAAGGGCGTGAGGCTTTTGCAGAGTATTGGCAACAGCTAAATGTTTTACAGATGCATTTCCAGGAAACAATTCAGAACGATTAAAGTCATAGAGAAAAGTTTTAATTGTTCTCAAACCGTTAGTCTATGGTTTTTTCAATGATTCTAATCGATTGTCTATGTGACAGCCAGGGTTTCGCAAAAGTCACGGTGCAGTAGTGGCCAGGTCCCTCCCCAGGAAAAAAAAGATGGACGGGTGGGGAAAGAAACGACTTTTGCGCAGCTCTGATGTGACTGCGACTCGGTGAGCAAACTATGCGGGCGATGAACGTCATGCATGGTTAAACGGAGAGAAAAGCTATGATCAAAGCAGAGCATTTGACCAGGCATTTTGGCAGTCTAACCGCTGTATCAGATCTTTCCCTGGAGGTTTCAGCTGGAACGATTCTGGCTTTGCTGGGTCCCAATGGGGCCGGAAAAACCACCACCGTGCGTATGCTGGCAGGTCTGATTGCTCCATCAGCAGGTGATGCTACCGTTATGGGCTACAACGTGCGCACAGAGGCCCGCGCTGTGCGAGCGAACGTTGGCTTTATGACAGACGTGCCTGGTCTCTACGAGCAGATGACCCCAGAGAGCTACCTGGACTTCTTTGGAAAAATGTATGGCATGTCTTCTGGAGAGCGTACACGTCGTTTCACGGAGCTACTCGACCTGTTTGAGTTGAGTGAGCAGCGTCGCAAGAAGCTGGCCGGGTTTTCCAAAGGGATGAAGCAGAAGGTTGCCCTGATTCGCGCCTTGCTTCACAATCCTGCCGTTCTCTTTCTGGATGAGCCGACTTCAGGTCTCGATCCACTGGCAACTCGTACCGTGCGGAACCAGATTCTGAGTTTTAAGCACAGTAGTCGAAGCATTATTCTCTGTGCCCATGATCTGGACGAGGCCGAGCGCCTGGCAGATCGTGTAGCGATCATGCGGCATGGACGGATCGTCGTCTGTGATACCCCCGCCAGATTGCGAGCGCGTGCCTCTGGCGAGACAGAAATCAGGATAGAGCTGGTTGGTCCGTATTCCCAGGCTTTAGAAGTGACCGCAGGGATGCCTGATGTCCTCTCTCCAACACTGAGCGCCGGAACGGATGAGCGACTTGTCATTCTAACCTATCGCACCGCCAGTCCTTATCAAACTAACCCACAACTGCTGACCGCGCTGATCAGCTCAGGAGCACAGATAGTGACCGTCACTTCCGAGACGACCAGTCTGGAAGACGTGTATATTTCCGTCATGAAAGCTGAAAGCATGGCTGAAAAAGAAGAAAGCGCCGCGCTGAAGGGATAACAGCTCATGGAAATACTAACGACTGCCACAGACTTGGAGCAGAAGCTATATGTGCAGGTTGGACCCTTGCGTGTCGCCTGGTGGATTGCCTGGCGGCAAATAACCGAAGCTCTGCACAGCCGTTCAACCTGGATCTTAACTCTTTTTACAACCGCGATGCCATTGGTTTTTCTCTACTTCTCTCTACGTCTCCTGTTGCAGGGACAGAGCAGAAATGGTGTAGGAGAGCAGATGGCTTTCTTTCTCCTCTGGCTTGGTCTGACAACCACTCTGCCAGCTTTGGGTATTGCAGCCGGTGCCTTCGCAGGTGAAAAGGAGAGCGGATCGTTAACCCCATTGCTGGTCACGCCAGCGACGAACCTTGCTCTTTTCATGGGTAAAATTGCGGGTGCGATTCTGTGTGCCCTGGGTACCTCAGTCCTGGGTGTACTCTTCTACCTCCTGGAGATAGGACTCTGCTTTGGCTGGCAGACTTTGATGCTCCTTCCCGCTGTTTTGACCCTTCTCGTGATTTTGCTGATCCCGGCCATCGCCTTCTTTGGTGCAGGTCTGGCCTGCCTCATCTCCTCACGAGCCAAAACATTTCAAGCTGCGCAAAACTATAGCTCGTTGATCCTGACCTTTCTCTGGGTGGGTCTACTGGCCTTGATATTGCTGGTTGACGCATTGAGCTCCTGGGGCCTTGTGTTTGCGGTCGCTCTACTCTACCTGATCGATGTTCTCCTGATCGTTCTGAGTGCTGCTACCTGGCGTCGCGAAGAAGTTTTAGCAAGACAATAGAGCTTCTGTCGCCGGAGGCGAACAGAGGGTACTTGAGTAGTTACCATCCCTGCTTTTGCAAAAGCAGATCAAAAGATCTTCGGCCTGCATAGCAGGCTGCCCCACCCCCTCTTCTTCTTAAGAAAAGGGGGTAGGGTTCTGCACTTACAAGGAGAGGTTTCTTCTCGCTTTTCCCTCTGTCGCCTCTGGCGACAGAGGGAAAAGCGAGCAACTGGTGTGGAGTGTGGCGCGAATGCGCCACACTCCACACCAGTTGCTCTTGTTTACATGGGGTGGGGTGGCCTGCCAGGCCGACGCAGGAGATCGGCAAGAAACCTCTACGTGTAAGGGGGGTTCTGCAAGCCGCAGAAAAGATAGGGATGACTTCTATTTTAAAAATGGGGTGGGGCCGTCAGAAAAAGATATGTCACAGAAACTGGCTTAGTGGTGTTCTATAAACGTCATGCATGGCACGGAACACTTTTGATTGACAGTCGAGCGTGCTGAAAGGAAAGGATAGGCATGTGTCGAACACAAGTAACAGAACTCTCATCTCCGTCAAGAGCGTAGAGTCGTTTGAGACCATTTTCAAGCGTTACTATCCCCTGGTCTACCAGCTTGCCTACCGCTGTACAGGGCAACGAGATGAGGCTGATGATATTGCCCAGGAGGTATTTCTGCGCTATTACCGTAAACCGCCTCAAACGACTTACGATGGAGAACAGCGAGCCTGGCTGTGCCGTGTTGCTACCAATCTGGGCTTGAATGCGCTACGTGCTCAACAACGTCGTCATTCGCGTGAGGAGAAGGCCAGCGATGTGCACTGGCAGCCAGCGTCACAGGACACTGACCAGTTAAATCCAGAGCAGCAGGTAATTGCCAATGAACAGGCAGCTTTCCTCCGCTCTATACTGAGCGAACTCCCTGAGCGTCAGCAGACATACATTTTACTTCGTAGCGTTGGTTTGAGTTACGCTGAGATAGCCGAAGCAACAGGCATTTCGCCAGCGTCCGTAGGCTCATTGTTAGCACGTGCTGAACGTGAATTTCGCAGGAGGTATCATGAACGAGTTGCAACCATTCCGGCAGAATGATTTTTGTATAGATAGAGGTCTCCTGGTGAGCCTGCACGATGGCGAATTAAATTTAGAAGAACAGGAACGTATCAACTCTCATATTGCTACCTGTCCTGAATGTGCAGCTTATGAGCGCAGTGTCAGTGCCAATCATCAGGAAATGGCCACCCTCATGGCTTTATTGGAGCCTCTCCCAGATGAGATGCCCGATACAAACAGTGCGTTCTCAAGGTTTCGGAGCAGGATAGGTGAACAGGAGGAGCAGGAGCAAGTACAGACAGTCATGTCTGTGACTGGACAGAAGAACAATCTCACTCGTTTACCCTCCCGACGGCCTCGCCGTCGTCGGGGCTGGCTAATTGCGGCTGTGGCAGTGGTTCTCGCAGTTCTATTGCTGATGCCAAATGCGAGCGTCCTGGCTAGTCAGTTTCTCTCGCTCTTCAGTGTGCAGCAGTTCCAGCCCGTTTCCATAGATCCGCAGACATTCCGCAATGGCATTGGTGAGGACTTGCAGAGCTTCGGGGATGTGGAGCTGAGCTATAATGATGTGAATACTGCTAGCCAGACCCAGGCACAGGCGCAAAAGGCTTTAAGCTTTAAGCTCTTATTACCAGCCCAACTGCTTCCAGGAGTCAGTCAGGCAAAGCAGTTTGATCTGCTCGACTCTGGAAAGGGTACGTTCACTTTTGATGCAGTTAAGGCGCGTGCCTATCTTAAGCAGACAGGTCAGGGGAACGTCTCTATTCCTGCGCAGTTGGATGGATCGGCTTATACAATTACAATTGCCTTAGGCGTAGCTATCAACTATAGCAGCCCCTGCAAGGTTCAAACGCAAAAAGGCTCCGCGCCCAACGTCGGGTGTACTGGTGGCAAGCTACTTTACATTGCTGAAATTCCCAGTCCGGTTATACAGTCGAGCGGCAAGGCCTCTCTGGAGGATCTGCGAGATTTTGTAATGTCGCTCCCTAAACTTTCGCCAGAGGTGCGGCTTCTAATCCAGAACATTAATCTGCAAAGTGGGGTTATACCTCTGCCGATCCCGCCGCAGGTACAGGCACAGCGCGTCACAGTGCAGGGAACTTCCGGTCTTCTAATGACCGATGCTGCTCTGACCCTGGGAGGAGTGCTCTGGCAGAAAAATGGCATTATCTATGCCATAGCAGGTGAGGTGAGCGATGGGACGCAATTGTTGGCCTGTGCCAATTCATTTCATTGAGTAAGAATGTAAGGAGTAACTTCTCAAAAGGTATGAAAAGCGGGGCTGGTTGAAGTTCAGCCTCGCTCGCTGAGGAGGTAGGTCATTTATGGCGACAGAGCATGAGACACCTGTGATAGAGGTGCAGGGTTTACGGAAGGAATACCGGGGCCTGGTGGCGGTGAATGACGTCAGTTTTGTGATGTACAAAGATGAGGCCTTTGGTTTTTTAGGACCCAATGGCGCTGGCAAGAGTACTGTGGTGAAGATTCTCACAGGACTGGTGAAGCCAACCCGGGGTATTGTGCGTATCTTTGGGCAGCCAGTCAATAATCTTGAAATGCGTCGGCGCATTGGTTACTTGCCAGAGCTTCCTAACTTCCATCGCTGGTTACAGGCCAAAGAATTTCTGGAGTTTCACGGTCGGCTTTATGGAATGCGCGGCGCGGCCCTTGACAAGCGTTGCCGTGAAGTTCTGGAGTTGGTAAATCTGGGGGGGCGTGAAAAGCAGAGGCTGGGTACTTTTTCAAAAGGTATGATGCAGCGCATCGGACTGGCGCAGGCTCTCATCAATCGGCCAGAACTACTCCTGCTCGATGAACTGGTCTCTGGACTTGATCCCGTGGGTCAGCGTGATATGCGCGATCTCCTGCGTCTGTTGAAGTCCGAGGGTCTGAGCATTTTCCTCAATTCCCACCAGCTTGCCGATGTAGAAGCACTTTGTGAGCGGGTCGCCATTATCAATGAGGGACAGATCCTGAAGGTCGGCGTACCTCAAACCCTGTTCGACGAGTTCCCCTCTTTTGAAATACGCACCAGTCCTGTCAGCAAAGAGCTGCTTCATCGCCTTGGCTCTATTGCCCTGGCCGTGCAGCAGGACGAGGACGATCCCTGTCGGATCTATGTTGAGGTTCAACGCACAGAACAGGCCGCAGATATTGCTGATATTGTGCACGCATGTGGGGCGCGTCTATACGGTCTGGCTCCCCATGAGCGCTCATTAGAAGATCTCTTCTTGCGTACAATCGATGCCTCGCGTCACTCTAAACACGAGATTTTGCATACTTCCCCTTCCATCGATATTGAAAGTAACCGGCCATAACGTTTTACAGGAGATTGAGAGAATGGGCTTATTATTAATAACTCGCTTTACCTTATTAGAAGCTCTGCGCCGTCGGCTCTTTCAGGCTATTGTGATTTTAAGTGTTGTGATCATTCTATCCTTCGCGGTCCTGCTCAGTATTGTCGTCAATGTATCGCTTGACAACACTCAGAATATTGATCCTCAACTCTATCTGATCGGTGGGGGAGTAGTCGTGACCGTCCTGTCCATCTGGATGGTCTACCTTCTCAGCAGCACCCTGACGATTGTTTTTGCTGCGAACATGATCTCGGGTGAAGTTGAGGCAGGTACCTTTGCTGTCATCGTACCTAAGCCGCTGACTCGTGCTCAGATCGTGCTGGGCAAATGGTTAGGGTATGCGCTCTGTGTCTGCATCTATACCGCGTTTATGTTTCTGGGATTTCTTGGCGTGATCTATTGGAAAACTGGCTACTGGCCGCTGGGAGCTTTTGCTGCCTTAGGACTGCTGGAATTGGCTATGCTGGCAATGCTTGGCATCACTACTCTGGGTAGCTCGCTGGTGCCCACGATTGTTAATGGAGCAATTGTGCTTATTCTTTTCATTTGTGCGCCAACGGTCAGTATTATCCAGTTTATTGGACGCCTTATCAATCCCGATTCTGCTCAAACGCTGCAAAACGTTTCGACGGTTGTTAGTTTGCTGGTGCCGACCGATGCACTCTGGCATGGGGCTTCGTACTTTCTGCTCCCTTCTAGCCTGGAATTTGCGGTTCTGGGAGTCTCTTCCCAGACTTTCAATACACCCTTTACCTCTGCACAACCCGTGGCACCGGCGCTCCTGGTCTGGGCAGTGATTTACTGTCTCGTTTTGCCAATGCTAGCTGTGTTGCGTTTCCAACGTCGCGATCTCTAAAGCATCTGAGATGTGACATGCCAATCCCATAACTCTCTATCCAAAGCGGGGAGCTGAAGAAGATGAACATGTCTCGTGAAAGGACCAGAGAACTACTATGAGTGAAAAGACCATCGCCATAACCACGTTGCAGGGAGAATCATTGCCTGTTGCAGAAACGGTTCTCTCTATTAACCATCTCTCAAAACGTTATGGCACCCGACTGGCAGTCGATGACCTGAGCTTGAACATCAGGCGTGGCGAGATTTTCGGCTTTCTTGGACCCAATGGGGCGGGAAAAACGACCACTATTCGTATGGTACTGAACCTGATCACTCCAAGTGCGGGCAGTGTAGATATCCTGGGAAAAAATGTCATCACCTATCGACCGCAGATTCTCCCCCATGTAGGTGCCTTGATCGAGACGCCTGCGCTCTACCTCTATATGTCGGGACGCGACAATTTGCGAGCTGTGGCGTCGGCTCTGGGAGGCGTGTCTCAAGCGAGGCTTAACGAGGTGCTGGAACTCGTCGGACTACAGAGCAGACAGAAGGATCGCGTGCGTACCTACTCGCTGGGCATGAAACAGCGCCTGGGTCTGGCTATCGCGCTGTTGCAGGACCCGGAAATACTTATTCTTGATGAACCAGCTAATGGTCTTGATCCTGCTGGTATTGTTGAGATGCGTGATCTGATGCATCGACTCTCCTCCGAGGGGAAGACGATCTTCATCTCCAGTCATCTTCTTCCCGAGGTTCAACAGATATGTACGCGTGTCGCTATCATTCACCTCGGCAAACTGATCACAGAATCGACTGTTGAGGCGCTTACGACCGGACAGGGCGAGTTCTCTGTGACTTTGGAACGGGCTCAGGATGCCCTCACTCTTGTCAGAGGACAGCGTTGGGGACAGGATGCGAAACTCGATGAACATGGCACGTTGATCACACTTGCCCCTGAGAATCGGGGACGGAACCTTAATCTCTTTCTTGTTCAGTCGGGCTTTGCGCCTGAGACCATCACACAGACAACTCAGGATCTGGAAGAGGTCTTCCTTAGATTAACAAACACTGTTTCGGGAGGTGTTCAATGAGCGCAGCGACAGCAACAATCACGTTGTCGAGCAATACTACCAGGCCTAACTTTTGGGGACTGGTGGGTGGTGAATTGTTCAAATTGACACGTCAGTGGACTACCTGGATACTTCTGGTGGCTCTGGCCGGGATCATTGTCTTACCCTATGTGTTTGTGTTTATCACACCGACAATTGTGGATCAGAAAAACCTGGTGCATAGTTTCTATGACATTCTGGGAACAGGTTTATCGATTCTACGCATCTTCTCTGGCTTTTTTCTCTTGATCCTGGTTCCTCGGGTAATCGGTCTGGAATATCAACTGGGCACGATTCGCATTCTCCTGGCACGCGGCGTGGGACGGCTACAATTGCTTTTTGCCAAGCTGACCGCTGTGTCCCTCGTCGCGCTGGTCCTGTTCGTTGGAGGAACGCTGCTTGTTTCATTCATGACCTTGCTGGTCGCCAGCGCACATAGCGATGTGGGAGCGCTGCAAACCTTTCCCGCACAGTTCTGGGCAGATAGCTGGACTTTTCTTCTGACGATCCTGGCAAATATGGCTGTCACCATTCTCCTGGCCACGGCTGCTACAGTTGTGGGACGCTCCTTGTCCTTTGGTTTAAGCGTGGCACTGATTTTCTTTCCCATTGACAATATTGGGACCCTGGTCATGCAACTCGCTTATCGCATAACGAATAGTGACTTCTGGCTGAATGTGACAGCTTACCTGTTAGGGCCAAACCTCAATGCCATGGTAGAGGTCTTTACACATGGCAACTTCTCTCACTTTGGATCGGCTCCGCTTGTTTTCGTAAATCAACATGGACTGATCCATGGTACTCAGGTTGACGGCACGCATATCCTGACCGTGATTGTCGTCTATGCCGTCATTTTCGTTGTGACAGCTTTCTGGCTGACCCGACAACGCGACGTAAAAGAATAGTTTTACTCAGAAGAAAAAGAGGAAATGGCCTGTCTGGTGGGGCGCTCGCCCCACCAGACAGGCTATTTCCTCTTTTTCTTCTGTATGAATCATCTGCTATACTGTGTGGAGTAATAAAGGGTCAACAAGTAACCGTTCCTGTTGTCTGAAAGAAAGACATGGGATCTTCAACCTGGAGAGAAGCGAAGAAGAGCATGCAAGAACAATCTCAACTATCCTATCCCGCAAATACAGGTCCACACGCTAACCTGAGTGAGCAGGAGAAGAAGAAGCGCCTCGATATCATGGCGCGTCTCTGGCAGAGCGACATCGAGAAACGTGTTGCGAAGGACGGCTATCGTGCCTTTATGAGCCTGGCTGGTCTGGACGAATATCGCTACTCCATCTGGCTGCGTTTCCCAGAGTGGGACCGTTCAGCGGTCGTGGGACAGGTTCTCACCCTTCGCCCTTCTGAGAGTGGTGCTCCAGAAGATCCAGCTATTTTTACCTCCTGGCGGCATGAGCCGCTGCTCAAAACCCTGGCTGATTGGAAAGATCAGCTCTCTAACGAGCACGTTTTCAACATCTCCGTGCGTATCACACCGGGAGGACTGGGTGAGGGTATCAAATGGGCGGTCGTTATGCCTGAAGAGTTTATTCCACGCTATCGTCCCGCCTGGCCAACTCAGCAAGGATGGGTACGCTGGACGCGCTCCTTTGACTGGCTCGCGGTCGCCATTCCCTTTATCCACAAAATGTTAGCAGAACTTCGGTAGAACGCCGAACAAGCGTACTCTCCACCAAACCCCTATAAATCGCTATTGCGCAGCTTATAAACCTTAATAGCGACCTGCAACGTTAGCCAGTTGCCGCGTTCCTGGAGATCAATTTCGCACAGTGATTGCAGCCGTTCGAGTCTCTGTATCAATGTGTTTCGATGTACAAACAGGCGGTTTGAGGTGCGAGTGAGATTGCCGGCGCACTCAAGATAGATTTCAAGGGTATCGAGGAGATCGGTGCCTTTGCGGTGATCATAGCTAGAGATGCGACCGACCTGATCTTGATAGACATCGCGCAGGTCATCCATGCGAGCGATTTTATAGAGGTAGCGATAGACGCCGAGGTCATTGAAATGAGTAACGCCGCCATCGCGGTTCATATGTTGTCCCATTTGATGGGCCTCGCTGGCTTCGGCGAAGCCGCGGCGGTACTCGTTAGCGGAGCTACATATATTGCCGAGGCCGATAGAAAGGCTCATATTTTGTTCATCGCGCATCTGGCGTGTCAGGTCGCGTAACCAGCTTTTTATACGAGCGCCGGTGGGATCTTTGCTCAGACAGATGATACAGATGAGCAGGTTTTCATGTTCATAGAGGAGTGAGCCGGGGAAATGATCTTGAATATGTCTGCGTATTTGAGCGGTTGTGCGTTTATGAATATTCAGACGACCCTCTTCCTCAAGAGTATTGTCCTCGCCGATATAAGAGAGTTCGATCATAGACACAACGTGAACGCGGCTCAGGTCACAGCCCAGGAAATTAGCGCGTTGGCGTAAAGCATCCTCTGAATCGTAGTTTCCGTAGCGCAGATCTTCAAAGAAGCCCTTGACCAGATTTTTTTGCGCCAGCAGATCGACCAGGTGGCTGTTTTTGATAGCGATAGCGACCTGATTGGCGATTGTCGTCAGGAGCGTTTGATCTTCAGATGTATAGCGTCGGGCGCGATGGGCGTAGCAGTTAAGCAGTCCAAGGTGCTCGTTACCAGAGACCATAGGTGCTGAGAGGAGGGATTTGTAGTGTGGATCTTTCAGAGGGTTAAGGTGTTCCATCGCGTGGTGGCTCACCTCCTGAGCATTTGTGCTACGCAGCTTCTCCCAGGCCTGGTGATCCATATCGACGGGGTAGAATCTCAGAGGATGATCATTGGTCAGAGAAGAGGATGCGCGTACAGTCATACGACCGCGTGCATGGTCCAGGAGCAAGATAACGCAGAGATCGGCCTCCATAATTTGGGCAGCCAGAGTCGAGAGAGATCGGAGCATCTCGTCCAGGTAGAGACCTGAGGTAATTGTTTGGCTGAGCATTGAGAGCGAGGTCAGGATATTCAACTTGCGTTGAGTATTTTCGTAGAGTCTGGCATTCTCGATGGCGCTGGCGACCAGTAACGCAGTATTCAGAGCAAAGGTCTGGTGTTGTTCAGTGAATTCATAGGGTGCAATGGTATGAACAGTGATCACCCCGATCAGATTTCGCTCCTTAGAGAGGATGGGAACGGACATCATCGATTGAAATTTTTCTTCTTCCAATTCTGGATAGGGGCGGAAACGAGGATCGTTGATCGAGCCCTCGCGAATGACCACAGGTTGGCGAGTCATGCCTACCCAACCAGCGACCCCGTCGCCCAGGGCCATAGAGATTTTACCAATATTATGCCGATAGGGTTCGCTAGTGCTGGACAAGACGAGCAATTCCTTGTCATGATTATATAGATAGATAAAGGTTGCGTGACAGGAGGTTGCACGCGTAATTGTATCGACGACATGATTCAGTACTTCATCAAGTTTGAGCGTCGAACCAACTGTTGAAATAACCTCATTGAGGAGTACATTCTCCTGTGTGCGGGCATCGAGTTCTTGGATGAGTTTTTCATTCTCTGCCCTGAGTTGCTCAGGAGAGGGCGCTGGAAAGATATCTGGGAATCGATTCTCGTTTTCCGCCCCGGAGTCAGAAAATTCAGTGCTACCTGCTTCATTTTTCCCCTGGACCATCCTTGAGGACATACCAACCTCCTGATACATATCTGGCAACCAGACGCATTTGTCTTTTTTGAGCCGGTTTAAGGCACGTAGTAGCGTGTGCGTTTCCATTACAGTAGACCGTTTGGAGGGTGAAAACCCTTCAGTCTGCCAGTCATCGGTCCTCCCGAACCAGGAAAGGAGCGCTTGCCAGCTTGCGTCTCCATACGTTAACAAAACATTTGTCTATCTATAAATCCGAGAGATATGTAAAGTACATGTCTCTGTTTGTGTGACAATGTACAGATATTGTGGTTATAGTGACCATTGTACCTGTTTTTCTAGTGACAGTCCAGAGCTTTCCCGCTTATAATTCGGAAATTGATACTTTCTCCTCAAAAAACCCCTATAAATGTAGAAAAAACTTCAAAAGTCAGCGAATTTCGTGGCTCTTCTTCTTCTAATGAACGCTCTTTAGTGAGCCGCTTCCTCTACGGTTATGATTATGAGTCAAGAGAGATCTTTCAAAAATATTGCAGTTTCTCAAACCCAAACATTGCTTGTTCGAGTTTTGCTACAAAAGGTGCGACAATGTCGGGCGTTCGTCTTGCAGATAAAGAACAAAGCCAGGAATTGTTCAGGAGCAGACTCTGCTCTTTTCTATGCGTCATCCCTGGTAACTACTCAGGTGCTCTTTGTTCGCCGTCGCAGGAGGTGAACAGAGGGCACCTGAGCAGTTACCAAATTTCTTTGTGACTTTCGTCGGCAAATTGGTAAAAAGCGAGGAGGTATGCTATGCTTCTTTGCAAATATCTATCTGTATTCCGATAAAATCCCACGGCAGAGTGGTTCGCATTACAACTGCCATTGACTAGCGAAAAATATTCATAGGTAAACAGAGTGGAAAACGAAGGAAAATATATACAGCAGCCTCAGCAGGGCGTTCCAGAACAACTACCTAAGCCGTACTATGGGTGGCAATATGAGCAAGATTCTTTGGACTCTGTGGCACCCTCATCTCCGCCTGTAACTCCTTCGATATCCCCTGCATATGAGAGACAGGATGGGCAAGAGCCATTTGTATTTGTGGAACCTCCCGTACAGTCTTCTCTCTATGGGTGGCAATATGAACAGGAGCCATCTGTCTCCGGCGGACCTCCTGCACCTGCGCTACCTCTAGCGCAGGAACAGCACTATGAACAGAGCGCTCCAGCTCCCGTGGTCCTTTCCGCGCCACTTCAGTCTTCCCCTTACGATCAGCAGTATCAGCAGGTAGTACCGATCTCTGAAGAGCCTATTTTGCCAGTGGTTCCTTCTCAGCCTCTCTCGGGACTGCCATCGCTACCTGGTCAATCACAGCACCGTTCGTTACGTGCCTACGGTCTGCTCTCTGGTCCTTTGCCTGCATATCCAAATCCATCGACTGAACCGGCGGCGGAGAGTCCGGTGTTGCCACAGTATCAGGAACCATTGCTTGATATGGGTTCCACGCTGAGCTATGGTCAGGGCATGGAGTATCAGTATTTTAACGCTCCACAGCCATCGCAGTCATTGCCGACATTGCGTGAGGCACGTCTCCGACAGTTGCGGAGTGAGCGTATGGCCCGTCAGCAGTCCAACAATGGTCAGATAGAGCCGCGGAGTGAGCGTATGGTCCTTCAGCCGCCCGGTAATCAGGCGGATTTGACGCATCTGATGTTGCGCCGGGGAGTTGGTACAAATGTGAAACCAATCTCTGGCATATTCAGTCAATTGCGTACTACTACCACTGCGAAAGCAGGCTCTCTGAAAGAGAGTGCAGCGGCAGAGAAGCTATCTGCCCTGGCGCACAATCTCGCACAGCGTCTTCTAAGAGATCTACGCCGGTTAGTTGGACAACTGGATAGAGAGCCGGTGAGTGACCAGGCGGAGAGCGCGACAGGACAGATGAGAGTGATGGCTCGTGCGACGATGATCCTCACAGGTTCTTTTATCGTGGGAAGAGTACTGGGCCTTATACGCAGTTCTCTTTTTGCATTTATCTTTGGTACCAGTTTGTTATCGGATGCCTATGTCCAGGCTTTTCTTGTGCCAGATCTCATCTTCAATGTAGTTGCTGGCGGGGCGCTCAGTTCCGCGTTTATTCCTATTTTCACACAGTATATGCTCGATAAGAAAGATGAAAAAGGTGCCTGGCATATCGCCAGTTCCGCTTTAAATCTGGCATTGGCTATCATGTGTTTCGTGGCTCTTATTGCTATGATTTTTGCTCCCTGGCTGGTTCCACTCTATAATCCTAATACTGATGCCTATAAATTGAGCCTGATTGTCACTCTAACTCGTCTTATGCTTTTGCAGTCGATCATTATGGGTGGCGGTGTCATCCTGAGTTCAGTGCTCTATGCTCGTCAGAGTTTTATGAGGCCAGCCGTTGGGACCGTTCTCTATAACGTGGGTCTGATCCTGGGTCTGATCCCTGGTTTTTTCCTGACTTTCTTCGGACGTAGCGATGCGCAGATGTCTTTCGCCATCTATGCTGCCACATGGGGCGTGATTCTGGGTGCGATCTTTCAGGTAGCCATTCAGATCCCCGGTGTACGCAAGGAGAAAATGCGCTACACCTTTGCCTTCGACTGGAAACATCCAGGCGTTCGGCAGATCGGTCGTCAGATGTTGCCACGCGCTCTTAACGCGGCGGCTCTCTATTTCTCTACTTTTGTAGATCGTGCTCTTCTGCTCATGCTGGCCGCCGGACCCCTGCTCACCAGTCAGCAGCAGAACGGTCTGGTCACCCAGTATTACCAGGCCTTTCAGCTTGTCCTTTTGCCTCTGGGTATCTTTGGCATGGCTGTCTCAACAGCGGCTTTCCCGACCATGGCTGAGAATGTGACGCTGGGTCGCCTGGACCGCGTGCGGTACATTATTGAAGAAACCTTACGCAGCATTTTTTTTCTCTCCATTCCTTCCAGTGTAGGTCTGATAGTGCTTGGTCTGCCAATCATCCAGGTTTTGCTCCAACACCGCGCATTTAACCTGGACAGCGCCACTGGAACCTCAGTGCCGTTAGCCTTCTTTGCCATTGGTCTGGTTGGTCTGGCCTCGGTGGAGATACTGACCCGATCTTTCTATTCGTTTCGGGACAGCAAGACGCCAGTCATTGTCAGCATGGCGCAGTTTGCACTCAAGATCGTGCTCAGTCTAATCTTGCTCAACCTTTTCAAATGGGGACCGGCCTGGAGTATGGCTTCGCTGGCCTTTTCTACGTCCGTAGCGGGCTTAGCTGAGGCCGCAGTCATGATCTGGCTATTGCAACGAAAGATTGGCATGTTACAACTTCGTAAGCTGGCAAACTTTGCTGGCCGAGTTTTGCTAGCTTCTATCGCGATGGGCGCGGGCGTACTCTTGTTGCGCACATTGCTCGATCTGCTCTTACAGACAACTATCTCGGAATCTCTGGGCGTCCTGGGCACAATTTTCGCAATTTTCAAGTTGGGCTGTGAACTATCGGCTGGCCTGTTGATCTACATCTGGGCCACTCGTCACCTGGGCATCGAGGATTTCTGGAAACAGGGACCCGTACGCCGTGTCCTGGATCGCTTCAAACTCTCCTGGCTCTAAAGCAAGCACCTATGACAAAAAAGCAGAGATGGGCTATTTTGCGAGGCGAAAGCCCCACAAAATAGCCCATCTCTGCTTTTTTAAAAGAACTTATTTGACCTCCTCCTCCGCATCTTCGCCTTTCTCAGCGTTCTCGATAATATCTCCTGGATGGAAGAGAACATTTTCAGCGGCAACACGCCATTTAGGAGTATGGCGTAAAAGAAACTCCAGGTCCATTGAGAAATGGAGGAACTCCTCTTCCTGTGCATGTTCCATAATTTTTCTGGCTTCGGCATTTTTCTCAATAGAGATACGCTGCTGATACCATCCAATCGCCTCGGCCTCTTCTTGCAACGAAGCAATCATTCTTGCAAACGTGCGAGTCTCCTGTGAAAGTTCTTCGGCTGGTTCATGATATTGGGAAATTCCCACTGCGGTATCCTTTCTTTCGCTGAAAAAATCTATTCAAGGTTATAAAAATAGGTATCGTACACACTATTTACGTCCTGAAGAGACAGGTCGTTTCGAGAAGCAGGACGGCACACTTTCTCTGAGTGCTATAATCTGGCAAAGACATCTATTAAAGACAAGTGTGGTCGGAAAAAAAGAGGAAAGAGCCTTGAGCGATGTAAAGAAGCAGGGTTTCCATGGACGTGATATTCCCGACGAGCGCATTACCGACCAGTGTGTGCGCTGCGGTATGTGTTTGCCGCATTGTCCAACCTATCTGGAAACTTTGCACGAAACCTCCTCGCCTCGTGGACGAATTCATCTCATCGAAGCAGTGCAGCGCGGCCAGTTGAGCCTGACAGATCCTGGCTTTGTCCATCAGATGTATCAATGTCTGGACTGCCGCGCCTGCGAAGCCGTCTGTCCCTCCGGTGTTCAATATGGCAAACTGGTTGAGTCCGCACGTACGCAAATTGAAAAAACCCGATCTATTTCTCCAGGGATGCGTCTGGTCCGCTGGTTTATTTTTCGCAAGCTCTTTAGCGATCTGCGCGTCTTTCGGTTTTTTAGCCGTCTGCTCTACCTCTATCAAAAATTGGGTCTCCAGTGGCTGGCGCGTCACCTGGGTATACTGCGTCTTTTCCATCTGGCAGAGATGGAGAGTTTACTTCCCCGGTTGCCCGCTGTCTTTTTTATCGCGGCTAATCAGCGTTATGAGGCAAGAGTGGGCATAGCAGAGGAGGGAGGGGTTCCGCCACAGGTGGCGTTATTTGCTGGATGCATTATGAGTACCGTCTTTGCTGAGACTGAGAGGGCGACCCTGCGTGTGCTGGGGGCTCATGGATGTAGCGTCTCGGTACCTGCCGGTCAGGGTTGTTGCGGAGCTTTAACCATCCATGCCGGGGCTATGGACATCGCGCGTGAGATGGCGCGTCGCAATATTGAAGCCTTTGAGCGCTCCAATGTTGACCTTATTATCAACAACGCCGCTGGCTGTGGGGCCGCGCTCAAGGAATATGCGCATATTTTACGCGACGATCCAGTCTATGCCGGGCGGGCGATACGTTTTAGTCAGCGAGTGCGTGATATTAGCGAATTTCTTGCTGTCCAACCAGTGAAGCCAGTTATAGGGACAGTAAAGCTGCATGCAACGTATCAGGAACCCTGTCATCTGGTCCATGCACAACGTATCAGTGAGGACCCTCGCCTTCTCCTCAAGCGTATTCCAGGTCTGGAACTTGTTGAAATGACCGAAGCCAGACTCTGCTGCGGTAGTGCAGGTATCTACAATATTACTCAGCCAGCTATGTCGAAGCGTCTGCGTACACGTAAGATAGAGCATGTGAAGGCCACGGAGGCCGAAGTCGTCATTACAGCTAACCCGGGGTGTTTTCTACAACTCCACAGTGGTCTGAGTCAGTCCCATACCGAAATACGCGTCATGCATATAGTGGATGTACTCGACCAGGCCTATCGGCAGAACGACTGAAGGGTCGTATTGAGAACGCGTCATCGGTGCATTCCGATAAATGTGACAAGTAGATAGAGGACATAGAGTAGAATACAAATGAGGATAATAGCTCCGTAACAGGTTAAATTCCAGGCCCGGCGGTTATTTAATGCCTGACGTAACTGTTCATCCATATCGGACGGATCTAATTGGAGTTCTGGCTGAAGTTGGAGCAACTGAGGCAGCATCTTGCGAAAATCGCGAGCATTGGTCATCCCATCGACCAGCACTGTTGTTGACCCGTCGGTGAGTTCACCCAGTAAAATCAGCTTTGAAGGGATTGGATCACCTGGAGTAAGAATTAACCGCTCAATCGATTTCAGCGCTACATGAAACTCTTTTGCCTCTTCTCGGCTTACCACAACCAGTTCGTCAGAGTAGAGTTGTATCTCTTTTCCCATCCCGTAATGTACCACTTCGACAGGGAAGGTCATTGCCTTTTGTTGTTCGCTCATATTTTTCCTGATCCGTTCATCTTTGTACAACGCAGGGGTGTACATCTCAGATTGTAGCGTATAAAATACTATTCGTCGATAGCCTGAAATAGGGATATGGATGAGGAAAAAGCGGGACTTTTTACCAACTTTGTGCGTGAAAGCTTGACAATATCTCTCGCAGGTTGTTACAATCAGATGAATAAGCTGCAACGGGAAAAAGGAGCCTTACATAACCTTATGGCCCGAGTTGGTCTCCTGGAAGATAACACTCGTATTTCAAAGCTCTGCATTACAATGCTCAACTATGTTGGTCATGATGTGGTCGCTTACAATGATGCCCTGGCATGTCTGGACTCACTTTTTTTGCTGGATACTTCTCCACTATCCACAATTGATAAAAAGAGCGAACTGGCAGTATATCATTCTTTACCAATAGACGTGTTGATCCTTGATCTACATCTACCTGGTATGCCGGGTTTGGAGGTTTTGCGCATTTTGCGTGCTTCACCTCGCACTCGTAGTCTACCCCTGGTTATGTGTACAGCGGCAACATCCTCTGAAATTGATCGGGCCATGCTTATTGCTCCCGAGGCTGTCCTGGTTGAGAAACCCTTTAAATTGCAGGTACTGATCTCTGCTATTGCTGGCGTTCTACAAACATCTGCTTATCAATCGTAAAATGTCTCTTTTTCGATTGATAAAGAGGACGTGGCATAGGCCTGACAGGCCACCCCACCCCATTTAAAAACATGAGTCATCCCTCACTTTTCTGCGGCTTGCAAAGCCGCCCCACCCCCGAGAAAAGGGAGAAATGACCGAGTTTGCAAGCAGCAAACTCGGTCATTTCTCCCTGAAAAGCTGGCGGCGCAGCCGCCAGAAAGAGCGTTGGCTCATTTTGCCAAAATGAGGGATGACTCATATTTACCTCGTCTCAGGTGCACAAGATGGATGGTGGCAGCGCAGTCGCGCTGCCACCATCCATCCAAAAAGACTTTGTTGGCGAAATCTCTTGCTCATAGAAACCACCTCACCCAAGAAAGAAAAGAGACATTTCGGACGCTGCGCAAAGCGCAGCGTCCGAAATGTCTCAAAAAAAGCATGAGGGATGGGGTCATTCGTCCACGAATTGCCTTCGGCAACAGAGTCTTGACAGCATAAACGATATATTGTGTGATACAATAAAGAA
>DAOTTL010000084.1:0-38761 GCA_034438135.1 Ktedonobacteraceae bacterium | reverse complement strand
AATTGTGAAAAAGCTTGTCAAACGCAAAAAACGCGAAAAATCATCCATGATTATCCATATCTGTCCATCACCTTCCTCTCCTAGTCTTCATTCATGATAGATGTGTTTTCCGTTTTTTGAACAATTACGTCCAAAAGCCTGCGCTCATTTTTCTGGCCAGGAGACCAGTCGATCGAGAGAGCACCGCTCTGGCATCTTTGGCATTCGCATCCTATAGTAGTGGGAGAAGCTTCTCGAAGAGAAGATGCTTTCAGAAAGAAAAGACTGCAAAGGAGTATTCTATGCTTCATACGTTTCTCACGACATCCTGGCACTTGCGTTACCCCATTGTTGGTGCTCCCATGGCCTATGTTGGACGAGGACGCCTGGCCCATGCCGTCTCACTAGCTGGCGGACTGGGCATGATCGGCATCGGGAGTACGGAGTCGGTCGAGTTTCTCACCCGAGAAGCGGCTCTTGCTCAGGGAAACGAGTCGATGCGTTTTGGAATTGGGATGCATGCCTGGGCGATGGAACAGCGCCCTGACCTGCTTGATGCGGCGATCCAGGCCCACCCCTTTCTCATGTCCCTTTCATTTGGTTCTCCTGCTCCGTATGTGGAACGGCTGCATCGGCATGGTATCCTGCTGGCGACGCAAGTCAACACGCGAACGGATGCTCTCCAGGCGGAGCGGGACGGAGTCGATCTCATTGTGGTGCAAGGGACAGAAGCTGGCGGACATGTTACCGGTCAAGTGAGTACCTTTCCTCTGTTGCAAGCGGTGCTGGATGCGGTTCAGGTGCCGGTGCTTGTGGCAGGTGGTATCGCTTCCCCACGAGGAGTCGCCGCAGCTCTGGCGGCTGGAGCCGCAGGCGTCTGGGTTGGAACCTGCTTGCTGGCATCTCCTGAATGTGAGAATACCGAGACGGCCCGAATACGGATTGTGCAGGCTCAGGAAACAGAGACCATTCTGACCCGTGCCTTCGATGTGGCGCAAGGTCTGGCCTGGCCCGCACAGTATCCCGCTCGCGCTCTGCGTAATCGTTTTACGGAGCAGTGGCATTCCCACACTGATGATCTCCTGCACGCCGACGACGCTCGCCAACAACTCAAAGAGGCCATTGCAAGCAAAAACTACGAACTCGCCTTTATCTATGCAGGCGAAGCCGTAGGATTAGTGACGCAACAACAATCCGCTGGCGACGTGATCCACCAGCTCGGGGATGGAGCCGAGCAGTTACTCCGCGAGCGGTTCTCTGTACTCCTTGATGGATGGACATGAAGCGTTGCCTGAAGATGTATGCTGACTGGTCTCTTTCAAAATCATAAGAGCAATAACGAGTCTACGGGCAACATGTCCATGGCTGTCCGCTCTGTCGAAAGCCTCTAGATAAGCAAAAGTGTATTCTCTGTACTCTCATCATTGTTATTTGCTGTCCTGCACTTGCAGACGAAGACCCAAACGATTGGGGATGGTTCCCTGAGTTCCTGTGAAAAGATCGCAGAACTCTCCCAACTGGGATCGTTTTCCCTGGCCCTGTGGAGGCTGCGTTGCCGCTCTCCTCATGGCCTCAACGAGCAAACAACCATTCTCCTTCGTAAAGTGTCCCTGCAATGTTTCCCCGTTGTGTGTCCTACCAGAGTGCGGCCCTGCTGGCAAGTGAGGGTCTGATCAGGCAGAGCAGACTATGGGACAGCATCGTAAAAGCCTTGTTTGTCAAAGAGGTCATCGATCGTTTAGAAGAGAAAATGGCCATCGGTCAGAGCCGCCGTGCCGCGAAACAAACGTTACGAGCGGCAGGTGAGCATGTCTGGGCGTATAGCACTGAACGTATTCATTCGTTCAAAACCCGGACGATTTACAGGGGCATCTCGTGCGTTTTGCTCGCTGGGCACGGGCTACTCATCAGATTATGACCCTGGAACAACTGGATGCTCATGCCCAGGAACTGGCAGAGGAGTATCTTCACCATAGCCTGAATGAAGGCAAGAGCCTGTATACATTTCAGTCAGAGCGAGCAGCTCTGCGTCTGTTCTTTGAGGACCGGACTCTCGCCCAGAACGTAGTTCTTCCACGACGGACACAGGCCGTTATCACACGTTCGCGCCTGCCTGTCTCACACGACCGCCACATTCAACCTGACATTGCTTTGTTGGATTGGTATCAATCATGGGAAGAGATTTCTTGTTCAGGAATGAAGCTTGTGACAGATCACTCTTCTCTTTGAAAGATAGAGAGGCTACACCCTGGCTGAAAGAGACGGTTTCCCAAAAGAAGGCCCATTCTACAGTGATGGTTCTGACGGTTTTGTCTCCTCCTGTGCCGCACTTCCTCTGAGACTGAGATGTTGCATCGTCCTCTTCAGGAGAGCCGCTTCCTCTGTACGATGCATTTTTTTCAGAAATGCATGCTATCCAGTCTTGATGGCAGTTGCAACGTCTCTAGCTATCTCATCTATATAAGTCCTTCTTTTTTGCAAAAACGTCGGATATCACATGTGTGGCAGATTCCGGGAGCCGGGGGTACCTTCACTTCAAATTGCTTTCTGTGGATCTTTGTTGCCAGCTCATCCACAAAAGAGACAGCCATTTCTAGATCGCTTTTGTCAAATGCAACCTCCATTAACGCGTTTTCTTTTTGCTCTTCTGCTGTCCAATAAAGCCAAAGGCGTTGAGGAAGTTGTCCGACATATTTTTGAAGGGCGTAAGCATAGAAATACAATTGTTGTTTATAAAAGGTGAGATGGGCAGAATTTTGTGTGGGGCGAACAGACGTTTTGAAATCAAAGACCTCTAATCCCTTTTCCCCATCTACAAGCAGATCAATTTTCCCCTGCAATGTATAAGTATTACGATCTATCTGTACAGGGAATTCAGCAGCTTGAACACTCCGTATCTCTCGTTGATTCTGCTGATAATAGGTAAGCACCTGGCGCAAAGCCCGCTCCTTCTCCGCAGAAGTAACCAGATGGGCAGAAGTGCGAAGCAACTGAGTATACATCTTCTCAAATATCTTTCGCACACGTTCTTCATCGGTCACGGCAAATGCTCCATCAAGAGCTGCGCGATGAAGTCGCTCTATCGTTTGATGCACTAACTGGCCAAAGAAGCTATCTACCTGGTGTGAAGGAGCAAAGCGATGCTCATAAAGATAGTGATATCGACGAGGACAGGTCTGATAGGTCTGCATATGCGTGGTAAAGCCATAGCGTGGCTTTGGTAACACATCCTCTCTCGGATTCACATACTTTGGCAATGTGTGAAGCGTATCACGTAGATTTTTCCACAAAAGAGTATCTTGACATAGATTGCGAAAATCAGCATGGGGTTCTCTAATTGCCGAGAGAACGAGCAAATTCCTGGCACGAGAAAGAGCAACGTAATAGAGGCGTCTGCGATCATACCCGGGGATGCGGCCCACTGGCTCAAATGGGGGGTGATGAAAGTAGGGCTGCAAAATAAATCGCTCTTTATCCAGAGAAAGTGTCGGAAGTTTATCCAGTCTCCCAATGAGAACGACTGGAAACTCTAATCCTTTCGCCTGATGGATCGTCATAATGTGAACGTGCCCCTTCAAGAAAGGTTGTTGTTGATCCCCGTCCTCGTTCGCCCCGTCTTGATAGAGGAAAAAGAAAAACTGATCAAAGAAGTACGTTCTGATTTCCTGCAGTCCATCCGTAGGAGCGGCATGCTGGCAATAGTGTCGCTGAAACGTTTCTATCAGCCGGGAGAAACTGACGAGGTTGTTTTTGATATGCTCTTGTTGCTGAAAAGAGAGAAATGGGTCTTCAAAAATCATCCGGTAAAAAGATTCTGCCAGACGCTGCCCATCGAACACGTCTTTCCCTTCACAGAGCAGATGCATTTCCTGTTCAATCCGCTGTAGTTCTCTCGCAAGCACGGGGAACCGTTGACAGAAACTGGCCAATTTCTGCTGGCAATTGGCAAGGTAGTCTGAAAAAGCATCATCGGTTACTTCAGCATCAGCTTGCTCTTCCGAATAGTGAAGAATACGAGCAAAGCAACCGAGTAAGAGCATGATTTCCTCTTGCTGAAAAAATGCTCTGGCACGGGGACAGTAAACTGGTATGCCTTGCTTATTCAGTGCTCGGACATAGGGCTCGCTCTTCTCAGGTCGCACAGAGTACAGAAGGAACGCAACGTCGCTGTAGTCCTCAATTTTGCGCTGTTTTTTCAGCCTGTCCACTATATCGGCAAATTGCTCGGCCTCATTCTGAACATCGGTGGCATCAACATAGATCGTCGATAGATAAGGGTGTCCTGAAGAGCCGGGTCGCAGGGATTTCTCTGTTCGTAAAGGAGAGCCATCGCCATTGGACCAGTCAAAATCCTTGATCCATTGATTACAGATAGCAATAATTCCCGCCTGCGAACGGTAATTGGCAGTCAGGAGAACCTTTTTACTCTCGGGAAATGTTTCGGTGATGAAGGTGAGAATATTACGCACAGTCGCTCCCCGAAACCGATAAAGTGCCTGGTCCTCATCACCAATGACAATGAGGTTTTTAGGATCAGAGCCGGAAGCAAGTAAGATGAGAATCTGCTCCTGGATGTAGTTGGTGTCCTGATACTCATCAACGAGAACATAGCGGATCCCCTTGATAATCTTCTCGGAGATATGCGGCATATGCAACAATTTATAGGCCCATTTCTGAAGGTGGGCGAAATCGGTGCTGTTCGTGTCTACGAGCACTCGTCGATAGTTATCATATGCATACGTGAGATAATGGAGCAACGTATCCTGTAGCGTTTGGTGGGCTTTTAAGCGAGGAACATCAGCCTTTAGTGTCTCAAAAACAAGTTCTTCGGCAATAGTGTCGAAATAGAATTTGAACTTCCCGGCCACATCCCAGCGTGTTCCCCAGCGGTCTTGAAAGAAATGCAGGGTGCTCTTCGGACAAATCTCTTCCAGATGATCAAAAATGAGCAACTGCTGGGTAAAATGATTGAGCATTTCATATCCACTGCTGAGAGATGTGTGATGCAGATATTCATTGACAAGCTGTTGACAGACACCATGAATAGTTCCTATCTTGAGTTGAGATAAATCACCTGGATAGTGAACATTCCTGGCAATAGAGGTGAGACGGTCATGTAACTCATAGGCAGCCTTTTCTGTGTAAGTACACAGGACTATTTGCGATGGTTCTGCATTCCCACACAGCAGCAGATTCATGGCGAGGAGCGTAAGGCTACGGGTTTTCCCAGAACCTGGTCCGGCGACTACGAGAAGAGGTCCGCGTTTGTGAGAGATAATCGTGCGCTGCTCCTCATTCATAATATAAGGAGCTTTGAGTAAGGCGGTAGCAATTTCCACAGCACATGCCTCTATCTATTCACTTATTTTTCTAAATCTAATAGATAGCAGGTATGCTTGTCAATTTTCTTTTCGAAAGAGGGGACTTTTAGATAGGTATTGTATCGAGAGATGTCAAGGGATCACCTGAGAAGGTTCTGTCAGGATTCAGAGAAAGGCTTGCTGTGGTAATCGTTTGCAAGGTATGCTGAGCACATCAACTCATCGGCGAAGGAGTGGAGTGATGCATGACCAGCCCACATTGCGCCTCAACGACCACCAGAGAACAAACCCAGAAAACCACGCCCGGCTATCGCATGTTCCGTTGCTCAGCTTGCAGCACCTTTTCAATGAGCGCACCGGAACACCGTTCAACTTCCTGGCATATCCCACTGATGTCGTCCTCCTGGTTGTCGTGTGGCGACTTCGATACAAGTTGAGTCTGCGAGAGAGATCTCGCCGAGATGTTCCTTGAGCGAGGATGGGTGTTCACTTATGAGGCGGTTCGGGAATGGGAAAGGCGCTTTGCACCGCTTCTAACGGAACAATTGCGGAAGAAACGACGCGGGCAAGCTGGGCAGTCGTGGTACGTCGAAGGTGCCTTAGCTATCCAGTTTCACCTGCTTCGACTCGTATTGTTTGCGATGGTCCTCGCACAGCCAGAGAATATTGCCGTCGGGAGTGACAATTTTGCAGAGATTGCCCCATGTTTGTGCCGGGTCAATCTCTTTGAGAAACGTATGAAATGCACGTAGCGACGAGTTTACATGTTGTTGATCTTCTGTTTTATACGCCTGGAGCGCTGTTTTTGCTGTATCCATGTCAATAAACTCAGGAATGTCTTTGATGATCTCTTCGACGAGACTCAGGGTTTCCTGGATTTCCTTTAAGGCCGCCGCATCATAGACCGCACCAATGGCGTGCCCCATAGGCACACCAAATTTGAGAAAGGTGATCAGGAGGTTAAGCCAGGGCTGAAGAGTATTCCACCATTCCTTTCCTTTTCGTACCCTGTAGCCCTCTCCGACGCGATGTGGGCCTGGTAGATGCTGACAGAGCAGGTAGAGACGATAGTCCCGACTGATCCAGTTCTTTGGGTTCAAGAGATGGGTACTCCCGGCCAGCAGCACAAAAATGTTTGGACATTCGGCCTCCATCTTCTGCATCTCCAGGTTCCACTGACGCGCAAAGCTCCGCGCAATTAATTCTGACTGCTGGTCCAGCTTTTGCAGAATGGCGCTATCGAGCTGCTTGAGTTCTTTGAGTTCCTGCTGGATACGCTGTTGTCCCTGCTGAATGTCTGACATGACTTGCTCATGCGTGCTGCTGTGAATGCCGTAGAGGAGCAGTGGCAGAGAAACGTCCTGTAAGGTGTCTGGACACTCAACGGTATGACGACCTGCCTCTATCCGACGTACGAGGTCCTCGTAGCGATAGAAGCGTGTACAGACCTGCGATGCGGGTTGTTGCCAATGGCAGATACAGGGGATCTCTCTCCGAAAGAGCAAGCCCTCGAAATGAGCCAGGATCACATCAACGGTATTCATTAAAATCACGAAGAAGTTTTGTGGTGATGTTCCCTGCACAAATATTCTGATTTCGCCAGGAGTCGGGTTCAATTCCACGCGTGCCTGATGGTTCTGATATTCAAGCAGGACGCCTTCACGCCAGTGCAGACCCCGTGTATATCGATGCGTTCGGACAATAAAGCGGCTCATAATGCCCGCCGGTACAAAGTCCAGACGATAGATGATCTCGACCTGTGATTGACCATCGGGCGGCTGGTTGGGCCAGGGAGGCAACTCTATGGGTGGCTGGTGTGGCAAGAGTTGGGGGATCAGACTGGCGGTCGAGAGGTCCCCGGCGTTTTCAGACTCGATCTGATAGGTCAATTCAAAGCGTTCCATGAGGCGCAACAACACAGGATAGAGATACGGTTCGTACGGTTCACCGTCCTCATCGTTATCCCAGATGCGTGGTAACTCAGCATACGGTAAAACGCCTTGCACAACACTTGTCTGTTCGTCATCCAGCACGCGACTGATAGCCCTGGTGACCCAGTTTGGCTTGAGGATGACCAGGTTACTGAGAATATAGTCATCCCGAAAATAGAGGATGCGACCAAGGTCGTGGAGGTAGCTCGCTAAGGTTCCTCTGGCTATGTCCTTTTCAATCTCGCACGATTCACAATCTCTTATGTAGCGGTCTGCGCTGATATGTTTCTCGGAGGAAGCGAGCAAGCGCTGCTCCATCTCAAGCCATTTCTGTGGCCAGGGTTGACCCATCAATGGCAAACGGAAGGCCTCTTGTGCGAGCAACGACTTGATGTCTGTGATGCCAAGATCTTCTTTGTTGCTGACACTGACGTTTCCAGTCAGTTGAGGATACAGGGTTTTATAGCGTTGATAATTGAGATCGGGACTGCGCTCATCGATATGTGTTGCGACCAGTAAAATGGGAGCATCTGGTGCCAGTGCTTTGATGGTTTCTAGCCAGTATGCCAGCCTCCCCTGTTCAGCACCAAGGCGAGCGTTCCAGACAAGCAGGTAGAGGGAGCGTTTGGTCAGGAAAAACTGGTGCGTAGCATGATAGATATGTTGTCCACCAAAATCCCAGATATTGAGGAGAACCTCATGGGAAAGGTGAGAGAGGGCTAAACGACTTACTTCGATGCCATGGGTAGTGGAAAGTGACGAGTCAAAAATTTCTCCTCGCAGCGCCTTGATCAGCGAAGATTTTCCTGTGCCACCCTCTCCCACAACGACAAGTTTCGCTTCATAACGCTGGACACTGCTTTTCTGTAATTCTCGCAAAAAAGCCAGAATATCCTGTGTGCCGCGTGCAACTATTTCGGGAGGAGGCGTCAATATATCGGAATTAAAATCGATATCGATTTTTTGTAACGAATGTAAGTTGCCCAGATCAAGAGGCACTTGCGTCAGTTGATTCCGATTGAGATAGAGTTCCTGCAAAGAGGCAAGCTGACTGATCTCGGTAGGCACCTGGGTAAGCTGGTTCTGGCTCAGATAGAGCCGTTGCAAAGAGGTTAACTGCCGTAATTCGGCGGGCACCTGGGTAAGCTGGTTTCGATCCAGATCTAAGCGTTGCAAGGAATTGAGCCGACTTAGCTCGGTAGGCACCTGAGTAAGCCGATTCTGATCCAGAAAGAGGTGTTGCAAAGAAGTAAGGTGCCCGATCTCGGCAGGCACCTCGGTAAGCTGATTCTGGCTCAGATTAAGCCATTGCAAGGAAGTCAACTGCCCGATCTCGGCAGGCACCTCGGTAAGCTGATTCTCATGCAGGTAGAGATGTTGTAAGGAGGTAAGTTGCCATAGCTCGGCAGGCAGGCGGGTAAGCTGGTTCTGACTGAGAGAAAGCTGCTGCAAAGAAGTCAACTGCCCGATCTCGGCAGGCACCTGGGTAAGCTGATTCTCATGCAGGTAGAGATGTTGCAGGGAGGTAAGTTGCCATAGCTCGGCAGGCAGGCGGGTAAACCGATTCTGATGCAGGTAGAGCTGTTGCAAGGAGGTGAGTTGTCCTAACTCGGCAGGCACGTGGGTAAGCTGGTTCTGATGCAAATCTAAGCGTTGCAAGGAAGTAAGTTGCCATAGCTCAGCGGGCACGTGGGTAAGCTGGTTCTGACTGAGAGAAAGCTGCTGCAAGGAAGTCAACTGCCCGATCTCGGCAGGCACGTGGGTAAGCTGGTTCTGATCCAGATCTAAGCGTTGCAAGGAAGTGAGATACCCGATCTCAGCAGGTAAGCGGGTAAGCTGGTTCTGATCCAGATCCAGTCTTTGCAATGCCGTTAACTGCGCAATTCCTTCAGAGATATAATCGAGGCTATTATTATCCAGGCGCAATATTACTAAATACACAAGTTCCCATAACCTATCATGGAGAACGTTCAATTTGTTATTGTAAACATGAAGCGTTTCTAACAGAGATAACATCCCCACTTCTTCGGGTATGCCAGTTAGCTTGTTATTGTTCAAATAGAGATGTTTTAATTTACCAAAATCCCAGACTTCAGGTGGAATGTGAGTTAAAGTAAGTCCAGAGAGATCAAGCTTACTAAGCTCAGTGCCTTCATATCCTATCTTTTCGGAAGATAAGCCAAATCTTTCAACAAGTACGTTTGCTTTTTCTCGATCGTTCCTCACGTTTTTCATACAATCCACCTGTCAATGCAACAGAGAAAGTATCGAAAATACTTCCAGTCGCTATTTGCTCATTCTAGCTATCAGCAAAGCATATGCAAGCAAGCCAATATACCGTGTGAAGCTATCAGCAATACTAAGATGGATGCAGAGGCAGACCCGTCGTGCGCCCATCAACTCCCTTTATTTCATGAAACGCAACGCACGTCAGAAAGGATACTTCTATCTCGCTAAACTGTCATTTTGAGTGTGTATCATCTCCTCTCAGATTGCTGAAGCTTTTATCATCAAAGCTGTGCTGACCGGCGTCTGGAGAGTGATCACTGGTTATGTGTCGCTTGCTGAGAGGCTTTTTGTTCTCAACATAGTCAACATATTACCAGATCGATTGATATGGAACCTGACGCTATTGTACCTCTTTCGTCTTCTCTATGCAACTAACGATCGGCACGTTTTAGGTAATTGAAGGGCTAATAGGGAGAATATTTCTTAAAAGGTACATAGTAGGACAATAGTGCAAGAGAACCAGGACAGGGAACCAGTGATTTCAAACGATGTTGCGCATAAGCTGACGGGCTTGAGCCAACGATTTTGTGTGATCGCCTGCGAGATCATGCAATGACCGTGCAGGAATGTCAGGCCAGTCATTCGCAATATAGAGGGAAGATAGAGTTTTTATGAAGCTTCTCGTGGTAATCTCCTGAACAAGAGAGCTTGCTCTTCTGATGAAAATGATAATGAAAAGAAAGGGAAAAGGACATGGCATTGACAGCTCAAATCTCCACACAGACCAGGGACGAGGCACCAGCCCCCTGGTTTCTAGGAGTGATCACCATGGTAAGGGCGACTCGCGAACAGACTCAAGGCGCTTATAGCCTCTTTGAACAGATCCTTCCTGCTGGCGTTGGTATGCCCCTGCACGTTCATCACAACGAAGATGAATCCTTCTACGTGCTTGAAGGCAACGTTACCATCTGGGTAGGAGACCAGCGTATCGATGCAACGCCGGACACCTATGTCTTTGCTCCTCGCGACATTCCCCATGCCTTCCGCGCCGAAGGCGCGACCGCCAGATTGCAGCTTTCGCTGACTCCCTCAGGCTTTGAGAACTTCATCTATGCCCTGGGAGAGAAGAATCCCCCGAGTGGTCCACCTGATATGGATCATATCATCTCAGTAGCGAAAAAGTACGGCGTCGAGATCTTCGGAGGCTTTCCCGAATAGCTGTCAGAGGACTGTGATCTCGCTTTACCGCGCGGACCACGCCAACTATCTTTTTAAAAATGTTTGAAGGTTTTCCTGTGAAGGAATGCCATGCTTCAGAGAGGAGCGAACAAGCCTGTCCAGGCTTGCTGTGGAAGGAACCTGATTCGCTCCTCCCTGGGCATGGTTCTCTCTCAAGTCCAGCTTCTGAAGACAGACAGACGGCCAATCACCGGACTGGACAATGACTTCGGGAGCCTGTCTGCTCCATCCCGGTCAGATGCATAATGTCAGTGATGCTGGCGTCATACGCCGCTAATTTTCGAGAAAAGACAGAGAAGAAGGTGAGCAAGCTATGAAAGCACCACAGCGCATGATTATTGGCATTACTGGAGCCACTGGCATCATTTATGGTGTGCGCTTGCTCCAGGTACTGAAGGAGCAGAACATTGAAACTCACCTGGTAGTGACCAAAGCAGGGGAGATGACGCGTGCCTATGAGACCAATTTCTCGGCGCAACAACTGCGCGGCCTGGCTGATGTCTGGTATCCTGTTACCGATATCGGAGCCGCTATCTCCAGTGGCTCCTTCAAAACAATGGGTATGATCATCGCTCCTTGTTCAATCCGCACAATGAGCGAGATCGCGCAGAGCATTAGCAGCAACCTGGTCACGCGGGCTGCCGATGTTGTTTTGAAAGAACGTCGTCGCCTGGTACTCATGTTGCGAGAAACTCCGCTGACAGCAGGGCACCTGAAAAATATGCTCGCAGTCACTCAAAATGGAGGCATTATCGCCCCACCTGTGCCTGCCTTTTATATCCGACCACGGACCATTGAGGAGCTTGTTGATCACGCAATCGGACGCGTACTGGATCTATTCGATATCGAGATGGAGGGCATGCAGCGTTGGCGAGAAACGCCCACGCTGAACGATGTAGATGAGTTAGTTGAGGTACCCTTGTGAGGAGCCTGATTACGCGCACGCATGTGTTTTTTCTAATCTCTCCGGGATACCCTGTTGCATAAGGTGGCCATATGCCTGGCTACATATTCTATGGAGAAAAAGCATGAAACGTCTAAAGGACTTGAGAGCCTATATCGCGGCCCTCCAGGAGATCGGCGAGCTACAATCCATTGACACAGAAGTGGATTGGAATCTGGAAATCGGAGCGATCATCCGTCGCTCGTATGATCTTCGCGCGCCAGCTCCACTTTTTAACTCGATTTCCGGCTATCCTGCTGGTTTTCGTATCCTTGGAGCGCCAGGTGGAGTAAGCCGACAGCCAGGCCTGGAACTCTCACGCATCGCGCTTGCGCTTGGGCTTGATCCCTATGCCAGCGGCAAAGACATCATTGAGGCCCTGGCCGACATGCCCACAAAAAAACCCATCCCTCCACGCGAAGTAGCCACCGCTCCTTGCAAAGAAAATCGCCTTTTAGGCGATGATGTTGACCTGTTGCGTATACCAACCCCCCTTATTCACGCCGGCGACGGCGGACGCTACATTGACACCTATGGCATTACGGTCGCGCAGACGCCCGATAAAAGCTGGACCAACTGGTCGATTACGCGCAAAATGGTGGTTGATAAGAATCGTATGACAGGTCTGGTCGTCCCTAATCAGCATTGGGGGATGATTGATGCTGAGTGGAAAAAACTCGGCAAACCAACTCCCTTCGCGCTGGCCCTGGGCGTTGAACCGTTTATCCCCTTTATTGGTGGCATGCCTCTGCCAGCACATGTAGATGAAGCGGGATATATGGGAGCATACTTCGGAGAGCCTGTGGAGGTTGTACGCTGCGAAACGGTTGATCTCCTCGTACCGGCCAGCGCAGAAATCGTCATTGAAGGTTTTATCTCACGCGATGAGACCGTCATGGAAGGACCCATGGGTGAATATGCAGGCTATGAGTCGTCCGAAGGCTCGTTCAAGCCCATCTTCCATATCACCGCCATGACCTACCGCAACAACGCCATCCTCCCGGTCGTCACAGCTGGAGAGCCAGTGGAAGAAGATCACACCGTTATGGGCGTACCCCACGCCGCGCAGGTCCTCTCCGACCTGCGTGCCCACGAAGTTCCAGTCACAACAGCCTGGATGACCCTGGAAGCGGCCTGCCATTTTCTGGTCATCACAGTACCTCAGGACTGGCGTCAGCAAATCGATCTGAACAGCACCCAGCTCTGTCAGAAAGTTGGCCAGATCGTCTTTGACTCCAAAGCTGGCTTCGGCATCCCCAAGATCATTCTCATGGAAGACGACGTAGATCCGACCAATACGAACGAGATGATCTGGGCCTTCGCCACCCGCACTCATCCGGGCCGCGAAGTGATATTCAACGATGAACCGAGCAATATCATCCTTATCTTCCTGGATTCAAAAGAAAAGCTCTCATATAAGAGTACCAAATCGGTCTACAATTGTCTTTCACATGACGATTGGACACCGGCAACGAAGCCCCGACGCACCTCTTTCAAGCATCTCTGGCCTGCTGAAATTCAGCAACGGGTATTGCAAAACTGGACAACGTACGGCTATGAGGGCTAGCTACTGAACGCGCCGGGTCAGGTAAACGCGCCTGACCCGGTCAAGGCAGGATAGAAAAAGAAGGGGTACCTACGTGAAGATCTCGATGACTGTCAATGGTCAGCTTACTCAACAGGATATTGAGCCGCGCCTGCTACTTGTGCACTACTTAAGGGAAAAGCTTCACCTGACCGGCACACACGTGGGCTGCGAAACGACGTTCTGTGGAGCATGTACTGTTTTAATGAATGGCTATGCCGTAAAATCATGCACTGTTCTCGCGGTTCAGGCTCAAGACAGCGAAATCACGACGATTGAAGGGCTACATGCGACGACAGGCAACAAAAATGACCTTCATCCCCTCCAGGAGAGTTTTCGGGAAATGCATGGCCTTCAGTGTGGCTATTGCACCCCTGGCATGATCCTCTCCGCGCTTGATCTGCTCAAGCAGAACCCTGCTCCTTCTGAACAGGAAATTCGCGGCGGGTTAGAGGGAAATTTATGCCGTTGCACCGGTTACCACAATATCGTTAGAGCCATTCAAGACGCAGCCGATAAAATGCAGGGCACGGCCCCCACAGAAAGGGCTGAGGAGGTGCACTCATGAGTATACAAACGGTCGGAACTACACAGGTGGTCGGAACACCGGTACGCAGACGCGAAGATCTTCCCTTGCTGCGCGGGCAGGGGCACTTCGTGGATGACATCAAACTTCCTGGCGAACTGGAGGTTGCCTTTGTGCGCAGCCCTTATGCTCACGCGCTCATTCGCTCAATCGATACCTCGCGAGCAGAACAGATGCCAGGTGTACACGCCATTTATACCATTGAGCAGGTACGCCAGCTCGGCCCTTTACTGGCCCAGGTTCCGCTGGGAAAAATGCGCCCGCTTCTGGCCGATGGCATCGTTCGCCATGTGGGCGAAGCTATCGCCATGGTTGTGGCCGACAATCGCTATGTGGCGCGGGATATCGCCGACGCCATTGAGATCAAGTACGATGTTCTTCCGCCAGTTATCGACCTGGAAAAGGCGGCTACGGACGCGCAAAAGATCCACGACGACCTCCCTTCCAATACCATTAATGTGATCGAAGGTGGAGATGCTACAGCCATTGCGCAAATGAAGGCCCGTGACGACGTTGTTGTTGTCACACAGCGCCTGGTAAATCAGCGCGTTATTCCTATGGCCCTTGAACCGCGTGCCGTTCTCGCCGACTGGAATCCTGCCAGACCTGCGCTCTGGACCTCCACTCAGATGCCCTTTGCCGTGGCCGGAGCATTGAGCAAGGTCTTTGACATCCCCTTCAGCCAGGTACGCGTTATCTCGCCCGATGTGGGTGGTGCCTTTGGCTCAAAACTCAATCTCTATACAGAAGAAATACTTGTTTTCTTTGCCTCTGGCGAGCTGCAAAAGCCAGTACGCTGGACTGAAACGCGTAAAGAGGCTATGGCCGCGACCACGCACGGTCGTGGCTGGACCGTCAACTGCACGCTCATAGCGAACAAAGATGGCGATTTCCTGGCCTATGAACTGGCCGGATTTGCCGATATGGGAGCATATAGCCAGTGCTTTACAGCGGGCATTCCTGGCCTGGGTCAGATGGCCTCGCTTGGAAACTATAAGATACCTGTCGCACATTTCAAAATCTCCTGCGTGATGACGAATAAAATGTGTACAGATTCGTATCGCGGCGCTGGGAGACCAGAAGCAATTTATTGTCTCGAACGTATGGTAGATCTCATGGCTCGCAAACTCCATATGGACCCGGCACAAATTCGTTTGCGAAATTTCTGGCAGGCAGAGGAGTTCCCGGTCACCACACCCTTTGGTATACAGATGGATTCAGGTAACTATAGCAAGCTTTTACAAAATCTGCTGGATCGCGCGAATATTGCCGAGCTCCGCCGGGAACAGGAGCAGGCCAGACAGGAAGGCCGCTATCTGGGCATTGGTCTCTGTGCCTTTGTAGAGCCTGGCGGGCTTGCGCCATCCCCGATTTCAGCCTGGGCAGGCCTCTCGTATAGTAACTATGGACTCCCCTCCTCGCTCACCGAAGTCGCCACTGTCCGCGTGAACCCTGATGCCTCCGTAACGATTACGACAGGGAGTAGCCCTGCCGGCCAGGGACACGAGACCGCGTGGTCACAGATTGCCAGCGATGCTCTTCAGATCCCCATGCAGCGCATCACCGTATTGCACGGCGATACTCTGGGCAATCCACTCGGCATAGGGTCCTTCGGCAGTCGTTCTGCCGCAGTGGGAGGAACCGCAGTTCTCCAGGCCTCAGAGCGAGTTCGTGACAAAGCGGCAGCGATTGTCGCGGGAACGTACAAAACCGCGCCAGATCAGGTCAGTTTCGCGGATGGAGCCGCTTATACTGCGCCAGATGCACAGAACAAGCTGACCTGGAAGGAGATCGCGGCCAAGGCCTACCAGCCGACGGAACTTCCTCAAGGCCTCGAAATCGGGCTTGAGTCGGTGGCATTTTTCGATCCACCTGGCATAGTCTGGACATATGGTGCTCACCTCGCAGTGGTTGAGGTAGATATCGAGTGCGGCGATGTGCATTTACGGCGCTACTTTGGTGTCGATGACTGTGGCAACGTTATCAATCCAATGATTGTTGAGGGACAGATCCATGGCGGTATCGCTCAAGGCTTTGGCCAGGCGATGTCGGAAGAGGTTATCTATGACGAGCATGGAGACCTGTTGAGTGACTCACTCAAATCCTATCGCGTGCCTGTGGCAGAGAACCTTCCCTCATTTGAGGTTGAACGTATGCAAACACCTACGACACTTAATCCACTGGGTGTCAAGGGAGTGGGCGAAGGTGGCGCAATCGCAGCACCCCCAACCCTGGTCAATGCTGTCCTCGACGCACTCGCACCTCTGGGGGTACACAACATCGATATGCCGCTCCGCCCCTGTAGGGTTTGGGAAGCTATTCGTCAGGCAAAAGGAGAATAAGCAGATGTATCCAGGCGTATTCGATTATGACAGACCAGAAACGCTCCAGGAAGCCATGGAGTTGCTGGCAACGAAAGCGGGAGCGAAAATACTTGCGGGAGGACAGAGCCTGCTTCCTTCAATGAAGCAACGTTTTACTACTCCTTCAACACTGATCGATATTACCCATGTCCATGATCTTATTCAAGTGCAGGACGAGGGCGATACGGTCCTGGTTGGACCCAAATTGACTCAGGCCATTGCCATGGGGCACGAGGTACTCCGTCAGGATGTGCCCCTGCTGGCTCATGCTTGCTCCTGGGTAGCTGACCGGCAAGTGCGCCGCATGGGCACTGTCTGTGGTGCCGTTGCCAATGCGGAACAGACCAGCGATGCCTGCTGTGCAACTCTCTGCCTTGGCGGTACAATACTGGCACGGTCAGTTGACGGAGAGCGTGAAATTGCCGCCGATGATTTTTTTCTAGATAATTGCCAGAGCGCGTTAAAACCCCACGAAGTGCTTGTGGCTATCCGGTTCCCTAAAAGTAGGCCCGGTGAGGGGTGGGGGTATGATAAGCTTGGTGTGCGTGGAGGTCATAGCGGCTGGGCAATCACTGGCGTTGCCGCATGGGTCAGTGTCGATGCAGGAAAAATACGTTCCGCTCGTCTCGCCGTTTCGGGTGCCAGTCACCTCATAATCCAGGGGTCACGAGCTGCCAGTATGGTTATTGGAACCAGTGGCTCAGAGTCAACCCTTAAAGAGGCTGCCCGCGTTGCAAGTGAAGAGATTGAGGTTATTGATGATATCAATGGTTCAATCGCTTATAAAAAGCAACTCGTTCAAGTCTATGCCAGAAGAGCGCTGACACAGGCCGTAGCAAACGCTCGTCTTTAGTGCTCTATCAGGTGAAGCCTGATAGATAAGAAAAGCAGGGATGCAAGGGGCTGCACCCCTGGCTAGTGTTTTTGTTGAAATGTCGTGGTTAAAGAAAGTAGGAGATTTATGTCAGAGGAAAACAAAGCGCTTGTTCGTCGAACCTGGGAAGATTTGTTTAACAAAGGAAATCTGGCCACTGCCGATGAACTGATCTCAAGTGGTTTTACAAACCACGCGGCCCCAGGGTCTCCTCCCGGACCAGGGTCATTCAAGCAGCTTGTGATGATGTACCGCTCCGCGTTTCCCGATGTTCAGTTCTCGATTGACGATTTACTTGCCGATGGCGATAAAGTAGTCATACGAAATACGTTTAGTGGCACCCATCACGGTGTTTTTATGGGTATTCCCGCCACAGGCAAGCGTATTTCACAGGCTCAGATCCATATAGTGCGCGTGTCTAACGGTCAGATTGCCGAACACTGGGCTGTACGCGACGACCTCAGTCTGATGCGTCAACTCGGAGTCGTGCATATGTAAGGTGAAAGGGAAGGCAAAGTTTCGTATGAAATTCATGGTTAGCGCAAGCTTCAGATCTCAGGATCGATCGGCAATACTTGCGCTTATACCTCAAGAGCAAAGCCATATAAAAGATCTAAAAGAGCAAAAACGTGTGGAGACCCTCTACGTTAGCTCAGATCTTTCCCAGGTTTGGATTGTGATCCAGACAGAGTCGCGTGACCAGCTCCAGGAAACCCTGGAATCACTGCCACTTTATCCTTATATGCAGGTAGAAATAGCAGCTTTATCGGACATGTAAACCATGTTGGATAGGGAAGTCAGGGTTTCTCAAAAGTCTCTTTTCAGCTTTTGCCAAACCCCACCCACCCACCCTTTCTTAGAGGCCTGGGGGCAGCGCCGCCTCCAGGCCTCTAAGAAAGGGTGGGTGGGTGGGGAGAAACACCTTTTTTTTGAGAAATCCTGATAGGGAAGTCACTCACGCAGGAACCCTCTTCTCGCGACCTACAGCGAGAAGAGGGTTCCTGCGTGAGTGGCCTGGCTTTACATTTTCTTCAAAAAAGCTCTCCTTCTCCCCGGTCAATACCCATAATGAGCATTCGCACCAGGCGTTCAACAAATTGTTGATCGGTTATCTCCAGGAGCCGCTCTCCCAGAAATTGTGAAAAAAACGCGTAATGAAAACAGGCACCCAGCAGAAGGGCCGCGCAGCTGTGCGGGTCAGTTTGAAGAGAAATGCGGTGGAGCCGCTGTTCTGCTTCAATATATCTGGCTATTTGCGCATAAACGCTCTCAGGGGCCTCACGTAAGAAATGCATAATCTCCTGGTGGCGGGTAAGTAACTCTACATCGGCAAAGAAACAGGCTATGAGAGCCACAGTTTCTCTGTAAGAGGTCATTGCAGCCAGGGAAATCTCCGCTAGATGGGCACTCACCGACTTCTGCACATTTGGAACTACATCCTTTTGAATAGATATGTGTCGATATATTACCGCGAGGAAGAGGTCTTCTTTACATTTAAAGTAAAGATAGAGCGTTGCTTCAGAATAACCTGCTTCCTGCGCAATAACTTTGGTGGTCACCTTTGCCAATCCTTTGGCACGCATCAGTCGTTCTGCTGCCTCAAGGAAGCGCAGACGAGTTTGTTCGCCTTTTTTCCTGTGCACAACTCTGGTATCTCCGTCTTTCTAATGTGTTAGATGTTTGCCTGGTAGCGTCCCTGATACAGGCATAAGGGGAGAATAAAATACGAGCATGGAAACAATCGTCAGGGCGCTTTTTCGGCTTCCAGAAACCGTTTGAGCTGAGCATAATTTCTCTCATTCTGTAGTTGCAGCTGGTATCGGCGTTGCGGCAAACACAGAGTAAAAGGGAAATGAGTCTCTATAGTTACGATTGATTGAACGAGCGTCCTATTATTAACAAAGGTAAAAAGCAAGCTACTTGTTTCTTGAAAAGAGCGAGATTTGTCGATATAAATGTAATCGCGCTTAATAGGCGGTTCATATACCGTGATTTCCCACATATTCTGCTTGCTTCCTCTCCCTACCTGCCAGATATCTTCGACACGAGTACCCAGACCCATCGGACCGGAAGTAAGAACTTTGGATGCGATAAGATTCGTCTGCCAGTGCACGGACATTGCGGGATCAGTGACGAAAGCAAAAACGGTCTCGATTGGCAAATTGATGGTGATACTGTTGCGAATGATACATGACATGGCCTTGATCTCCTGTTTCCTTCCGCGAAGAAGAAGATGTTCAACCTTTGAACATAAGTGAGTACTTACTGAGTATCGTATTATACGACTATTTTATCTATCTGTCAAAACACGTCGCATTTATAACCGCTGCTTTTAGTGCATCCCTTTCTTGATATACATCAGATGCTCTTAATGACATAAAATGAATAATAAAGCAGCAGATAGAGAGGGTTTTCTCTCATATTCTGTGTGGAGAGAAGGTCTCAAATAGAGTGAATATTAAGTGATAACAGAGCACAATATGGCATAATTTCTGTATCGGGAGGTACCTCAGGGCGGAAGGACCTCCTCATAAGGTGACAGGCAGAGGTCCGTCTCTTGTACAAACATCAAAAAGGGAGGGCGGCGTTTTTCTCACAACAAAGGTGTGTGAGTATGCAAGCCGTACGATTCATGAAACAGAACGTTATGCAGGCAGGAAACAGAGTGTACATCAGCGGTTATACCCCTTTCAGGGGTTTAACAGGAACCATCCAGGTGGTGGATATGATGTCCGAAATTGATGACAACATGTGTTTCTATCTAGTGAAGCTGGAAAGATCATTTGTGCGTGAAGCGGTATGGTTTCTGGACGACGAAGTAGAATCGATATCTTTGCGCGATATTGATTTACCTGACGTCTATCATGGCTGATTAAAACAGAGGTGGAGGAGAGAGAGGTATGTACCAATGATAACGTGTGCAAGGATGAAGCGGGCGAGGTATCTACAACTGGCAAGGCCCCGCAAACGTTTCGCGGGGCCTTGTAGAGAAGCATTTTAGCTCGGGTAATGATGTATGCTTACTCGTGCCTGTTGCTCCTATTTTTTTCCCCTGGGTGTTTTCAGCGGGAGGCGGATCTGAAAACGCGTCTCGCCAGCTTGAGAAAAGACATGAATATCCCCATGGTGGCGGCCCACCACAGCGCGGTAAACGACATCCAACCCCAAACCTGTGCCCTTTCCAACGTCTTTCGTCGTAAAAAAGGGTTCAAAGATACGCGACTGGATCTCTGGCGGAATACCTGGTCCATCATCCACAATATCCACGCACAGGGTTTCCCCTTCTCGCGCTGTACGAATCCAGATATGCCCCTGTCCGTTAAGGGCATCAATTGCGTTATCCAGCAAATTTGTCCATACCTGGTTGAGTTCGTTGGTATAGGCACAGATCAGAGGTAAGGTCGTGTCATACTCACGTATGACCGTAATCTTCTCCGCGATTTTATAGCTGAGAATGGCCAGTGTATTTTCGATGCCTTCGTTGATGTCAACTTCCTGGATGGGAGCCTGATCCATGTACGAATAGCCTTTGAAAACCCTGATCAGGTCGGAGATACGCCGCATGCTCTGTTCGACCACCGAAGTGAGTTGCTGGATGTCTAGCGTCGTTTCCAACAGGGTGAATATATCCCCCAGGAGTTCAGAATGGAGATCATTGGCAGGCATTTGCTCATCTTCAGCACCCAATGCTATGAGGTCATTGGCATACCCTTGCAGATCTTCCACCGTCAGGGCGGCTCGCACAAATACAGGAGCCAGCTTCCATCCGTCAATGTGAGCATGGCTGACCAGCCATTCTGAGATTTCTTCCTCGCGATCGCTTTTTTCAAACGCATTCAATATGGATGAGACTGGATGGCTGCTTACCCGTTTCCGCAACTCATCCAGGTACCGCCATCGGGCAGGGCTCAAACCCTTCTCCCGTAGCCTGTGCTCCACCGCCTGGAGTTCCTGAAAGAGTGTATTCAGGTGCTCGGCGGCATTATGAGCAGCCGACGCCGGATTGTTTAATTCATGCGCAAGACCGGCTGCCAGCTTCTCCAGCGCTATGAATTTATCGCGTTCTTTCAGTTTCGACTCCGTCACTTGCATCCGGCTGGCCATAGTTGCCAGAATAGTATTCATGACAGGGGAACAGATTACCAGCATCATACGGAAATCATTCAAATTCATCATGAGTAGATGGCAGGCGTCAAGAGCGCGTGCAGTAGCAACATAGGGGGTACCGGTGAGGAGAGGTACTTCACCGGTGAATGAGCCATCCTGGTGCGTAACCAGAACCATCTCCAGGCCGCCGATCAGGCGGCTGATCTGGAGCGTTCCGGACAGCAAAACGTAAAAATGTACGGCTGGCTCACCTTCAAAAAACAGCAAGTCTCCTGGTATGAGCCGCTTCTCGCAGACGTGCTCTTTGATCCATTGGATCTGTTTCGCCGACAATGATGAAAAGAGTGGCACCTGGTGTAGTATATCAAGCATCATTTGACCTCGTGCAGATATTGATGAACAAGCTGAACCGAGATTGATCCTTCACCTACGCTTGATGCAATGCGCTTGATTGATCCATGCCGCACATCACCGGCCACAAAAATCCCAGGCATGCTGGTCTCTAGCAAAAAGGGCTGGCGATCCAACAACCAGGTAAATTTGCGGTCGTTCGCACGCAGTACATCAACGCCTGCGAGGATAAAGCCCTGCTCATCACGTGCAAGAACACCTGTCAGCCAATCTGTGCGCGGCATAGCGCCAATAAAAATGAACAATGCGGCAGAGGGAACACGGTCCGTCAGGCCTGTTTTTCCATCAGCGATGCTGATATCCTCCAGATAATCCTTCCCATGGACTTCGACAACGTTACATTCTGTTCGCACAACGATATTAGGGATGCGGGCAATCTGATCGATCAGATATTGCGACATCCCCTTTGCCAGGGAATCGGCCCTGACCAGCAAGGTCACGCTACTGGCATAGTTCGAGAAGTATACGGCAGCCTGCCCGGCGGAGTTGGCACCACCAACAATGTGGATATCCTGGTTTTGACAGGAAAGGGCCTCACTGAGCGCAGCTCCATAATAAACCCCGGCTCCTGTTAAATGCTCCATCCCAGGAACATTCAGCAGGCGATAGGAAACTCCTGTCGTGATAATAGCGGAGTGACAGCCCAGTTCCGAGCCATCGGCGAGAGTCACATGACGATACGAACCCTCGATATGCAGCGCTTTGACCTCCTGGGGAGACAAAATTTCTACCCCAAAACGCATCGCCTGGGCCACGGCGCGGCGAGCAAGATCTCCACCGCTCAGACCGTCCGGAAAGCCCAGATAATTTTCGATGCGCGAACTGGTGCCGGCCTGGCCGCCGGACGCCTCGCGCTCAATTAATACTGTACGTAAGCCCTCAGATGCGCTATAGACCGCTGCCGCCAGGCCAGCAGGACCGGCTCCTACGATTACCAGATCATAAAAGGGTCGTGTTGCATGCGTCTTTAAGCCAACTTTTTCACCAAGCTGTATATAGCCTGGTGTAACCAGTGATGACCCATCAGGGAAAATGACCGCTGGCAACGTTTTCTCGGAGATATCAGCACTTTCCAGGAGAATACGCGCTTCTGTGCTGATCTCAATATCCAGCGAACGGTAAGGAATCTGATTCCGCGCCAGGAAATCCTTGATATCATGAGCCTGGGACGACCACTTGTGTCCAATGACACGCACCCCCTGGAAGAGCGGCTGGTACTTCGCAAGCCAATCCTCTAAAAGATCGTGCAAAATTGGATACAGATGCTCCTCAGGCGGATCCCAGGGCTTCATAAGATAGTAATCTATTCTGGCTGTATTGATAGCCTTGATAGCTGCCTCGGTGTCCGCATACGCGGTCAGCAAGACGCGCCTGGCGTCTGGAAAGATCTTCATGGCCTGGACAAGAAATTCTGCTCCTGTCAGTCCGGGCATGCGCTGATCTACAAGAAAAAGCGCCAATGGATCATTGCGCAGTTTCACCTGCTTCAAGATCGCGAGTGCACCGACTCCCGAATCTGCCTGTATAATACGAAAACTTTTACCGAACTCGCGGTGCAGATCCCTTCCAATGGCTTGTTGTACCTCAGGATCATCATCTGCCGATAGGATAATTGGTTTAATCATAAATTCAGACTCTCCTTCAGGCCATCCATACAAACGGCTCTACATAGGGGCCTTCCGATGAGATTCTTCGTACCAAGATTCTTACGGCCCGTTTCTTTCTTGCTAGATACTTTTGGGCAAGACGGGCAGGTGCAAATAAATTGCCCAGCCGTCTTGCCATTTTCTGTTGTTTTATTCCTTTGGGAACGCTGTTTAGCTGTTAACAGGAACGGCCAGCGTATTAAATTCCTCCCAGACCTGGGTTTGTTCCAGAATCGCCTGTACCTCAGGATTTGCTCCGGTTACATAGATCTGGTCTGAAAGAGGAAGTTTTGCACTAACAAAGCCTAACGCACGCGCGGCCTGCCTGGTGATCGATTCGAGTTTATCCAGGCGCAGAATCAACTGTTTGGGTTTAGCTGCGACGATCTTGTTCAGTTCCGCCTCGAAAACCGGTTCGGCAACGCTGTCTAACTTCCCTGAAAGTATCAACTCCATTGCGTCGTCCGTGGCGTTCAGCACGGCGTCGAAGAAAATGCCTGTCGGGACGAGACGAGCACGCACCCGCAGTCGCCGTTCTGGAGTCTCGGTCATCGTTGGCTTGCCTGTCCAATCGGGACGATGCGCCAGAAAATGTTGCTCGTGTTCTGAAGGCAAATTGATGATCAGGTTCTCTGGATCAAAGTCATCGTAGATTTCGTCATTAATCCAGACCTGCTCCAGGCGCACGCTTCCCAGAGGCAGAATATCAGGCTGGACACGCAAAACGTTGTCCTTAAAGGCGTTCAGGCGTGGTTTAAAGTAGAAGTCCATGGGTTGTTTGGTGATAAGCAGGTTCGTATAGACTGATGCCAGATAACACAGCTCAAAAGAGTGATACCCGGACATCGAATGGCTTCCCTTCAGCCGCTCTGTGCCCAACAGGTAGGGCATGCCGCTGGCCAGAACGTTGAAGTACACTCCTCCACTGTCGTGGTCAGGGAAAAATGCGTTGTAGAATGATTCGGACTCCCGCGCCAGGCGCAGATACTCCTCATCCTTCAGAGAGCCATTGAGGATCAAGTAGGCCAGAATGGCCTGTTCTTGCTGCCACCAGGCTTTACGGTCATGCCAGACAACGCGATGCCATTCCTCACCATCCGCGAGTTCGCGCTCCACGACATCGTACCAACCTCCGCGCTGTGCATCCATGCCCGATGCGGGCATAATGGCCGCGATCTTTTTTGCCAGTTCCACGTACTGCTCTTTGGGGCGGATATTATTGATACGCATCAAATTCCAGGCGATTTTGAGGTTATGCCCCACAACCGCGCGGTTTTGTTGCCAGCCCCAGCTCTGGTCAGGACTCCAGTCTTCAAAGTAGCGTTCCTGGACGAAGGGACTATGTTCATAGTCTGGAAAATGCTCGGCGATGGTATCAGCCGTGTAAGCCAGGAAATCTGCGTATTTATCTTCACCCGTTGCCAGCCAGAGGTTAATCAGGTAGGCAGGTGCATGATCGCCGACCGAGTTCCAGTTCTTACGTGCGCGATCACTTCCCAGGGATTCCGCATGAGGATTAAAGTTAACCGGATCGACATGTGAGAAGTAGCCACCTTTCTCTTTATCCAGGAAAAACTTGTCAAAGAGATTGATCGTCATCTCGGCATCGCGCAGAATAGCTGGATCGCCAGTTATACGATAGGTCTGCATCGGTCCGGCGAGGGCATAGATCTGCTCGTAGGCGGGAATAGCATCATAGTCATCTCCAAACATTGAGGCAAAAATTTTGCGCTCATGGCCATCCCAGACATCCATTCCGTGATACCAGTACGTGACTTGATCCTCTTCATCGACGACACGCATGTGCGCACGCAGATACTCTGTCCCTTTTTCGGCGGCTTCAAGGTAGCGATCCTCGCCTGTTAAGAGGTAAGCTGTTGCAAAGCCGTAGACCATACGCGAGATGGTATCGGTCTCCTGGCAGGTGCTCTCAATCTTTTGCCCCTCGACAGTCAACTGCGTCCGATAGTTGCGATAATCGACTGATCCCTCAGGAAACTGCGCATTATAGTAGAAGCTGGCCAGCGCGTCAACCTGTTTCGTCCACCAATCAGGCTCTTCAAAGCGGAAGTCACTCTCACCATGACCGGTGACAATAATACGCTTCGCCTCAAAGATGAAGTCACTGGCTTCATTGTAGACGACACAGTAAGCAAGCAGATAGCGACCAGGTGTGAACAGATCTTCCAGAGCCATCCCAGGATCTTGAAAGGGTTCATTCAGGTTGCGCATCACTTCCGCGTATGTTCCGTCAGAGAACTTGATCAGAAATTCTCTGCCGTCGCTGGATTTTAAGGTAAATGTCTTCTGTTGCCTGTCAAGAGAAGTCACATATCCGGCGACCGTGTCCGAAAATGTGAAATGCATCTTTTCCATACAGCACTCCTTTGCAATTGCAGGGCCGGTTATTTTCCGGCATTACTTCGAAATCAGGACTACGATACTTCGGTTTCTCACATGACAGGTTGGTCCTGGAACGATGGACTCGGTGCCTGGATCCGCCAGATTTTCGGCCACATCCTTCGGAGAAGACTCAAACGTGTCAACGACTTTGTACCATTGGCGATCCAACAGAGGGGGCAGGTCGAAATCCAGGTCGTTCCAATCCATATTGAGCATGACATGAATATCGGTGTCCTCTGAATCCACTTCAGAAAATCCTCCAATCGTGAAGGCCAGTACTCGTGAAAGGGCATCGTACCAGCCAGGACTGAACAGGCGGCATCCATGCCAGCTAATATCTGCCAACCCGCGCTCATTGACCTGGCCTTTAAAAAACTGGGTGCGCCGCAGTTGGGGATGGCTTTTACGAAACGCGATCATCTGTTTAAAGAAGCGCAAGATGTCCTGATTCTTCTCGACCAGCGTCCAGTCAAACCAGCTCATCTCGTTATCCTGACAATAGCCATTGTTGTTGCCCTTCTGGGTGCGCCTGACTTCGTCACCGGCGACAAACATAGGTACCCCCTGAGAAAGCATCAAAATTGCGCCAAAGTTTTTGATCTGCCGCCTGCGCAGCGCCTCTACTTCGAGATTGTCAGTCTCGCCTTCGAAACCACAGTTCCAGCTCTGGTTGTCATTGATACCGTCCCGATTGCCCTCGCCGTTGGCTTCGTTATGTTTCCAGTTATAAGAAACCACGTCATTGAGCGTGAAACCATCGTGGGCCGTCACAAAATTGACACTATTAAGAGGCAGTTCGCCGCCAGCTTCAAAAATGGCTGAACTCCCGGCCAGCACATCGGCCACCCTTGAGACAAGGGTCTGCCCTTCGATGTAACCCTGATCCCCTTTGACAAAGCCACGAATAGCATCCCGGAAACGTCCATTCCATTCTCCCCACCGATAGCCAGGGAAATAGCCGACCTCGTAGAGTCCTGCCGCATCCCAGGCTTCAGCGATAACTTTGGTGTTTGCGAGTGCTTCTGAGAGTTCTATCTGCCAGATAACCGGTGGATAAGCCATGCGAGCGCCATACTCGTCGCGGCAGAGGATCGTTGCTTCATCGAAACGAAAGCCATCGACGTGCATTTCCCTCACCCAGAATTTGAGACAATCGACGATCAGTTTCTGGGTGATGGGGTGATTACAATTGAGGGTATTTCCGCACCCCGAGAAATTCATGTAGTATTGCCGATCCTGGGGAGACAGGATGTAGTAGTTATTGTTCGCCAGGCCCCTGAAGCTGATCGTGGGACCCATCTCATTCCCTTCACTGGAATGATTAAAGACGACATCAAGGATAACTTCAATGCCTGCTTTGTGGAGCGCCTTGACGACATCCCGAAATTCCTGAATATGATTGCCCTCCTCTGGGGAAATACAGTAAGAGCTTTCAGGGGCAAAAAAGCAAACCGGGTCGTAGCCCCAGTAGTTTCTCAGCGGCTTGCCGTCAGGACTGATCTGTTTGACTTCTTTGTCATCGAAATCGAAGACAGGCAACAGTTCAACGGCTGTAATCCCCAGTTCTTTAAGGTAAGGGATCTTCTCGATGATGGCAGAAAACGTCCCTGGATGCTCAACGTCTGAAGAGGAGGATCTGCTAAATCCGCCAACGTGCATCTCATAAATGATCGTTTCGTTCATGGGTCGATTGATCGGCTGATCGCCTTCCCAATCAAAGTTGCGAGTATCTATGGCCACACTACGCATTGAGGTGGTCAGATTATCGCCTGGCAGACAGGCTGCGACCCGGTCCCACAGCGTATCGTTATTGCCTCTGGCATAGGGGTCAATCAAAACTTTTTCAGGGGTATATCGATCTCCCCTGCCATTCAGGTTTTGTTCCCCACTCACACGATAGGCATAGTGGATACCAGGTTTCAGTCCGACAATATACACGTGCCAGAAACTCACCGTCTTATGTTTCTTTGGCTCTAACTGAATCGTGAAAAACGGTTCCAGGCTATCATGTTCACGGAATAGCAACAATTCGACCGCCGTGGCGTGTTCCGAGAAGATGGAGAAGTTCATCCCATTGTCATCGGGGGTAGCTCCAAGCGGATGAATGTAGCCGCTCTTTATTTTATAAAGCCCGGCTGGCTCTGGCTCCATGACAACTGCTGGCATCTGTCCTGTTTTCATTTTGCGCTCCTTTCCGGGGAGAGACTTTGCTGTATCTATCATCCGACCATTGTCTGGCAGATCTTGCCTTGAGGCTAGGGATTTTCCTCCTGGTCGGTATATCCCTGGCTGATCTCTACTATGTTGCCTTCTGGATCAGCAATCCAGACGGTACGCCAGCCGGGTATAAAGTCATCAAAGCTGGCTGGCCCAAGCGTAACTCTGGCTTCTTCGCCCATTGCAGCTAACGCTGTGTCCACATCCTCTACCTGAAAAGCTAGATGACGCCAACTGGCATATTCTGGCCCACTTCCGCCAGTGGCTTCGACCGGTCGGCTGGCTGAAGCGGGGAAGAGTTCCAGGTGGATATCTTCCCGCTTGAGAAACACGATCTGTTGATCGTTGCCCAGGGGGATAACCCTGGCGCGTTTAAAGCCAAAATGTTTTGTATAAAATTGTTCAACTACCAGTGGGGCATTACAGGAGATGGCCATATGAGCAAAGTTTAAAACTCTCACTGTGCATCCTCCTGGTTAACGCTCGGCCAGAATATCAATGATTGCGCGTGCAAAGAGATGGCAAACGGGACCGGCCCGCCCGGTCACCAGGTCACCGTCCACAACCACGTCCTGGTCGGTGTACTCTGCACCCATATTGCGTATATCACCTATCAGGTTGTTGTGGCAGGTGACTGGACGCCCTCGTACCAGCTCCGGTTTTGGAGAAACCAGCCACATCCCATGGCAGATGATACCCTTGAGGATCGTCGGTTCCGCGAAGGCGCGTTGGAGAAACTCAACGGCTGGCGCTACACTGTGCACATCCTCGCTATAGCGGAGGCGATCCGATACAATCCCGGATGGCACGATAATGGCTGAGTAGCTTCTCAGGGTTGCGTCATCCATGTTCTCAAAACTCTCGTGGCACTCAAAAGGATATTTGTACTCATGTCCTGTAAACGTGATCGACGGTTGATTCCACATGCGGGTCAGAAAATGAAGTTCTACACCATCTTCCGGGAAGCGATGCTCGTAGTAAAAGATCTCTTTTTCGTAATAGTCGCTCTCGATGAGGACGCCAACCTTTTTGCCTTGAAGTCTCATGATATCTTTCGCTCCTTGATTTACTGGCCAGAGAGGCTACTTCCCTGTAAAACTGGCTGCGCTTTTCTCAGGCCATATCTCTCTTTGAGGATATCAGAAGCCTTTTCCGCAATCATCAGAATGCCCGTATGGCAGTTTCCAGAGGGCACAAAGGGCATCACGCTGGCATCTACCACGCTAAGGCCTGTGACCCCATGAACCTGGAGTTGGGGATTGACAACAGCAAGGCTATCCAATCCCATTTTGCAGGAACCTGCCTGGTGATGGTAGGAATCGGCGCTTTTGCGCACAAAAGCGCGATATTCTTCATCGGACTGCACATCGGGTCCTGGCATTAATTCTTGTCCCACCCAGCCAGAGAAAGCTCCGGTTGCGAAGATCTGGCGGGCCAGCTTGACGCTCTGGATTAAACGCTCCTCGTCTATCCGTGCGCTCAGGTAATTCGGGTTTACCAGCGGCTTTTCCAGGGGATTCTTACTTGCCAGTCTGATCCAACCTCGTGAAAGAGGGCGTACAATGCCCGGCAAGATAGAGATTGAATTAGGATGTCCCTGACCAACGATAATATTAAAAGGGACATGTACAAAGCCGATCTGGAGGTCTGGTCCTATCCAGCCGGGGTCCGACTTACAGAACAGTGCGCTTTCCGAAAGATTCTGATGCGGTGCGGGTACAGGCTGAATAGCTTCAGTAATTACGCCTGCCAAAACGTGATTATGAAAGTTTTCTCCTACGCCCGGAACGTCAGCTAGCGGCGCAATGTCAAATTCTTTCAGGGAGACCGGATTGCCAATGCCAGAAAGCAAGAGCAACTTGGGCGACTCCAGGGCACCGGCGCAGACGATGACTTCCGCGTTAGCGAAGACAGTCTTAGACTCGCCGTTCTGGCTGTATTCGACGCCTATACAGCGTTTGCCATCAAAGAGTAGCCTGGTGGCCTGTGAATTGGTCGAGAGATGCAAATTAGGGCGTGCCAGAGCAGGTTGGAGATAAGCGACCTCTGTACTGTGGCGTTTGCCATCTTTAATATTCACGTGATGCCAGCCAGCTCCCTCCATATTCGGACCATTGAAGTCCCGCGTGATGGGATATCCCAGTTCCGCACAGGCCTCGATAAATGCCGCCGAAGTAGGATTGGGATCGTGTAAACTGGCGTTTGCAACCTGAAGCGGTCCACCATGACCGGCCCAGGGACTGGTCTCGTCCTCCTGGTTTTCCAACTTCTGGAAGTACGGTAAGACATCCTGATACCCCCAGCCTGGGCAGCCGTTGTATGCCCAGTTATCGTAGTCGGATGGATGCCCTCGGATATGCATCATAATGTACAGGTTGCTGGACCCGCCTGGTATTTTGCCGCGTGGTTCGTATGTGCTACGACCATCTAGTCCAGGTTGGGGAACGCTCTGATAGCCCCAATCTACCGATGAACCCAGCAAGGTGTACCATAGGGATGGATTAGAGACATTGGGGGGAACCTCTGGTCCACCCGCTTCCAATGCCAGTACCTGGGTGCCTGGATCTTCGCTCAGCCGATTAGCCAGCACTGATCCCGCCGAACCCGTCCCCACGATGACGAAGTCATATGTATTCATGGTAAAACTCCGCTTCTCTTCAAGATCAATGGCCTTTTTCCAGGCCTGATGCGTTCTCAACACAATTTTCTGGAAGAAAAGAAAGCGAGAATATCTCCATCGCCAGTACGTTAGCTCAGTTTCTGATTAAGAAATGGAGCAAAGGGCACAGTATCGTGGAAATTAGCCATATAGGCAATCTTGCCATCTTGCAGACGAAAGTAGTTCGCGACATTAGCCTCGATCGGTATGCCACTGGCGTTTGCTGCGAAGATACGTGAAATCACACACGCCTCGTTGCCCGAAATCACCGTGGTGGAAGGCACATTCTGGAAGCGTGAATATCCTTTCTTCAGTCCTCCGATAGCACCACGCAGGATCTCGATGCCTTCAATGTGTCCAGCCAGCTGCTCGTCCATTACAATATCGTTGGCAAAGAGGGTTAGCCAGGTATCCCAGTCACCCATATTCACCGACTCATAGTAACGGTCAATCACTGTTTTTGTCTCGACTTTCGTAGGCATAAGTTCTCCTTTATTCAGGCTTTGACCTGGAGGGTTCCTGATCCTTCAACTGGATCGAACGTGTTTACAACATACTTGACGACTACTAGCTGACCTGTGCGCTCGGAGCGCCTGACAATCCAGGTCTGGCCAGCGAGAAAGGTTTGTGTCTCACTTCTGGCTGCGGGCGGATTCCAGACGCTGGCCTGCCAGTGGGTTGTAATCTCCACAGTGGCCTGATCACCGTTCGTCATAATCGCCAGTTCCTGTGTTGTATGGATCTCATTGAAGAAGGTACTGGTCACACGTTGATACCAGCGGGACAGGCCTTCTTGATCGGTGACCGTAACTTCGGGAAAGCGAAACTCGATGCCACTGTCGGCCACCATGGACAAAAACTCCTCAAGGGAAGCGTGAATGTCCAGATTGTGGAACCAGCGTACAACGAACTCTTTCACTTCTGTTTCGGTGAGAGATGCTGCTACCGCCATGATGGTCCTCCTCTTTTTGCGTCTGCCCTATCATTTGACGCCGGTAAAGTGAAACGAAATTTTTCCATTTTCCAGTACCCAGGCATCGTAGACAACTGCCGGGCCGAGATCAGAGACAACGTGAGCCTCAAGAAAAATGATTTGCTCAGTCTCTTGAAATTTGTCTGTTGATTTCACCTCAAGGTGGCCCAGCGTTTGCAGGTAGTTGCGAAAGTGCGCCTTGAGAGCCGCCTTTCCTTTCACGACAAAGTCAAAGCCAATCAGCATAGCGTCATCGTTGTACTGATTGTCGATCAAACCCTCGACATCATTGGCAAAAATGTAGTTGAGTTGCTTTTCATAAAATTCCCAGGCTGGAGTTACGTTTACCATCGTTCTGTCCTTTCTTGAAACAGTGAAACAGATCAAGAGTTGTAGCTGTCAGGCGTGTCCGTAGGTCCTGAGAGCTTTTTGTACAATATGATCGGGCACTTCGTTAGTGATCACCAGGTCAATCAGGAAGGGAGCATCATCTGCCAGCGCCTGTTCGAGCGCGGGAGCGATCTGCTCCGGCGTTTCCACGCGCACGGCCCGCACGCCCAGTGAGAGAGCCAGTTGATCGAAACGCACATCGGGTTCGGTCAGATCAAAAGAAACAGGAAAGTCGTGCTCGGGAATCCCTCGTTCACGCCAGTACTGCTGAATGTTGAGCTTTAGCAACTCATAGCTGTGGTTATTGCAAATGACAAACTTGGCCCCGATCTTGTAGTGTGCAGCCGTCCAGAGAGCCTGGATGGTGTACATGCTGCCGCCATCTCCGGCGAAACCGATCACCATCCTGTCTGGATACGCAACTTTCACTCCCAGAGCACCCGGTAAACCGACGCCGAGCGATCCTCCTCGTGTGAGGAAATACTGGCCAGGCATCCTTGGGGGGATATAATGGGTCAGATCGGGAGAAGTAGTCAGAGCTTCATCAAAAATGATGGCATTGGCAGGCAGTCGGGCAGCCAGCTCTTCCATAAAATGCGAGGCATGTAAAGGTACCTGATCACGGCGGGGGCGATCTGCCTCGCGCTGCGAGGTTAGCTCCTTCTGTTTCGCCTCGCTCTGTGCAGCCAGGCGTACAGAAGAGGTTGCTCTCTGCTCTGGCGTGATCGAGCGTTCAATGGCCTCCGCCAGTTCCGCCAATGTCAATCTGGGGTCGCTAACCAGTCCGAGATCGACCCGAAAGTTTTTTGCCACCTCATAGGCGTTCAGATCAATATGAATCACCTTCGCACCGGGAGCAAAGACCCCGGAGAGTGAGGGAAAGACCTCGGGTAGGACGTACGTACCACATACAAGGATTGCGTCTGCTGGCGAGATAAGCGCGCGACTGTGTTCCCCGAACATATGCCCCAGAAGTCCCTTGAAGAGTGGATGCAGTGCATCCATATTGACCTCTGAAGAATCTGCTCCCCAGACTGGCGCTCCAAGGAGTTCCGCGACTCGGGTGAGTTCTGCCTGTGCCCCGGAAACAGCCACACCATCACCCATAATGATCATGGGGTTCTGTGCCGCCAGTAACCAGGAAGCTGCCCGCGCGACCTGGCTCCTCTCTGGTGTGACGCTTGTCAGCGGAAAAGAAGTAGGAAAAACCTCTTCGTGGTTGGGCGCATCCAGAATATCCATAGGAAGACTGACAAAGACAGGTCCCATCGGTGGGGTACCAGCAATCTTAATCGCACGTCGTAGAACGCGCAGAACAGAGTTCGGATCGACCACGCGCACCGCCCACTTGGTTACCGGTTTCGCCATAGACACCACATCAGCCGCCATCTGCGCATCCATGGCATCGTAGCATAAACCGGCGTCCCCATTGATCACAACCAGAGGAGCGTGACCGCGCCAGGCCTGATAGAGCATGCCAATGCCATTGCCCAGACCAACGCCGCTGTGTAATTGCACGACAGTTGGCTTGCGAGTGGCACGTGCATAGCCATCAGCCATAGCTACAGCGACTGATTCTTGTAAAGAGAGAAGATACTTGAGGTCTGGATAGTCGCTCAAGGCATCAAGAAACCCTTGCTCGACAGTACCCGGATTGCCAAACATATACCGAATGTCGTCCGCAAGAAGTTGCTCAATAATCGCAAAGCGTCCTGTTTTTCCTTCCATAATGATGAATCTCCTCCAGTGTTTCTATCCCTGATAGCTGAAACAGGACAACGTGATCCGCCTCTTCGCCTTAGAAAAAAAGCCAGCAGAGCGGCCACGCATCCCGCCTGGCGGAATCGTCATTGACACGCCGAATGCTTCAGGGATGAATGTGCATGGTCACTATGCTGACTTCTTCAATGCCATAGTCTGGTCATGCATCCCTGAGTATCTCTTCTAGTCGGGAACGCTTTGTGCTCAAAACACTCTTCATTTCAGGTGGCAAACAGCCCGGTCGCTGTCTCCTTTATTTGTTCGGAGCGCAAACAGCTGATAGTTTAAAGCGTCCTCCAGGTTTGTGCGCTTTATCCTGCCTCTGTTCTCCGCCTTCGCACTGTCAAAAGTAGCATAGAGGACTCTACGAAAACTCTGCTCTGACTCCATCTATTCAGACTTCTGGGATGTGAGGCAATGGAGAATGTATAGAGCATATGTAGAGGAAGTCGCGCTACTCTTCAGAAGAGATAAGGACCGCTTTTCTCATAAAGTAGTGCGATTGACAACGTTACAGAAACAAGGTGACTAGATGGCAAAAAAGATCTTGATAGTTATCTCCGAGTGGGGTTATTGGGGTGAAGAACTCATTGGACCCCTGGAGCAGTTTGACGCCATGGGATATGAGAGCACTTTTGTCACTCCAACGGGAAAGCGACCTGTGCCCCTTCAGCCCAGTTACGATCCAAGGTTTATTGATCCACCGCTTGGCAAATCGGTGACAAGCGAAGAAATGGCCGAGAAGGTTCTGATGTTGGATCGCTCGGATCGGCTTGCTCATCCACGTAGTATCGAGAAATGGTTGCCAGACCGCCCGTATTGGAGTTCCTCAAACTTTTTGCGGGAAATGGAGGCCTACAATAATGCCGTCGATCAGGTTCGTGAGGAAATTGAGCCATACGCGGCAATTTTTGTTGTGGGCGGCAGTGGCCCGATCGTTGACCTGGCAAACAACCATCGCGTCCATGATCTTCTGCTTGGTTTCTATCGCTCTGGCAAACCGGTGACCGCAATCTGTTATGGCGTTGCCTGCCTGGCTTTCGCACGCGATATCAACGAGAGGAAGAGTATTATCCAGGGCAAGCACGTTACCGGCCATTGTAAAGAATACGATTACAAAGATGGCACGGGTTTTGCTGGCGTTGATATCAACCTTGGTCCTCCGCCCTATCCCCTGGAATATATTCTGCGTGATGCAACAGCTCCCGGTGGGCAGTATCATAGCAATTTCGGCAAAGAGCTTTCTGTGATTGTCGATTATCCATTTGTAACTGGCCGTTCCACGCACGATTCATATGCCACCGGAGAAAAGATTGTTGCAGTACTGGAAGACGGCTTACAGCGTTACGGTTGGTAAGTTATCACAGGTCATATAGGTCTGGGGATGCACCGATCACCGAGAGATGGCGTACCGGGAGGGAAAAACCACACCAGCCCGCCAGAAGGAGGCCGGTGCTTCTTCTCATTTTCTTAAGAAAGAAGAGAGAGGCGAGCAGTGACGAACGAGGTTCTGACACAGGAAACCCTGACCAGGCTGTTGCAGGAGGCCGAAGCGGCGCATGCCGAGTTTGAACGCAAACTCAATCATCGGGATGACGACTGGGCGAGCTGGTATGCGGCATTTATTCTGCAAAAAATTCAGGCTATGTAAGAAAAGTTTCTGGCTGAGTAGTAGTAGAACAGGAGTAAGAAGATGGCAAACTTGTTCATACATCCCTCGGATGAAGGAGTAATACAGGCGGCCACCAATACGCCTCCCTGTACCAGGGAAGTCGGTCGCTGGGTGCTCATAGCGACCATTCTGGGATCGAGTATGGCGATGATTGATGGTACGGCTGTCAATGTAGCCCTCCCTGTCTTGCAAAGAAGTCTGAATGCGGATGTTTCTCAGGCACAATGGATTGTGGAAGCATATGCGCTTTTCCTGGGTTCGCTTATCCTTGTTGGCGGGTCATTGGGAGATTTGTTTGGACGGAAACGCATCTTTGCTCTGGGCATTGTGATCTTTGCGCTTGCTTCAACGGTTTGCGGCCTGTCACAGAATAGCGTGGAACTGATTTTAGCGCGGGCGATCCAGGGCATGGGAGGAGCCTTAATGGTACCAGGAAGCCTGGCAATTATCGGGGCTACTTTTAGCAAGGAGCAACGCTGGCAGGCAATCGGCACCTGGTCAGGTTTCACCGTAATTACAGGCGCACTGGGACCGGTCCTGGGAGGCTGGCTGGTAGAAAATGCCTCCTGGCGGGGCATCTTTTTTCTGAATATTCCCCTGGCCCTGGTTGCGCTGGGAGTTCTCTTCTGGCGAGTTCCTGAGAGTCGCGATGAAGACGTTTCCGAGCGGTTAGACTGGCCAGGTGCGCTGCTGACTGTGATAGGTCTGGGAGGAGTGGTGAGTGGGCTGATTACTTCGACTGATCTTGGCCTGGGTAGCCCTCTCGTCCTGAGTTTAGTAGCATTGGGGATTCTGGCGCTCCTCGCGTTTGTCGCCTGGGAGATACGGCATCCTCGACCTCTAATTCCACTGGAGCTTTTTCGCTCAAGGGCTTTTAGTGGAGCAAATGTGTTTACGCTTCTGATCTATTCTGCCATAGGCGCACTTGCTTTCTTCTTGCCCTTTAACTTGATCCAGGTCCAGGGATATGGTCCCGCCGCCGCTGGAGCTGCACTGCTGCCTATGATCTTGATCATTTTCGCGCTTTCGCGCTGGTCGGGAGGACTGGCCAGACGCTTTGGTGCCCGGATACCATTGGTTGTTGGTCCATTGATTACTGCGGGTGGCTTTTTTTTGATGGCGCGTGCAGGTATCGGCAGGAGTTACTGGGTGACGTTCTTTCCAGCCGTCACGCTGCTGGGTCTGGGCTTCGCGATCAGTACACCCTCTCTGACAAACACTGTCATGGGAGCCGTAGAAGCACGTCACGCCGGGCTGGCTTCAGGAGTCAACAATGCAGTGTCTCGCATCGCGGCCCTGCTCTCTGTGGCTGTGCTCAACATAGTTTTCCTGATGGTCTTTACCAGCAGCCTGGAAGGCAACCTTGCTCTATTAAATCTTCCGCCAGGTTTGCAGCAGCAAATTATGGCGCAGAGTACGAAATTAGGAGCCATTCTCATTCCGGCTGGCACAACAACGCAGATACATACAGCTCTGACTCAGAGCATCGCTCAGGCGTTTGTCACAAGTTTTCAGGTAATTATGTTCATTGCCATTGGCCTGGCGCTTGTCAGTTCGCTCATCGCCTGGCTGACCGTTCCCTCGCCAGAAAAGGCCGAAGAGGCAAGCGAGAACGTAGGGAGTAGAGAGACGCAGAGGACAGTTCCTCAAACGTAAATGCGGTCCTCTGAAACAGCCAAAAAACACTGGGAATGTTTCGTCGAAAGAAGGCGAAACGTTCCCTTATTTGCTGAAGGATTGCGGGCACGGCGTGCAACGCTGTGCCCGCAATCCTTCTTTTCTTTCTCTGGGGAGGGGTGGTTTCGATCAGGAAGAGACTTTGGCAACAAAGTCTTGCAGAGAAAGGCAGAAAGAGATTTCTGCCTTATTGTTTCATGGCACTACTGCGAACCACCTCTGAGAATGGTGCCTGAAGATTATCATGAAGGATCGCCTGGTAGAGCATTTCAGTTTCGGGTAGTGGCGAGACATTCATCTCATCGCGTAACACCTGTTGACAGCGAAAATACAATTGCAACGCTTCATGACGCTTGCCTTCCAATGTATAGATCGACATCAATAAGCGATACGCGACTTCATTGCAGTTGTTCGCTGCAAGGATTTTAAGTGCCCAGGAGGCCGCAAGTTCATAATTTTGATCTTCCATATAGAGGGAGGTCAGTCTGTGGCATACTTCCTCAAAAATCTGGCTCAGGTGTTTACGATGAAGAAAGGACCAGTCAGCGAAGAGATCTTCGAGCAGAAATGGCTGGGTGTAAAGCCTGGATGCTTTTTCGTAACATGGACATGCAGCCATTCCATGTAATTTACGTCCTGTATTATAAAACATCAGGAACTCATCAACATCTGAATTCCAGGATAGCTTTGGGTCCAGATAATAGGTTCCCTGTTTATAGAGGATATGTTTCTGGTGGGGGGCCTGCGGATCCTGTAGAGATTGGCGCAACATGCTTATAGCTATATGGAGTTTGTGCGAAGCGGTTTCCTCTGGATCTTCAGGCCAGAACAGGCCATGCAAGGTATCAGCATTTGCACGATAACCAGCTTGAGCGATGAGATAGCGCAAAATAGCCTGGCCATTGCGATTCAAACAGAGCGTAATCGGGACACCGTTACGGCGGAGTTCAAAAGGACCCAGGCAGACCGCGTAGAGACCTGAAGCAGCATATGAGGGGTCGTTAAACAGTTTTCGGGACACAGGCACGTTCACAGCATTCTTTACTTCGCTGAGCAACTGTGACTCCAATGCCAGCAAGATTGCTGAGCAAGATGTTAGTTCTTGAGATACTTGAGCGTACTGAGACCCTAAAGTCTGGAGTTCCTGTTGCAGGTCTGTGTATCTCATGCACTCTTGCGTTACTACATCGAGTAATGTTGAAAGCCTTGCTAATTCTGGCGAAAGATAGCGGCTCGCCAATGAGAACAATGCTCGTCCTTCACCATAATTCTGCTGTTGAAAACTATGCATACCATGCTCTAAGATTGTTGTAACCGAGAGGGATGCCTGTCCAAGCAATTGAGAAATGGAAGGTGTTTCCATAAGAGCTCTCCTTTCCGCAATGAATAGAATTGGGTGCAGATATGTGTGCTCGTCTGTCATTGGCAAAAGCTGCCAGGAAGACCTATTTTCTTCATACCAAAGAGAAGAGGGTCTTTCTTGAGATTATCTTCTACCGTTTGCCAGGGCTTCTCATCCCAGACAGGTTGAGTTGTTTTAAGTATAAAAAATCTGTATAACGAATCAGTAAACATTCTATGTGACGAATCAGTAAACATTCCGTAAACACGTTTCTCTGTAGAAAGCTCAAAAAAAGCACTTTTTTGAGGTAGAAACACTGAGGTAGAAAATGCTGCCCAGTCTCCTGAAGCCAGAAGACCTTAGCAGATTTTTTTTTGCTCTACTCAATCTGTGTATGCAGGTGCAAATTTCAAATAGAAATCAGGGATGTTTATGGCTTGTTTACCTTCATCA
>DAOTTL010000083.1:0-5943 GCA_034438135.1 Ktedonobacteraceae bacterium | reverse complement strand
TCGCCCCACAAAACATGCTAACTGCTCTTTCGAAAAACGAAGAAGCGAAACTGGTTGGTGGGGCATGTGCCACGCCAACCAGGTTCGCTTCTTCTGAGAAAAAGGGGGTGGGGCGGCCTGCTTACAAGGAGAGGTTTCTTCGCGCTTTTCCCTCTGTCGCCTCTGGCGACAGAGGACAAAAAGAGCAACTGGTGTGTTGTGTGGCGCATTCGCGCCACACAACACACCAGTTGCTCTTTTTTACATGGGGTGGGGTGGCCTGCCAGGCCGACGCAGCAGATCGGCAAGAAACCTCTGCGTGTAAGGGGGCGGCCTGCTATGCAGGCCGAACGCCTTTTCTCCTGATTTTGGAAAATGAGGGATGACTTATAGCTCTTTCTTTACTGTGCAGGAGCTGCCGGTACCTCAGGCAGTGGCATACTCAGGCCCACAACTTTTAGCTTCTTTCGCAACGAATCTTGAGCGTAGCGTGGGGTTAACCAGGGATCTGTGCCTGCCTCCAGAAGCTGTGCAATCTGTTGTTCGCCCGGAGTTATGCCCCGCAATCCAATGGGGGCATATTTCTCAACCGTAGCCTGTACCACTCTGGCATAATCATGATCGCGTTGGATCATCTCGCGCAGAAACTTCACACCAAAGACCACATGCCGTGATTCGTCGCGTGCTACAGCGGTGAAGCCTCCCCGAAAGCCAGGAAAGAGGTTGTTCGTGCGATATACGTCAAGAATGCTTCTCTGACCCGCCAGGGCCATTGTCGCCTCGACGATCACATGGTAAAGAGTCACGCCCTCAACCAGGAGAGCCAGGTCGCCTGGATTCTGGCATAGACGCTGAGCAATGTCTTCCAGTGAATCGATGAGGATAAATTTTAAATCCTCGTTCATATATCCACGTACCTCAGTCAGAGTCTCTTCCAGACTTCCTTGACTGATATCCATAACCTCTCCAAAGAAACGAGCAAAGAAGACTGTATGACGTGCCTCGTCTACCTGTTGGGTGGTCATAAACAGGCGCATCTCTTCTTCAGGCATAGCCATGATGAAGGGACTCAGTGCATCGGTCACGCTGGCTTCGCCCTGAAAAAACGATGCCAGACCGTAGAGGCGTGTCGTGCGTTCATCCTGTGGCATGCTCTGCCACTGCTCACGATCGACCGTGAAATCGATCTCTGAGGCCTTCCATTGTTGACGTTCCCAGCGATAGTAGAGTTCGCGGTAAGTTGGCAAGCGTACCAGGCCCTCGTCAATAATCTGCAACACATTATCAATAGGCGTTTGTTGTAGCTGGTCCAGGGAGGCCTCTTCCAGGGGATATTCAATGGACATGGTTTTTCCTCAACTCTTTCTTATTGATTTTGCCAACTGCATTGCGTGGCAATGCGTCAAGAAACTCGATCTCACTGGGCGTTTTATAGTTCGCCAGTGCATCTCGACAAAAGGCTTTCAACGTTTCGACATCGACCTCTTTGCGAGTGACGACAAAGGCTTTGACCTCTTCACCCATACGCTCCGATGGGATACCCACGACCGCCGATTCAATGACCGCGGGGTGTCGATTGAGTACCTCTTCAACGTCACGAGGGTAGATATTAAAGCCCCCACGGATAATCAGGTCTTTCTTCCGCTCGACGATAAAAAGATAGCCATCCTCATCGAGATAGCCCATATCACCAGTATGTAGCCAACCATCGCGCAGCGTGCTTTGGGTTTCCTCAGACATCTGGTAGTATTCGCGCATAATACTGGGACCGCGAGCGATGACCTCACCCACTTCACGAGTTGGGAGTGGCTGATTAGTTTCATTAACGATCAGCAGGTCCGTACCCGGCAGAGGTTTTCCTACAGAGCCAGCTTTGCGCTCCATTGTCAGCGTATGAGCGGTCAGCGTAGAACTGGCCTCGGAGAGTCCATAGCCTTCCAGGATGCGACAGTTAAATTTTTTCTCGAAACCTTCCAGAATAGCCAGCGGCAATGGGGCTGAGCCACTGCCGCATGTAACCAGGCTGCTGGTATCGTACTTTTCGCTGTCTGGAGCATTGAGCAGGGCTGTAAACATCGCTGGTACGCCCGCAAAACCAGTGATACGGTGGCGTTCGATAGCAGAGAGAACAGCATGTGTCTCGAAGCGTGGATGCATTACGGACAGAGCGCCACTTAGATAGCCAGTATTCAGAACGAACAGGCCATAGGCATGGGCCAGGGGTAAGATCTCCAGATGACGTTGCTTCTCTACTGTCAGTGGGGTTTCCTGGATGATAGCCGCTCGGCTACTTGTCGCGTTGGAGACAACATTGGAGTGAGTCAGCACAACGCCTTTGGGATTGCCCGTGGTGCCTGAGGTATAGATAATCACAGCCAGATCGTCTGAAGTCAATTTCACATCTGGCACGCTTTCCAGGGAGTGTTCAGCTATGGAGGCGTTACCTGCCACAAATTCGCTATAGCGAGAGAGTTGAAAGGTTCCTGGAGTCTGTGGAAGTGTAGTTGTGTCAGAGTCGACCAGGATAACATGCCGTACAGAGGGGGTATCCTTTAAGGCTTCCTGTATCACGGACAGCAAAAGCAGGCTGGTAATAATAGCTTTGGCCTGAGAATTTTTGGCGATATAGTGAATCTCAGGGGCTTTGAGTAGAGGCATGACAGGAATGATCACTCCACCAATCCTGGCGATGGCTTGATAGGAGGTTACAACCTCCGGGCAGTTGGGCATAATGACAATTACCCGATCGCCTTTTTCAATACCTGCTTCCTGTAGACCTGCTCCCAGTTGGGCGGCTTCGCGTGCAATCTCAGTATTTGTGTACTCCCGCGTGACGTTTCCATTCTCGTAGACCAATGAGGTGTACGTACCATAGGTGACATAATTGTAGCGTGCGAGGTCCGGTAGGACGTGTACATCGGCAATATTAATTGGTTGTGCTTGATCCATAGCAACCATACTCTTTCTGAGGAACTACATCAGCGTAGTAAGTGTTCATTGATTGGCTTGCATTGTGAGTCAGCAGAAGGGATGCGTTATGCTGGCATTTCTCGTGGGTTCTTTCTGATTGTAAGTATGTTGCCTCCGTTTGTGCCTCTCCAACGATCCTTTTCGAGCGATGAGTGGATTATGGTAAATTGTTACGTATGACATCATCTATGAACTAATTGTAACATCTTCTCTGACTTAAAATACAAGGTGGATATTGCGCCAGGAGCCAGGAGCCATTTCGAGTACTGCTGGCTCCCAACCGGGTTCGCCGAACAGGATAGTGTTATTCCACTGGTAATTTTTTTTGAAGAAGCGATAGCGGATCTGCCAGCCATGAGCGCTTTTTTGCTTTTCGCGATAGGCGGTTTCGACCCCAAGACGGAAGGCCAGGAATTGAGCATAGTAGGGTTGCAGGCCATATTCCATATTGTCTGTATCCAGTTCATGCTCGGTGAACGACGTTTGTATATCGAAACAGTAAGGAAATCGTCGTACCTCCGGGTCGCAGTCCTCATCATCAGTCTGGTGGATCAGTACCAGCAGTCCCAACATTTCAAACTGGCAGTATGTTTCGCCAGAGAAAGAGGTTTCCTGAAAAGGGGGCAATGCAAGGAGATCACGTATCTCGTTAGCGAGTTGATGGAGTGATTTGTTTGTATTGATACAGATTTGAAACGACATGGCGGTCTCCTTCAGTAGGTGGAGTTCGCGATCCTGGATTACTCTGTTTTCATCTTACGCCGCATAAAAAATGCTGTCAAGCTGAAAAACTGGGAATCACTCATGAGGAAAAAGCATTGGAGCGGCGAAAGAGTTTTTTACGTGTTAAGATAACAGTAACCAGAGAAAAAGGGGTCCCATTTTGGGAAGAGAGACAATAATAAACAAAGTGGGTTAATATTACATATGTTGTTTGGAAAGGACACTGTATAATGGCAAAACACACAGAACTAGCGGTAAGTCCGCGTGAAATTACTGGCAAAGCTACAAAGAGCTTGCGTAAGGTAGGCATCATTCCGGCCAATATATTTGGGCGGGGGGAAGAATCTCAAGCGGTCCAGGTTGAGGCTCATGCTTTCGACACATTGCATCGCAACCATCACACGACGGGTATGATCACCCTGAAGACATCGGGAACCATGGGAAGTCAGACGGCTCTTGTTCGTCGAGTGCAGCGCCATCCGATCAGTGGGAAGATTTTGCATATTGACTTTTTGCGGGTCCATATGCGCGATCGTATTACGTCCAAAGTACCACTCCACTTTGAAGGAGTCGCGCCTGGTGTTAAAATTGAGGGAGGAGTGCTCTTGCACCAGTTGGATGCACTTGAAGTAGAATGTGCAGCCAGCGATCTCGTTGAGTTTTTTGAAGTAGACGTCTCCAGTTTGGAGCACATAGAGGATACGCTTCATGCGAAAGATGTGAAGTTGCCTGAGCATTTTGTGCTGATAACTGATGCCGAAGAGGCCATTGTCAAAGTAAACGCGCCGCGTGTTGAGGCCGTTGAGGAGTCTGCTGTATCCGAGGAAGCTACTCCAGCTTCTGCTCCAACTGCTGAGAACGGTGAAGCATAGGAGTTTTCAGCTGCTAACATCTGGAAACGAGCGATAGACATGCGTATCATGATCGTCACAGATCAGTATCCTCCGATGATTGGTGGCGTGCCTGCTGTTACTCAGCAGCTTGCCACCAGCCTCGCGGAGAGAGGTCATCAGGTATGGGTAATCGCGGCAAGTTATGGTTCGCGTGACTTTTACTGTATTGAGCAGAATGTGCGTGTCTATCGTTTCTCTTCATTTGAGTGGCCATCTTACGAGGAATTGCGCATTGCTTTCTTACCCTTTCTGGCCATTAGCCGCATTCTGAAGAATGCCAATCCTGATGTTATTCATATTCACTCACCAGTAGTTCTGGGCAACATTACCCAGATTCTGGCGAGTGGATTGCATAAGCCAGTGATTGTGACCAACCACTATTTGCCCATTAATATGGCTCGGACGATATCATCCGATTCGGTTTTTAGTAAGCCTCTGAACAACATGACCTATTCGTATCTGGTGCATTTTTGCAATCGTTGCGAGTACGTCACAGCTCCCACCCAGACAGCGCTCAATTTGCTCTACGAGCATGGTTTGCGTGCTCCGGCCCGTGCGATTTCAAATGGCATTGACCTGAAGCGTTTTAGACCTGTTCCGCGAGATGAGGAGCTTCGTCGGCGTTTGAATCTGCCAGCCGATCAGCCGATCATTCTCTCGGTCAATCGATTGAGTCAGGAGAAACGCATTGATGTTTTGATTGAGGCTCTGGGAAAAATGCAGAGACCTGCCCATCTGGCCATTGCTAGCAGTGGTCCTATGGAGGGGGAGTTGCGTGCTCAGGTGGAAGCGCTCCAGCTGAGTACGCAAGTCAGTTTTTTGGGCTTTATCAGCGATGCGGACCTGAATCCGCTTTACAGTCTGGCAGATATCTTTGCTATAGCTTCTGAAGCTGACTTGCAAAGTCTGACTACTATGAGTGCGCTGGCCTGTGGACTGCCGGTGGTCGCCGCCAACTCCTACGCGTTGCCAGAACTTGTGCATCCCAACGAAAACGGCTTTTTATTTGTTCCTGGCAATAGTACAGAGGTTGCTCGTTACCTGGATACTCTGGTTGGCGATGTGGATCTGAGAAAGAGAATGGGAGAGCGAGGCAGAGGGATCATCGTTCCGCACGACAATTTGCAAGTCCTGGCGGAATGGGAAACGCTCTATAGCCAGCTTGCCAACGAATTTACAGAGGCCAGAGAGCGTCGTCAGCATTTGCGAGTTGCCCGTAGGGGTCCGCGCCACCGACGCTTCAATAACAATCGTCGTCCACCGCGCACCATGCGGATCGATCCGCTGAGCAGAGGTTCCTGAAGAGAGCAAAGAAGTGACCTGCAAGCCCGAACGGGCTTGCAGGTCACTTCTTTGCTCTCTTATATTAAGGTTTAGT
>DAOTTL010000082.1:0-2753 GCA_034438135.1 Ktedonobacteraceae bacterium | reverse complement strand
GCCTGCATCAGTTGTTTGAGGCACAGGTAGAGCGAACCCCTGAGGCGCTGGCGCTGGTCTTTGAGGAGCATCGGCTCAGCTATCGTCAGGTGAATGAGCGAGCGAACCAGCTTGCCCGCTATCTACAGACCCTGGGGGTCGGACCTGAAGTGCGTGTTGGGATTTGTATGGAGCGTTCCTGGGAGATGGTTGTGGCGCTACTGGCTGTGCTCAAAGCCGGTGGAGCCTATGTGCCATTGGATCTTGTCTATCCAAGCGGGCGGTTGACCTTCATGCTACTTGATAGTCAAGTGTCGGTGTTGCTCACCCAGGAAAGACTCTGTTCTCGTCTGCCAGACTACAATGGTAAACTCGTGTTTCTTGATAGTGTGGAGGAGTGTCTCACTCGGTACAGCCGGGCTAATTTGAACTGTAACACTTTTGCAGAAAACCTGGCCTATGTGATGTACACGTCAGGATCGACCGGTCAGCCCAAAGGCGTTGCTGTCACGCATCGTAATGTCGTTCGATTGGTACAAGCCACTGATTACGTCCACTTTGGTCCTCAGGAAGTCGGATTGCAATTGGCCCCTCTGGCATTTGATGCCTCCACTTTTGAGATTTGGGGCATCTGGCTCAATGGCGGACAATTAGTCATATTCCCAGAAAGAGTACCTGACTTACGTGATCTTGCTGATCTGCTATTGCAACAGCAAGTGACTATACTTTGGTTAACTGCTGGACTCTTCCATCAAATGGTCACCCACGCTCTACCAGCCTTATGCACAGTCAAACAGATAGTCGCAGGTGGTGAGGCCCTTTCGCTCTCTCATGTACGACAAGTCTTAACCCATTTACCTGAAGGTGGGCTACTCGTGAATGGCTATGGGCCAACAGAGAATACGACCTTTACCTGTTGTTATCCGCTCTGGCATGAGGGACAATTGGGTGCCAGTGTGCCTATTGGATACCCCATTGCCAATACTTATGTATATGTCCTTGACTATCACATGAAGCCCTCACCCATAGGCGTACCCGGAGAACTCTATATTGGAGGAGATGGGCTAGCACGAGGCTATTTGCACCAACCAGCCTGGACTGCTGAACGTTTTGTCCCAGATCCTTGGAGTCGGCGGCCAGGAGCGCGTCTCTACCGGACGGGGGATCAGGTACGTTGGCGTACAGATGGTAGCCTGGAGTTTCTGGGGAGGTTAGATCAGCAGATCAAGATACGAGGGTTTCGTATCGAGTTGGGAGAGATCGAAGCACTTCTGGTGCAGCATCCCGGGGTACGGGAAGCCTTTGTGGTGGCACGAACTCAGGAAACGGGGGATAAGCGTCTGGTGGCGTATGTGGTGGCGGAGCAGGCACAAGCGCTATCGAGGAGAGAGTTGCGCCGATATTTACAGGAGCGGCTCCCAGATTACATGCTTCCTTCTGTGTTTATGTATCTGGAAGGGTTGCCTCTCGCGCCGAATGGAAAGATCGATCAGCGTTTGCTTCCAGTACCTCAGCAGGAGAGAGAGGAAGGAGAGCGAGACAAGGTGGCTCCTCGTGATCCAATTGAACAGGCGCTGGGAGAGATTTGGATGGAGGTGCTTGGGATAGAGCAGGTCAGTGTGGATGATAACTTCTTCGATCTGGGAGGCCATTCTTTGCTTGCAACGCAAGTTGTATCGCGTATAAGCGAAATGCTTCAGGTAGATCTCTCTCTGCGGGAGCTTTTTGAAGCACCCACCATTGCTTCGTTAGCCTTGATAATTATGCAGAAGCAATCCGCAAGTACTACAAATGAAACATTGGCTCAACTATTGTCAGAGTTGGAACAGCTTTCGGAAGAGGAAGCACATGCCTTACTTGTAAACGAAATGTCAATAACTAAACGGGAGCAAATCTCATGAGTGATCTTTCCGAGCGAATTGCGGCACTTTCCGCTGAGAAGCGTGCCCTCCTATTCCAGCAGCTTCATCAAAAAGAGGCCCCGGTTAATTTACCTCTGGTTCGTGACAAACGTGAGGGAACGTTGTCCCTTTCGTTGGCACAGCAGCGCCTCTGGCTCCTGGAGCAGTTGATACCAGGCACAGCTATCTATACCATCCCGCTGGCTCTCCAACTGCTCGGAGAGCTGGATGTCCTGGCTCTCGAACAGAGCTTGAACGAGATCATCAGTCGTCATGAGGCCCTGCGCACGAGTTTTATCAATCAAGAGGGACATCCGCAGCAGCAGATCGCGGCATCGCTCTCTTTGTGTCTGGATAGCCATGATCTACGAGGAGTGCCGCAAGCTGAGCGGCAGACTGAGGCTCAGAGGCTGAGAGAGCAGGAAGCGGGACGGCCCTTTGATCTGTCGTGTGCGCCCTTGTTGCGAGTCCAGTTGGTTCAATTGGAAGAGCAGGAGCATTGGTTGCTGGTCAGCATGCATCATCTGGTTGCCGATGGCTGGTCGTTGGGAGTGTTTTTGCGCGAGTTGACGGCGCTTTATAGCGCACGGGTGCAGGGTCAGCCTTCTCCCCTGACAGCCTTGCCGCTGCAATATGCCGACTTTGCACACTGGCAGCGCGGCTGGGTAGAGACGGAGGGGCTTCAGGAACAGCTGGCGTATTGGCAGAGGCAACTGACAGGAACTCCGGCCTTGTTGCAGATGCCGACGGACTTCCCACGACCGGCGCAACAGCGCTTGCGGGGAGCAACCGTGCCGGTGCAGGTACCAGCCTCCCTCACCCGATCCTTACGCAGCTTGAGCCGCCAGCAAGGCACGACGTTGTTTATGACCT
>DAOTTL010000081.1:0-4273 GCA_034438135.1 Ktedonobacteraceae bacterium | reverse complement strand
TTTGTGGGGCAAATGCCCCACAAAACAGGCTCTCTGCTCTTTTTTAAATGGGGCGGGGTGGCCTGCCAGGCCGATGCAGCAGATCGGCAAAAAACTCTACCTGTGAGGGGGTTGCCAACCGCCGCACAGGTAGAGTTTTTTTGCGAAGCCCTGGAGCTTCTGAGACAAAGGCTTGCAATTTACGTGCAGATATGTTATATTGCTTGCATGAGCAATCAACAAAATACACCTGGACCGTTAGAGGAACAACATAAAACGAGAGAACGCATCATTGCCGCAGCCTCGAAGGTGCTGGCAGAGAAAGGATATGATGCGACAACGCTGAGAGAGATCTCACGCGAAGCCCAGGCTGGACCAGGTCTGGTGCATTATTACTTCGGTGGTAAAGATGCTTTGCTCGTTGAGGTGCTGCAAGCTGCTGGTCAGCATTTCCATCAAAGAATGGAGCACCTGATCCAGCAGGTTCCTGCGGATCAGTCTCTCGAAACGTTTTTGACGCAACTCTCTGAACGTGTCGGGCAGGAATCTGAGGTGTATCGCCTGCGTTACGAATCGTTCTCCCTTGGCTTACACAATCCCATCATTGCACCTGCGGTACGAGAACGGCTCGCACAGCGACGAGAGGAAATTGGCTCAGTCATGGCAAAGGTTCTGGAGAACACGGAGAGGACAGCATGTCTAAAGGGTCCATCAGTCGATCCAAAGAGCCTGGCGGCTCTTCTGCTCTCTCTTTTCGATGGATTGGCACTGCAAAAGATTCTCGACCCGACGTTCGATCTTAATGCGTCGTATCAATTACTTGAGCGCATGCTGCGTCTTCTATTCTCCGATCATGAATGATGCCTCTTTTGCAGAGAAGAAGCGTTTTTGTTTCATCAGTGATATGTCTTTTCCCGTGAACTCGTTACTAAACACAGATGCGGAAGCGTCTACCGTGTCGCATGAGAGACCTCATCACGGTGACAGCTTTGACTGATGAGCCCTTTCAGGAAATATTTGTGTGCTGTTGCTTGCTCGAACAAGCACATAAAGAAAGGATTTTTTATGCATGTTGTCGTATTGAAGGCAGGAGAGGGGCGCACGCTCTCTCTCGGTCCTATCCAGATGGTTGTGCAGGAGGATGGGACGCGGACGCGGGGGACACTGGGCGTCGCCGAATTTGAAGTGGCCCCCCATGCCCCAACACCTCCTCCTCATATCCATCACGCGCATGAAGAGGGCTTTTATATCCTCGAAGGTGAGTTGGAGTTTCTGGCTGGAACTCAGACTGTGCGGGCCAGTCAAGGCACGTTCGTGATGGTGCCTATTGGGGCCGTTCATACCTTTAGGAACCTGACTGACAGGCCAGCTCGTTTTCTCAATACGTTTACTCCGCCGCTGTATATTAGCTACTTTGAAGAATTAAGTAAGCTCATCCAGGCAGACGGTGCTCTTGATCCACACCAATTTGCTGAATTGATGACTCGCTATGACACAGAGGTTGTTTCTTAATTGTTTTTTTTGTTTTTCATTGCTTGCTTGAGCAATGAAAAGAGTATAACGGAAATAGACCCAACAGAAAGAGTAAAAATCACATGAGCACTTCATCTACTCCTATCACAACTCGAAGAGAATCTTTTGCTGATGGCTTGACTGTGCGCTATGACGAGCGAGGGAACAGCGGTCGTCCCATCCTTATCCTGCATGGTGGTGGTGGTCCGCTGACTGTGGCTGGTCTCGCGGCGGGACTGCCCAGGGCGCATGTCCTGGTGCCGACCCACCCTGGCTTCGCGGGCGAGCCACGCCCTGAGTGGTTCGACAGCATCGATGATCTCGCACTTGCCTATCTTGAACTGCTTGAACGGCTCGACCTGCATGATGTTCTGGTCATTGGCTCCTCGATGGGTGGTTGGATCGCGTCAACTATGGCCTTGCGCGATACCGCACACGTGTTGGTCGGTCTCGTTATTGTCAATGGTACTGGCATCCAGGTGGATGGGCATCCCGTTGCTGATGTGTCTTCTTTGACTCCTGATGAGCTCTCGGCCCTCAGCTTCCATAATCCGGTCCCCTTCCGCATCGATCCGGCGACCGTGAGTCCCGAACAGGCCCAGGCCCGTGCCGCAAACTTTCGGGCGCTCTACGTGTATGACCAGGGGTTGGGTTCGAGCGATCCAAAGCTGAGCCGTCGTCTCAAGCGAGTGAGCATCCCGGTCCTGGTTGTGTGGGGAGAGAGCGATCGTGTGGTAGACGCGGCGTATGGCCGTGCCTATGCTCAATCGTTCCCTGACGCTCGCTTCGAACTTATCCCAGAAGCTGGTCACCTTCCCCAGATCGAGCAGCCTGAACGCCTGCTCACCCTCGTGCGGCAGTTCTCGCTCCGTACCAGATCGACGTCACCGACCGCAGGCTAGTTCGAGGAACGGTAACTCGCACGCTGAAACGGAGGAATATAAGTTATCCCTGATTTTTCTGCGCCTTACAAAGCCGCCTTGCAAGGCTTTGTTGCCGAAAGACACTGCCAATCGAAACCAACCTACCCCAAAGAAAGGAAAGAGGGATTTCGGACGTTGCGCTACGCGTAACGTCCGAAATCCCTCAAATTTGCTGAAAGTCTGATCTCATGGAGTGCTCTCTCATCAGAAGGCCCCCCAGCCCGTTCCATGAAGAATCATCTCAACCGCACTGACAAGTAAGACCAGTAAAAAGATAACGCGCAGGAGTTTATTGCCCATTCTGGCAAGCAAACGTGCGCCAAGAAGAGCACCGACCAAAATCCCTAACGCGACAGGAGCTGCAATCAGAGGAGGAATATCCCCGCGTGAGAAGTAGATCCCCGCGCTAGCTGCTGCCGTCACACCGATCATAAAATTTGAGGTCGTTGTGCTGACCTTGATGGGAAGTCGCATGAAGGAATCGAGCGCGATCACTTTAAAGGTACCACTTCCAATGCCCAATAAACCAGAGATGAGGCCCGCGACATACATCATCGCTAATCCCCAGGGTGTGTGCGTCACCTGATAGGGAACCTCCTTGCCCAGTTTGTGATCCGGGTAGGTGCTCGAAAGGTGTAACCAGTTCGCCAGGCGATCATTTGTCACTTCCTGGGGCGTATCTTCTCCCATTTTGAAGATCAGTGGAGCGGCAGAAAGCAGGAGGATGATGCCAAAAGTGATATTTAGTACACCGGGTGCGAAGAGGCCAGCGAGAAACGCTCCACAGATCGCTCCAATCGTTGTAGCAATTTCGAGAAACATTCCAATGCGCAGATTCGTCATATGGTCGCGCACATAGGCGGCTGCCGCGCCGCTAGAGGTCGCAATCACCGAAATAATGCTCGCCCCAATCGCGAACTCGATCGGTAGTCTGAAGACCAGCGTTAAGAGAGGCACGATCAGAACACCGCCGCCAAGGCCTACCAGCGAACCAAGCAGTCCCGCTACGATCGAGGCCAGGAAAATCAAGACGGGAATGAGCGCATTAAATTGGACTCCACGGGCAATCGTAGCATGCTGTCCAGCACTCCAGTGGCCCACACCAAAGATACTGAAGAGTAGAATGGCTAACACGAGGCACGTAATGACGATATATTTGCGATCGTGCTCGACCGCAAAAGTCACAATTGATACGGCAACCCGCAGAACTGGCGTAGCGATGAGTACGAGCAACCCCACAGTGATAATGCTCTGAGGACGAAATTGTGTTAACTCGGCGACCAGTGTGGACCAGGTAAACGGAAACACGAGAAGGCGCTGAGGTGAAAGTCCCCCTGGTCGCGTGGGAAGCAGGATAACGCCAAGCAGAATAATGACAGCACTGAGCAAGACGCCGCCCTGAAGGACCCAACCAATCAAGGCCGTTGCCCACATGTTCTTGCTCGGAGTGAGTTCCTGCCCTTTTTCAGGCTGGTCTTCGCTCACGTGATCTGCTGGAGCATTTTTATGCAAAAAATGAGTGATATGTCGTTCTTGTGTCAACAAAACCTCCTGAGGACCGAAACGATCGCTCCACCGGCCCAGGGTTTCTCGAACGCAACCTTCCATATTCTAAAGGTAGTAAAGCAGCCTGAGCTACGCACCCTCATTGTATGCTATAACAAACCATAATATAAAGGCATGTTTATTATGCAAATAATAACTAGAATGAATGATTTGCAGTATGCATTTCCCTTTTACACATATTATGAGTCTATCCCTCACTTTTCTGCGGCTTGGAAAGCCGCTCCTCCCCCAAGAAACGGGAGAAGTGGCTGAGTTTGTGTGCAGCTTTGCTGCACACAAACGCAGCCACTTCT
>DAOTTL010000080.1:0-27190 GCA_034438135.1 Ktedonobacteraceae bacterium | reverse complement strand
CATCTGAAGGTCCATTTCGGCATCCATAATCCGGCGATGTGCGCTCAGGTTCGTGATATCTAACCCATTGGTGGAAAGCCAGACCTGAAACAGACCCGTTTGAGGGTGCTGGATCAAGCCAACCACAAATTGATTTGGGGCCAGGGGAGCGGTTGGATCAGTCCGTTGGTCAAAAGCCTGTTTGACCTGGCTGTTCTTCGTTGTGAATAGGATCTGTTTCTCCATAGTCTCTTTGTTCCTTTCTTTTAAGAAAGTGTCGCAACATGCTCTTTCGTCCTCCTTGCTCTCGCCTTTCTCACTGTGCCTGCCTGCTAAAAAAAAGGGAGCTGAAACAGAGAGAAGCCTGCTTCAACTCCCCTGATGGGTAGTGATTGTTTTCGACACGAGAGCAGTCTCACCTCATAGAGAGCGTACATGCGCCAACGCGTGCGTTTCCAACATACATGGCATGATACATGCCGCCTATCAGATCAGCACTCCCATTGTATTTCATTCCCGACTCACCATCTAGTCCAAAATGCAAAAGCAGGATTTGGCGCTCACGATCTGGCAAGGCTTCCAAGAGGCGAGAGAGTTCTGTCTCTACGGGACGATGCTCCTCCAGGCTTTCAGACGCGTCTTCTACGATAGCGCTTGTGCCACCGTAGCACAAAGCGCACATCGAAATGCCGCAAGGCCCCCAGCATGGGCTTGCCAGCATAGCCCTGATCCAGCACATGGACGACCCGTCGGCCAAAGAGGCGGGAGAGCAGGCGCAAGAGCTTGACGTTTTCATCGGGTTCAGTACTGGCCAACGCTCCCCGACTCGTCCACCAGTGCAGGCACGCTAGCATCACGACTCCCAGGGCTTTGTGTCGGCTGGCCAACAGGATCGCGATCCTGTGGATGCCTGGCACAAAGATCGGACGCATGGGTGGGTGGTAATAACCCTTTTTGATGCGGGTCAGTCGTTTGGCTTTTGAGGAGCGTAACGCGCACAAGCCTTCAGCATGCAGACTTTCCGGTTTTTTCAGCGAGGTGCCGTCCCAGATCAGCAATGCGTCCTCCTGCTGCTCCGCCAGGTCGCCCAACGCTTGCTTCGCTCGCCACAGCAGAAAATCTTCTACGACTTGCGCTTTCCAGTTTGGATGATGGATCAAGCGGCCCAGGCGTTTGGTGCCCCCACCTTTGGCTCCCAGTCCATCCATTGCATCGCCCAACTCAGACAACAGCAGCCCATGGCAGCAGTCCCGAAAGCTGAAGATAGCTTCCACCGCCTGGATGAGATTGCGGACCGGGCGCAGGTCCAGGTCTTGGAGCCCAGCAAGCTGTTACTCTTCCTCCCCAACTTCTCCTGGGATGAGATACCGTTGCCGAACTTCTTCAAGAAGCCGAGTGAAGACCGCGAGATTGGCGGTATAGTAGACCCGTTTCCCCAGACGATGCTCTTCCACCAACTCTGCCTGACGAAGTTCCTTGAGATGATAGGACAGTTTTGATGACGCGATATTTCCCAACTTGCTCTGAATATCGAGGTAGGGGCAGAGCGCCTTGGGAAACTTTGGATGAGGTGGCGATTGGCAGGACTCGTCGTGCCCTTTGACCAGCAGATCGAGAATCTGGAGGCGAAGAGGATCACTAAGTGCATTTGCCTGTCTTGCAAGCATGGTGTTATGTGTTTCCATGCTCAGAGTATAGCAGAAATCCCCTTGACATTTCAAGAAATTTTGGTATATGATTTTATCATTCCAATAAAATTTGAAATGAGAGAAGCGTAAAATGCCACAGAGATACCGTTGGTGGGGAGTCATTGCCTTGGGACTCTCGATCTTTCTGGTCACGACCGATATGACCATCGTCGCACTTGCACTGCCTGCCCTTGCGCGGCGCTTTCATCTTTCCGACAGCATGGCCTCGACCATTGTTGCAAGCTATTCGTTACCCGTGACCATGCTCGTTCTGCCCGTTGGCATGGTCCTTCATCGTGGACGCCCGCTCATCATCTTTGTAAGTTCGGTCATCGGATTCTGCCTGGGCAGTATCCTCTGCGGACTAGCCCCAGCTTTCTGGATGCTCCTCCTGGGACGTATCGTACAAGGCGTTGCAGGAAGCATCATCATGGCCCAGAGTCTGGCTGGCGCGACGGCGCTGGTCGCACCATCTGAACGAGGAAGAGCCATAGGTCTCATGGGCACACTGGCGACTCTCGGGTCGGTGACTGGCCCTGGCCTGGGCGGTCTGCTCTTAGGTCGTTTGGGGTGGTCATCTATCTTTTTTGTCAATATTCCCATGTGTGTGCTTCCATCCTCTTCGCCCTCGTGGGTTTGCGCAGTCTGACACACCTGGAAGGCAGAATAGCAAGCAACGGCAGGCACCTGATGGTTGGCTTATTACGCCGTCCCGCGTTTTTCTGGGCGTGGCTTGTGCTTCTGAGTAGCTCGGTGGTATCTGGAGCCTTCTATACGCTGTTGCCTTTCGACCTGAGTCGTGTCCAACAGATGCAGCCAGCTACGGCAGGCCTGGTGTTGCTCTGTCTTCCCTTTGGGACGGCCATGATAGCGCCGGTGAGCGGGTATCTGACGGATCGATTGGGGGCAAAAAGACCGATGGTAATTGGCCTGGCGCTCATGATCGGCAGTGTTGGCCTGTTGACGCTTGCAGTAGGGCACAGGACATCAGCGCTTGATCTTGCCCTGCGTCTGTTGCTGGTAGGAATCGCCAGAGGGATCTTCGATGGGCCAACCCAAACCCTGCTGATGTCCAGCGGAGCACCCGAAACACTCGGTGCAACAAGTGGTCTGAGCGCTGTTGGCAGAAATCTGGGACTCGCGCTGGGACCGCTCCTGGTCAGCGTCACCTGGTTCTGGACGGCCAGCCTGGTTCTACAAATGGTTGGTGGCCTGCTCGTGCTCAATCTGCTGACCATTCTGAGCTTCCTCTTTGGGTGGCTCTCGCTTCGAGCTAAAGCTCTTCGGCAAGAAGGGCTGGAAATGAAGCCGGAAGGTGATGATGAGCAGAACACGCACCTGCATACGATGGTATCGTAGAAAAGAGAAAAGAACAGAAGCAGAGAGGAATGTATGATGAACGAAAGAAGCCATATTCAACACAGCGGATTTTCGCAAGAGCGCTTAGAGCACCTGAGCAGAGCATTGGAAGGGTATGTCGAGAGAGGAGATTTCGCAGGAGTTACCGCTTTTCTGCATCGACACGGCGAATTGGCATACGTTGCCACTCCTGGCTGGCAGGATAAGGAGGCACAGATCCCTATGCAGCGCAATACAATCTTTCGTATCGCCTCGATGACCAAACCCATCGTCGCTGCCGCCGCCTTGACCCTGGTTGAAGAGGGTAAGCTGCGTCTCTTCGATCCGGTGGATGCCTGGCTCCCGGAGTTGACACATCGGATGGTGATGCGCGACCCGAACGGCTCGCCCGATGATGTCTATCCTTCTCCGCGCTCGATTACCTTGCACGATCTCTTGACCTACCGTTTTGGCCTTGGGTGGGGAAAATCCAGTCTTGGACCCAGCCTCCTTGCCCTGACTGCCGCGCCGATCGCAGATGCGCTACAGATCCCGAACGCGGAGCGCCTTGCTCCTGACGCATGGATAGCCCGCATCGGGGAATTTCCTCTCGCCTACGAGCCTGGCACACGCTGGCTCTACCATACGGCCTCTGATATTTTGGGTATCCTGCTCACTCGTGTCACGGGAAAACCACTGGGAGTAGCTTTGCGTGAACACATCTTTGAACCATTGGGAATGATGGATACCAGCTTCGTTGTACCACCAGAAAAACGGAGTCGTCTTTCTGTTCTCTACGGACCCGCGCCCGAGGGCGGACTAGCCGTACTAGATCATCCCCAGGTGACGGGCTGGGCCGAGCCGCCGCTCTTCGCCTCTGGGGGAGCCGGCCTGGTTTCCACTGCTGACGATTACCTCCGTTTCGGGCGCATGTTGCTGGGGAAAGGAGCATTGGATGGGGTACGCGTGCTCTCGCGCAAGACAGTGGAGGCCATGACGACCGACTATCTCACATCTGAGCAGCACACTCATGCCACATTTGCGTTTAGCACGAACGAGATGTGGGCCACTCGGGGGTTTGGCTATGGCGTCCAGGTGTTGACAAAGCAGACCGGATTGGGCCCCGGCGTCGGCACCTTCGGCTGGCCAGGTGGATTAGGCACAGCATGGTACGTAGACCCACGAGAGGATCTGGTGGCGATTATTCTGCTTCAATACCAAAACGCCATCGTGGCCGCAGATTGGCGCAGCAAAATCGGCGACGACTTTTTGACGCTCGTGTATCAGGCGATTACGGATTGAAACGCGCAGTGGACAAAGGGGACACGCGCTGGCGCGTGTCCCCAACAGTTCCGGCATCAGAAGGCAAGCAGACAGCCACAAGATTGCTCTCACCGCGTGTCCCTGGCTGGAGCTTGCGCAGCGGCAAGGGAGAAAACATCAAACCTGAACAGATGCGTCGTGTTCTTCTCTTCCCGTTGCTCTCTGGTGAGAGTTCAGGAGAGAAGAGGAGTGTATGACACGAATGACTCGGGCGGCAGCCCATCTTCCAGAGGAAGAAGTGAAGCGTCGGATGAAGCATGAGCTTCGGCCCTGGTGTCAAGTGCGCTGGCTGATCATCTACAATGCTCTGGTTGATCCTCGTAAGGCTGAGGATATTGCCAAACATTGTGGCGTCTCCAAGGCAACGGTTCATCAAGTCATCTCTGCTTACAATCGGTTAGGAGCCGAGGCCGTGGAAACTCCTGGCAAGGGGGGGCGTCGTCATGCATATCTGAGCAGAGAAAAAGGGAAGCAGTTCTTAGCACCCTTCTTCGCGCAGGCTGAGAGGGGAGAGATGGCCACTGTAACCCAAATCCAGCACGCCTTTGAGGAAAAAATCGGACACTCAGTTAATGACAGCACGATCTATCGGCTTCTTCACCGTCACGGCTGGCGCAAACTGATGCCGCGCCCCAGACATCCCAAAGTTGATCCGCAACTCCAAGCGCAGTTCAAAAAGACTTTTCCCGCGCAGGTGGAAGCGGCAGTCGCCACGCGAGAAGTTGGGTATGAACGCCCTGTTCTGGTCATGGCGCAGGATGAAGGCTGCTTTGGCCGCATCAGCCGTGCGAAGCGCTGTTGGGCACCGCCGGGGATACGTCCGCATGCCCTAGCACAGGTTGTGCGAGAGTACATCTACGCGTATGCCGCTGTAGCACCAGCCTTGGGCCAGATGGTCTCATTGATTTTGCAACGACAACGCCGTCTGATTGGAGCCATTCCGAAGCGCGTATGGTGTTCCACGCGGGAGACCAACCACACATCCCGTCTTCACCAGCGTCAACACCCCGTCAATGGCAAATGTCCCCTGTCCTTCCAGGACGTAATACAGTGTATCGCTTTCCCGCGTCTGTTCTCCAATCTCATTTTCCTCGCCTGGATCAATGGAAACAAACTCCACGCTGACCCATGGCCAATCAAAGAGGTTTAACTGGCTTGGAAGAGCCAGCGTTTTCGTGCGCACCGCACCCGAACCCCCACATTGATCGTAGATGAGCATGGGATGTGCCGTAGAAACGCTCGAAAATCCTGCCAGATTATGGCGCATTGGTGTGCTCCTTTCTTTCTCCATTCAACACTGAGAGCGGGGGATGGAACGCGCTGCTCTCGGACAACGAAGACGGAGATGACAATGCATCGAATACCCCCGGACCGGCGAACTCCGAGAGAACAGACCAATGTTCTTCTGCTCGTCCCGCAGATCGCGCTGCGAGTAGATGCTCATAGACGACATCAGCGCAGGGGAATGCAAGGCCTTTCATCCGTCCTGCTTTCAAGGCGAAGCCAACTTCGTTGAGTCCACGCGTGACCGAGAACTGCGTGTCTGAAAAGTCCCGTGGACCGATCATGTGAGAGCCATCCTGCTCATAGACTGCTCCTGAAGAAAAGGGTGGCGCTGCAAGGAGGCGCAGAAAGTGCTTGCGATCCAGGCCATACCCGTCGATCAATGCCGCTGCCTCACCTATGGCTTCAATGGCACAGGCACGCAGAAACGCCGACGCGATTCTGGCGAGCGCGGTCGCTTCCACCCGCTCTCCCAGATCGTAGACTCGTTCACTCATACAAGCCAGCAAAGGACGGACACGCATCTTGGCTGCCGCATCTCCCGAAAGAACCATGGACAGGGTGCCATGCGCTGTGATCTCAGATGGCTCACACACCATGGCCGTTAGATAGGCACAGCCTTCTTGCCTCGCGATCCTGGCGAGTTGGGTGGATACCTCTGGCGAACCAGTGGAGAATGACACAAGAATGCCGTCTGCTCCTAGCTGTCGCAAGACCCTACCATCACCAAGTGCGATCTGAAGGATCTCCTGGTCGCTGGCGGCTAGCACAAAAACAATGCCACCTTGTCGGCCAACCTCCCTGAGTGTTGGTGCGCGATACGCACCCTGTGCTATCAGAGGAGCCATACGTTCGCTTTGCTGATCAAAGACACACAGCGTGATCTCCTCCTGGGCGAACTGGAGCAACCGTTGGGCCAGACGTTGTCCTGGACCATCCAGTCCAACAACGCCCACATGCTCTCGATACTGATTCTGCACGATTTCCTTCCTTTCTTGTCTTGGAATGTCTCTTGATGTCTCTTGTTGCCATCTATGCTCTCGGAGAGAGCGCCCTGTTTCCGTGTGGGTGTTTCTCAGGCTTCTGTTTTCGAGAGCAACAGGTACCCCACTCCCCGAACGCTGACGATGTCCATTCCTAACGTCCAGATCTTCCCGCGCAAACTGCTCATAAGATAGCGCAACTGTTCGGTGGCCACGTGCTGCTCCGTTTCTTCCAGACAGGCCATCAGATGAGCGAATGGCACACAGCGATCGGGGTGTTCAAGCAGGGTTTTGAGACATCGATACGCGGGAGGCGTACAGAGAATGAGCATCTGGTCAATAATCCAGGTGTGTCGCTGCTCGTCTTGCAGAAGCGTATGCCCAGGAACAGACGGTCCAGGGCGCAAGGTGCGCTGCGTGACCTGTTCGTGCACACGCTCTTCATCAGAAATGGGCATCTGTTTGGTTCCTCCTTTTCGTTCTCTCTCTCTGCCTTCTCTGCGCTCATGCTTCTGTGCCAAGTGTAGCAAGAACGCGGGGAAAAGGGGGTGAGCATGTGACCACCTTTTTGGATGACTTGCTCAGTCGGGGTATCCAACCAACCACCATCCGAGCAGCATGCTCACGTCGGAACAGGATGCCAGGAGAGACAGTGACCTATGTCGCCTCTGGCATGCGCTCTCAGACCGCTACGACATGCGCACCAGAAGTCCGGACGAGTCTTGATACTCGGCCAGAGCCGAGAGCCTACGCTCAACAAGCGTCGCCAGGTCGATGAGCTGATAGCCAATCTGGTCAGGAAGAGGAGTGAACGTTTGTATGAAGGGATTCGCCCAGTCGTCCTTTACGGGCTTACTCCGGCTGAGCGAGCGCAAGAAACCGGTCTGGCGGAAAGGAGCCTGCGAGGCACTGGAGATCGAGAAAGAATATATCCGCCCCAGGCAAAGCTGGCAGAATCTTGTCGAGACCCATTTTAACGTGATGAGAAGGATGAGCCAGGTACACTTTGAGCAAGTGACCAATTGGCAGGGTGCCAAGCTGGCCCATGAGCGCTTCGTGACCGACTACAATGCCCAACCGCATTGGGCGCATCGCAAACGCGATGACCACCGCCTGAGTCCCGCGGAAGTGCTTGGAGAGGTGTCTGGCAAACTGCGGACCCCGGAGCAATTACACCGAATTTTCTACGCGATGCGCTATCTTAGGCGATTAGATCGACTAGGATATGCCCACTTTCGCCGATGGAAGTTGTATGGGGAAGAAGCGCTGGCCCGTCATCCTGCCGTAATCTGGCTGCATGGTGATGCGCTGACCGTCGAATATGAGGAGACGCCACTCGCTCAGTACACCGTTCGCTACCAACCTGACAAAAAGCACTTCAAAGAGATCCCGCAGGCCAGGCGCTTTGAGACACCCTATCGCTCGCCGCAAGGTCTGCTGTGGGAATTGGATGAGACAATGCGGCAACTTGCCAAGCGACTCCCTGACTACGCTCCTCGTCAACGACGAAAAAAGAGTGCTGCTTTCCAACTCCCTCTCCTCTTCGAGGAGTAAGCTGCATCACCATAAGGCAAGAACAGATTCTTGTAGCTTTACGCGTAAATGACAAAATTCTGTGTTGTAGTTTCATGATCACCGCATGTTGTAAAACAGGTGTTCTTTTCAACTAAAAGCGCTGGCTATGAGCCAGAAGAGTGCCATCTCATTACGACAGCTACTTCCTACCAAACTACGATACGGAATTTTGTCATTTGCAGGTAGAGTAGTGAGCAACATGAAGAGAACCAGACTAACCCTGCCAGCACAGCAAGGGAAGCGGTCCATTGCGTAAAGCACATCCAACTCTGTATCGAACGTAGCTATCCCTCTCACTGTCCAGAGAAAGCGAGCGCTTCTCCTCGCAGTCGTTGCACGTCGCGCATGGGGGAAGCACCAAAAAGGCTTTTGTAGTCTCGATTGAAGTGGGAAGCGTCCTGGTACCCGACGCGATAGGCGCTACTTTTCGCATCCAAGTCTTCTGAGAGCATCAGACGACGGGCTTGCTGAAGTCGCAACCGCTTCTGGAATTGCATGGGGCTCATCGTGGTGACAGTCTTGAAGTGATGGTGCAAGCCCGAAACGCTCATGCCCAACTCATGCGCGAGGTCCTCGATGTGCAATGGTTGGTCGAAATCCTGGCGGAGTCGCTCAACGGCTCTGGCGATAGCGGAGGTCTCCCCCCCCAGGATCGCCAGATGGCGGAGGCGGCCCCCTTGCTCTCCTACGAGGAGACGATAGATGATTTCCCGCGTGATCAAAGGCCTAAGGACCGGCGCTTCGGCAGGAGCATCCAGGAGTCTGACCAGACGCACGACTGCGTCGAGTAGATTGTCATCCAGCGGACTGACATCGATAGCTCTTGTGTTCGCCTGCTTGCGAGGCTGAGTGTGTCCTGCTTCCAGCAGGACCGAACCAACGCTGATGGGAGGGAGTTCCAGACGGAGGCTGAGGTAGGGTCGCTCTTTTGAGGCTTCTACCACCTGGCTCACGCTGGGGAGCTCAATCGTGGTCAGCAGGTAATGCAAAGGATCGTACCGATAGCGACGCTCACCCAGCAGCACCTCTTTGCTGCCCTGAGCAATCACGCACACCGATGGGGTGGATACTCCATGAAGTGGCGAGGTCTTCGAGGAAGAACGAGCCAGATGCAGCCCCGGTAACGGCTGAACCGTTCCATCTTCACGCAGAACCCCCAAGACTCGCTCAACCAGTTCTTCGCGATTGGCCTGGAGTCGTTGCATCTCGCGTTCGGCTTGCTCTTTGATCCTCGTAGCCATGGGAACCTCTTCTCTTCTTGCGCTACGGCTCATCGCGCAAGATGTGCAGAATCAGACAATCATTTTCGACTAGCATTCTATCACCCTGTGCGCTTTCGCGTCTATACTTCCCTGTAGATCAAGCACATGCCTCTCTGGGATAAAGCAGCCCTGCTGGACTTTTTGCGCATCGGGAAGTGCCATCTGGAGAAGCAAGCTCAAACGTGCTGGTCGTTTGTATTGGAGAAACAAAAAAGGAGAAACCGAAATGGGAAAGCTTGATGGAAAAGTTGCCATCGTGACCGGAGCAGGACGAGGGATAGGACGCGCGATTGCAGAGGCATATGTACAAGAAGGGGCGAAAGTGACCATCACGGCTGCGCGTGAACAGGCTGAACTCGATCAACTCGCGAAGCAGAATGAGTCTGAACGCGTGTTGGCACTCCTGGCCGATGTGACGAATCCAGAAGCATGTGAACAGGTGGTGGACCAGACCATCCAACGGTTTGGGCACGTCGATATCCTGGTCAATAACGCCGCTCGTGGCATGAAGTATGTCAATTCTTCTTTTCTGACGGAGCCCACGCACTTTTGGGAAGTCGAGCCATCGGTTTGGCGGATGATCATCGACACGAATGTCGATGGACCATTCTATATGGCTCGTGCTGTGGTAACACGTCTGCTGGAGCAGCAGCGCGAGGGGAGCATCATCAACATTGGGGTGAACTATGAAACGATGAAGCTGCGCGGTTTTTCTCCCTATGGACCGTCGAAGGCGGCGCTTGAGTCCGCCTCGGCCATCTGGGCACAAGAGCTGAGCGAGGCGCGTATTCGGGTCAATGTTCTGCTGCCGGGTGGCATCACCAAGACTGGTATGCTCCCCGCCCAGACGCCAGCGGAGGTACTGGCTCGTAGACAGGCGCGTGTACTCCAGCCGGAGATCATGCAGGCTCCGGCGGTGTTTCTCGCCTCCGACGCGTCGCAAGCGCTCACCGGTCGTCGCTTGATTGCAAAGGAATGGAGCGCGGAGAGCCAGGAAGGCCGAGCTATTGTGGAGGGCATTGGCTAGCTCTTACGGATCGAGAGCGCGCACGGCATCGATCATCTGCTCGTCCTTCACGCTCGGAGGGAGGACGAGCACACCCAATGATGTACCTTATTCGTTGACAGAGGAGGAAGGATGACCACCAGACATCTTGTTGATCCAGAACTTGTAACGATACTCGACACATTTCCCGCGTTGACGCTGACTTCAGAAACATTGCCACTGCTACGTACCACGCTCAAAGAAGCAATGGCCCGCCACCACGCATCTGCGGGCACGCTCGATTTCTCTGCGATTTCCGGAAGTTCGCGCTTCATCTCAGGTCCAGAAGACGCTCCTGATGTGCGGGTGCTGCTCTACCTGCCAACCACTGCCCAGACACCGCTCCCAGCCTTGCTCTGGATGCATGGTAGCGGCTATGTGCTTGGCTCTGCCGCTCAGGACAACCTCGCTGCCAAGAGCATTGCCTCAACCGTTGTAGGCGCTGTGGCCTCGGTAGACTACCGGCTGGCACCTGAAACGCCGCATCCAGGGCCGGTCGAGGATTGTTACGCAGTGCTGCGCTGGTTGCACTCTCATGCCGAGGAACTGTGCGTGGACCCCACCCGCATCGCCAAGTGCGGGAGGGGGACTCTCCGCTGGATTAGCGCTGCTCACACATGCCTGATCTCCCCTATGCTCGATGATCGGACGGGGACAGCGACAGAGTCTCATCCCTACACAGGTGAATTTATCTGGACGCCTGAGGCAACCCGTTTTGGTTGGACAGCGCTGCTGGGTCAGGAGCCTGGGGGGCCAGACGTTTCTCCGTATGCCGCTGCGGCTCGCGCCGAGCATCTGGAGGGCTTGCCGCCCACCTTATCAGCATGGGCGCTCTTGACCTCTTCCTAGAGGAAGATATGGAGTATGCTCATCGGCTTATCCGGGCAGGCGTGCCTACTGAGTTGCACGTCTATCCTGGCGCATTCCATGGCTTCGATACAGTGGAATGCGCCAAGGTCTCACAGTCCGCTGCTCGTGATCGATTAGATGCGTTAGCACGCGCCTTTTCCAGGGCATCAATCTGAAAGGAGAGGTGCAGTGAACAAGCTCATTTTCCAGCCTGGCAGGCGTCTTCGATCTACGTGCGGGCTTGTTCACTGCACCGCTACAACGGAGCGGTGGGAAGCGTTGTGGCCCCGCGTGGGTGGCTCTTGCATCTCTCAATCAGGGGTGGCAAGATCGTCGCTATCGATACGGTCGCCGATCCTGCGCCAGTTTGCGCCTTGCGAACCTGCACAACTGACGAGCCACAGTTGTCTGCCGCGAAAACCTGTTCCTTCATGTGAGGTGAGTAAGCGAGACGAAATGGAGAGCTTACTTGAAGCTATCTGTCAACGTCACTGCCAGAATCTGTAAACCCTCCGTGGCGAGGTTTCCGACTCATCCCAAAAAGGGCGACCACATCAGAGCAGTCCAGATCGGCTGGTTCCAGGGCATGCAATGCCACCGCAAGTGGGTGGGTCAGCACCGCCAATTCCAGCCGACAGGCATCAGGCACTGGCCAGCACAGCGTGGCTGGCAAAAGGATAAGCTCCGGCAGACCAGCAGTGCCAAAGAGTTCAGAGAGAGAAGCACGCTGCTGACAGAGAGAGGTGTTCTTCTCTCCATAGACAATGCTGACATTCGCCGCACCACCATCCTGGGATGATCCGCTGACCGATCGTGACATTCCTGACCGCCGGGCCGATTTCAACGACCGTCCCTCCCATTTCCTGGCCCAGGGCCAGTGGCGCTGGCTGCCCCAGGGACACAGACGGAAACACTGCGGTGGCATGAGAAGGGACCACATTCGTGCCACACAGCGCAGCCAATTCAACACGAACAAGCACTTCACCACGTCCAGGCGGCCCTGGCCAGGGGACGTTTTCAATCCGCACCTGCTGCGAGCCAGCATATTGCACTCTTTTCATCTTCTTTTCCTTTTTTCCCTGGCACAAAACTCCTGGTAGCTCACGAAAACGCCAGAAGCGTTGCACGCGACGAGCACTCAGTCAGCACTCCTCCTATGACACTCAGTTCCTGTATGATGCCTCATTGACATCCTCCTGTGCCCCAAACACGGCCACACGACGACCAGCATCGAGGGAAGAATGGGGCATCTGTTGGTCACGCAAGACCACCTGCTGCCAGATGGGGGCAAGGATGCTCTGCATCATGAGCAGATTGGTCGTGGTCGTATACATACGAAAGGCAGCTGGCACCTGGACCAAACACTGTCTGGCGGCTTCAGCCAGGCGGCGTTCCTGGCCCATCTCCGGGGCCACACACACCAGCGCAGGCAGGGACGGAGTACTCCTGGCCCACTCGCGTGAGAGCAGATACATCGCGTACGTGGTAAATTTCACGCGCAGATCCCGCAGGCTCATCGTGCCACGATCCCATTCGAGCCAGAAGCGCACCTGCCTCTCGCCTATCTGGACCGCTGCCTGTGCATCCGGGCGAAAGCGATAGGTCTTTTCGGCATAGCGAAAGTGTCGCTCGCTGCTGACTCCTGTCTCCCACCAACGCACACGGGCATGGGGACGTGTTGCCAGCACCTCATGCAACTGCGTAAAGAACCCATACACCCCGGCGGTATGGTGAATTTGGTGCAGCAAGCCAGGCACACCACGTTGTTCCAGCGGAGCCTTCTCCGCCACGGGCACATGCACCAGACGATGGACATGACATTGCACAAGATGGGCCAGAAGCACTAACCCTGCCTCCGCCAGTTGCCAGCGCTCACCAACCGGAGTTGCCACCTCTCGCAGATACCCGGCCCGTTTCAGTTCAGCTAGCAAGAGGCTCACGCTTGTACGGCTCAGCGGCAGCAGCGGGACCAGATCCTCTCGTGAAAGAAACGGGTGTGCAAAGAGGAGATGCAGAATCTCCCAATGCCGTGGCGTGAGCCGCACGCTGGCCAGACGATAGTCGCTCGACCAGAGACGTGAGCGCTTGGTCCTGGCTGGAGCATCCCGATCGGACGTTGCAGGTTCGGCCAGGGCATACATCTGCCGCGTCAGGCGTAGAGGCAGCGTCACCTGTCTGCCCTTCGCGGGTGTCGTCGCTCCAGGCGTGGCGTTCTCTCTCGCCGTCCCACGTCCTGCCAGGAGTTCCGGCACGGCAGGCACAGCCAGGGGACGAAGGAACTCTTGAATAGGACAGTGCTCCTTTGTCCCCAGTTGGTGCCAGGCCAGACGCCACCCATTGTCCAGATCCCCGGGAGGATTGGGCAGACAGGCCAGTGCGCCGAACGGACGATCGACATGGAGACGGCTTGCCACCTGTAAAGCGGCTTGATGCCACCATTCAGCCTGACGCTCGGACGTCGCAAGCAGCAGCAATGGCGGCATCTGCCTATAGATGGCCGTCCGTTCCGCCGACTCACGCCAGCGCAGCAGACGATCCAGACGAGATTGCATGAGCTGGACTGCATCAAGTGGACAATGCATCAGCAGGAACGTGTACCAATGCTCCTCCAACGATCGGAAAGCTGGATCGGGCGTGGAAAGCACCTGCTCAACAGGGGTAACGCGCAGACAGAACGTCAGCACCCCCTCAACACGCACCCGGAAACGTTTCTCATGCGCGTCGGTGAATCCATGGCTGTAATCGCGCAGCCAGCTCCATTGCACCAGACTCGCTCGACGTCCCTGATTGGTCAGCGCAGACGGGGCGTGCAGCACCAGACCGTTGATCAGATCTTGCACCACAAAAAAGACTGGCAAGCGCGGAAGCAGACGCACCAGGTATTCGCGTTCCTCACGGATGACCTGCGCACGTCCAGGTTGTTCCCAGCGTGCGCGTTTGGCTGCGTCTCCCGGGGATATCTGGGAGCGCAAGTGATCGCACACATACATGCCTGCTGGACTGAGATGATAAAGCCGTTTCCCCTGCGCCATGCCGGAGTGGAGCACCTCGATCAGGTGCTGCTGCTCCAGTTCCGCCAGGCGTTCATAGACGATGGAGTGGGACTCCCAGGGGGCCAGGGCGAGAATCAGATCTTGTGCCCGTTGCAACGGATAGCGCTCTAACCAGCGCAGCACACGTTCAGAGCCGCGCTTCAGGAAGAGTTTCTGAGAAAGCGTGCGGTCCTGTCCCATCTTACCCTTCTCCTTCATTCGCTCTCTCCACGGGGAGATCGTCGTACATGAGATGCTCTGGCGACACGCCACCCTCCTCACGCTCTGACTCCTCCCCACTGCCTTTTTTCGCTGTCCCACTTCCACGTTTGCGCTTGCGCATCCGCTCAGCCACCTCACCGACGGTCTGCACGCCAATCCCTGCCCAGGGTCCAGAACCAGGCAGAGGCGTCCCGCCATCTCGACGAGCCTGGCAGTCCTGCAAGACCCGCTCGACATCGCCCACCGGACGACCATACCTTCCTCGACAGCGATCGATAATGCTTTGATGCAAGACAGAATCACCTGGCTCCGGCGCATCCAGATGTAAAGAGAACACGGGGAAACGTGCTCCATTGAGCGTTAAACGCACATAACAGGCGTAGCTGGGAAGCTGCGTCACATCATCTGGCTCTATCCCAGGCAACCGCAGCAGACGTGCATCCTCATCGGCCATCGCGAAGGCAAAAATATGCTCGACATTGGCCAACACGGTCGCACGTAACGTCCGTTCAAAACGGTCCAGATAGGCCAGTGATTGCGTGGCCAGAGCGAAACTGCCACCATACTTGCGCAGTTCGGCGAGCATCACCTGATAGTTCACGCCAGCGAGAGCCTGAAACTCGTCGATGAGCACGAAAAAACGATGCCGCTCGGCTGGATGCAACCGGGCCTGTTCTTGCAACGCCGATTGAAAAAAGCCCACGAACAGCGAGCCAAAGAGCGCCGCCATATCCGCCCCGATGTCACCAGAGGCACAGGAAAACAGTACGATCTTGTTCTGACGAATGATCTCGCTCAGATCGATCGAGGAGCGCGGCTGACCTAAAATGCGTGAGATGATTTTCGTGCTGGAAAATTTCGCGATCTTCGTTATCAGCGACGAGGTAAAATCGGCCTGCTGCCGTTCATCCAGGCGTTCGTAGTACTGATGCCACCAGGAGAGGAGATGGGCATCGCTCACCAGTTCCAGGACAGCATGGCGAAAACTAGTCTGGCGGAATAACGGAATCACATCGAGCAAGGTATACTGGCGGTCTGGACCATGCAAAGCATCCTCTGCGATCAGCGTGCTATTGGCCTCAGCAAGCGTTTTGCAGGAATACTCCAGAAAGCTCTCGGTGCGTGGACCATAACTGGTTGGCCAGAGGGCCTCGACGACCAGAATCAGATTGTCGATCACTTTGTCGCGATCTCTGCCGCCGCTCATGTCCAGGGGATTGAACGCGATGGGAAACTCCCGGTCCGCCAGATCGATCAGCAGGACCGCATCGGCCAGTTCAGGAGGAAGCGACCCTGCGCCCTGATGGGCCAGATCGCCATGAGGATCGATCAACACAACCCCCTCAGGAACATCGGCCTGATTGAGGACGCGTGCGAGGGCATACGCACGCAGCAGATGAGAGAAGAGACTGCTTTTCCCTTTGCCCGTGCTCGCCGCTGCCAGAACGTTTTGGCGCAAGCAGGCGAAGGGAAACAACACAGGCAGCGTCTGGCCCGCGTGCATGGACACGCCCAACCGATAGCCTGGAACCTGCGAGAGTAGCGCGGGAGCCAGCAGTGTCCGCATCGTGTGCTGTTCCACATAGGACAGGTCAGATAGATCCTGAGCCTGGGGCAAATGCCAGAGCGCGGCCAGATCCGCCACGCTCAGATAATGACTCGAACTGGCAAGGTCAGATGCCCAGCCGGTTCGCCGTCTCATCCACTGTCGGACAGAAGGTGCGAGCAGGGTACTGGTACGTCGAACGGAGAGACGGCGCGGGAGAAAATAGCCTCCAGAGGCCAGATGATATTGGCGGTAAGATGCGGTGACCATCCGTAGCACATCTTCTCGTGATCGACGACGGACACGAGAGGCGTCTCTCTGCGTGCGGTCATTCTTGTTCTCCCGTTGACCCTCGTTCCAACGTCCCTTCAGACGCACCCACTGGATCAGCAGGCTCTTTTTCAAGCCACCACACAGCAGACGCAGCGCCGTCCGCAGGAGCATCCACCGAAAGCGCACATTCGGAGCATCCATGAACTCGGTAAGCAACGGACGTCCAACACGACGCCACACGCGACGCAGAGCTATCGTCCGTAAACGCACCAAGGCTCGCAGACGCCTCCACCGGAAACGCTTCCCGGGCACGGCTGCCAACGGCTCTGAAACGGGCACGCCCGGAGCCAGCACAAACACGCGCAGACGCACCTTATACGCTGAACGTGCCGTTTTCTCATTGACGAGGCGCTGATCATAGATAGCTGGCGACCCAAAACGACTCGCTACCACCATCGTCACGAACGCACCGACCAGGAGCATGAGAAGCAACGCGATCCCGCCAACCACGACCGTGACAGTCTGCTGTGCAGTCAAATGAGGTGTTTGCCCACGCAGCAGATCTGTTCCCGCCTGAACAAGCCATGCAGGAAGCCGCTGATGAAACAGATAGAACAGCAGCAAGAGCGCGACAGCAGGAAACAGCAACAGGACATCCTTGAGGCTCTTTTGCTGAGGGTTCCCTCCACGCTGAGATTGTGTCCGCTCTTTCTCCAGTGGATGCTCAACAGCATACCGACGACTGTGTGCAGACCAGGTAGGAGAGGCCGGTAATAATGCCAATTGGGCAACGACGCGCATTCCCACAGGCAATGACCCGAACGCGGCCAGAAGACCGAGCAACGGATCGGTCCCCTCTTCGAGCAGATCTCGTGGTCGCCAGGAGCGCAGTGGCAGATACGACGCAGCTCCTGGACGCAGTTCAACCACCGAACATTCCTCGCCAGGTGCGCGGGTCAGAGGATCGTTGGAGACAGGCGTGATCAGCGCCTGGGGATAGCGAGCCTGCACCTGCTGTTCCAGATAATGCAGGGCTACCGGTTCCTCAGCACGCAAGAGAAAGTGGCGTGTGGTCGCCGTTGCCGCCAGTTCGAGCGCAATCGGCGACTGCGGATCAAGCGCGAGAGAGGACAGGGCCGTTTCCAGCGCAGGCAAGTCGCGTGCCCCGGATGCGCGTGCTGGACGGACTTCTCGGACCAGAGACAACGCATTCATGTGAGCACTTCCTGGGGAAAGGTGTCATCCGTTCTTTCCGCCTGTTCTTTGGCGAGGGCCTGAGCCGCCAGCTCGACGGGATTCGTCGTAATGATCTCGTGCTCCTCAGCACTTGCCTGGATTGTCAGCAACACACGTCGATCGCCTGCGAAAAGCAGCGCCTCCTGAACACCGAAGGTCAGCAGGCGTTGCTCTTCGCCACGCGTTAAGCCAAACCTGGTCGCGACCGCTTTGACACTCGTCCGATCTTGCTTTTTGAGGATTTTGATGGCGGCGTTCGCGGCCACCACGCTGCCCCATTCGTCCAGCACAAACGCTTCAGGATTCTGCGTCATGATGATCAGGCGCAAGTAGCGTTTGCGTGCACGCCGAGACAGGTTAGCCAGGAACTTGCCCCCTTCCACATGCTCAATCAACGTCGCCGCTTCATCAATGTAGAGTGCCCGGCGCACACTGCCCTGATAGATGGCCTGCGTCCAGATGCAATCTGCAATGAGAAAAATGCCAATCGGGCGTAGATCGCCCCGCATATCACGAATATCCCAGACCAGGAGGAAAGCATCAAGCTGCACACTGGTCTGCTCAGCAAACAACCCGGCCAGGCTCCCATCGATGTAGCGAGAGAGGCGAAGCCCAAGGTCAAACGCATCCTGTCCACACACGCCGCTCTTCAGGACCTCTGCGAGGTCACGTAACAAGGGAGGTTGATGATAATGGGTCTGCGGGTTGGAACTGATCCCGACACGGCGATAGACTTCATAGAGGGCACGATCAAGCAAAGACTTTTCACGGGCACTCAGAACCGTGTTATGATCGGCCAGCATGAGATCAAGCAGGCTATGGAGATCTTGAATCTTCTCAGCCAGACGATCTATCCGCTTTACATTCTCCAGATAGGTCTCCACATTGCAGCCCGGCGGGACCAGATCAAAAGGATTCACGTGATGCTCGCTGCCTGCGGCCAGCCGCACAATGGTTCCACCCAGTTTCTCAGCCTGACGAACATATTCGCCATCAGGATCGATCACCGATGCCCGTTCACCCTTGAGTCCATTGAGCAGGAGTCCACGTTCAATCCACAGCTTGCCAATATACGATTTGCCTGAGCCGGTCACCCCTCCAATAAACGCATGAGGATTTTCCAGGCTGGCATCCCAGGGATCAAGCAACACTGGCTCTCCCGTTCCAGTCAGCCCAAGAAAGGTGCCGTTGGGCATGGTCAGCGCATTGGAGAGAAAGGGGAACGTCGTCGCGATACTGGAGGCATCAAGGGTGATGGTACGGCCCAACTCGTCACGAACTTCTGGGAGCACCGAGCGAAACGCCTGCGCCTGCTCAAAGGTTGCTGGATGAGCCACCGCATCCAGAAAAATCGTCTGGAGGAAAGCCATCATGCGCTCGCTACGCTCATCAAGGGCTGTTTTTGTCGAAGCGCGTAAGACGAGCAGAAAGCTGACCTCAAACAGGCGCTCACTTCCGTCAGCAAGGCCACTCAGTAAACGTGAGACATCGTTTTGGGCCTCATGCATGTTCGGATCGTCAAGGCGGCCCTGCTGACGGTGAAAGGTGCGTGCAGAGGCAAAGCCGACCCGTCGCCGCTTGAGAAAACGCATCGAGGCGGCCTGATTCTGGGGATGCAGATGCAGACACACATCCATAATCTCATCAAGCATAAACAAGGGTGCGAGCCAGCCACCCGTTGATACTTCATGTGGAAACGCCGTCACGACCAGCGTGCACACATAGTCGTCATCGATACGCAGGGCGTCCATGTCTTCTGTCAGACTTGCTGGTGCCAGGAGATCTGCCAGGCGTAAAAAATCGGGCGGTGGCAAGGCCCTGCGCTGGGAGGAGCCCAGTGACACGACTCTCGGCTGACGACGGCGGCGCGTAGGGCGAGCGTCCTGCGAAGAGGGAGCGGGTGAAGCGGCAACGGGCGCTATCTCGATCATCGTCTCTGGCACAGCCAACGTCGTGGAGCGCACAGGTTTTTGCCACTGCACCTGAGGAAGGTGTCCGACCGACGCCAGTTGGGAGCGGCGCAATGGATGCTGCAAGGCTCGTGTAGGGGAGAGAAAGCTCTGATAGACACGGGCGAGATCCTCTCCCACTACCCGCTGAGAGCGTAACCCTAACCCGAGCAGTTGGGTCTGCACCATTTCCACCCGAATGGTGAGTTCCTGCAAGGCATGGTTGACCAGCTCCTGGTTGCGGACGTGCTTGCGCTTCCGACGCAAGGAGAAGCGCTGAGAGGAGGTGGCGAGATCGGGGGCGGGAATGATCAGATAACATTGGCGCTCCACCAGCGTCCGTCTGCTCCCAATCTGTTGCAGCAAGGTCCCCAACCCCTCCGCCAGACTGGCCCACACCTGTGCGCTCGTCGCCGCTCCTTCCAGAGGCTCAGCCAGCTCATCATCCATTGGAATCTGGGCCTGCACACGGGCCAGGTACGGGCGCAGATCTAACGGCTGGTTGCGCACCACAATCTGGAGCGGGAAACCGAGTGCTTTGAGCAAACTGCGATAGCGTTCCACCAAGGCATCTTGCTCTTCCTCTGCTTTCAACACAAAGTTGAGCGTCGAAACAGCCAGCACCGTACAGTACGACCGCTTTGTCGGGGAAAGTGGCGCGAAGAGACAGAGCACCTCGCCCATAATCTCACGTGCCCGTACATACGATTGCTGCACACCAGGCAGCTGGTGCATTTTAGATGGCTTAGTCACCCGATTCCTCCTGAAGCATTCCACCCAGACCAGGATCAAAGAACCGCACTGATCTCCAGACAAAGCAATGTGGACGGAGGGCGTAGCGCAACATCACCACACACCAGACATCCAATGTGCGAGCAGCAAGCGAGACGAAGGCAAACGCCACGGCTACACACAGAGGCACCGCCGTGATGATCCAGCGAAGGACCTGCCCGGCGGGCAAGGGCGCAAGCACGCTGAGCAAGAGCCAGACCCGATAGCTCAGCGCGATCCCGACCAGGATGAGCAAAAACTGCCGAACTGAGAGCGAGACGCCAGCCAGCGTGATCAGCGTCTCCGGCGTGCGCACATGGGTTGGGACCAGATGCGTGCGCCGGGCAGCAGGTGGCATTGATGTTGACATGGAGAGAGTCCCTTTCTTTGCTTTGTGATTACCCGGTGACCGCACTATTGACCAGGGCCGCTATTGATCCTGCAAGCAACGCCAGGGCCAACCCAACCAGAGCGGCGTAGAGCGAACTCACAGCATGGGTACGGGTGCGTTCATTGCCAGTGGCCCCTGAAGCCATATAAAAAAGTGCCGAGAGTGAGAAGAAAAAACCGGCCATGGCGAGCGCGAACACCGTGAGATCGGTGGTTAAACGCGTAAAAAACGTGCCAATATTGGTGGCATTGGGATCAGCCGGCTGAGCCAGACGCAGGAAAAGCGAGCCAAGCCACAAAAACAGAACAGAAACATGAAGCGGGAGCATTCACACCCTCCTTCCTCTTCCTAGAGCAAGCGATAGCTCTTTATAGGATGACCATAAGACGGGACAGTAGTTAATGCGTAAGAGGAGCAGCTACAGCAGCAAAGCCCGCCCACCACTGCATGAATTGGGAGACACGCACAACGCGGCGATTCCACAACGAGCTATCGGCAATGGTCACCGTTCCAGCCGCCAGGTCTCCACCTGTGACCACCACAATATGCCCACCGGCATAGCGATCAGGAGGCCATCCGACGATCACTGGCTCTCCCCCATTGGCCGTTCCGACAAGTTGTGCCAGACTCCAATGCTCTCCCCAGGTCGTCGTGAGTCCAAACTGCGCCAGCGTATCTGCAATGCCGCCATCATGGGTCAGACCCAACGTTGGATCGATATCTCCCCGCGCACGTTCGACCACCAGCACATCATGGATGCGTACCTGAAAACCATAGGCATTGAGGACTTCGGTCATTGCTGCTGCCGAGCAGGCGGAATAGGCCCAGAGACGCCACTCGCTGGTCGAGGCGTACTGCGCCTGATCGATCTGATTGACACGCACCACGCTGCCATTCACCGACAGCTTTGGCCGGATATAGCCCCACACGACGTAGTTCCCTCCGCTGGTGGCCCACTCGCTGGTATCTACTGTCAAATTTGGCAACAACGGCATGCGATCGTAGGCACTACTGCTATTGGCATTGGCAAACGCGACCCACCCACTCTTCTGACCTACTGGAGGCTGCACAGAGGTGACAATGGAAACATGCACGACCCCCAGGTCTTTGAACACCATGATGTCACCCGACTCAGGTAAAAAACGCTGTGCCGGATCTGCGGCGGCCGCGGCAGGGATCTCCTGCCAGCCGGGAAGATTCTGGTAGGTCGCCCAGAGGGCGAACGCATCATTGCTGAGGGTCATGGGGTAGACCTGAGAGTACGCGCCGCGCACAAAGCTCACGCATTGGTAGGAGCCATCAGCCCAGTCGGCACAATCCCCATGAGCCTGACACCAGTGCTGACCATAGACAAGCACCTCGTGAGGAAACGCGCTGGTATAATACGTGTCATTGCAATTCCCACCTCGTTTGCTGCCGCAGGCAGGATTCACATACAGCGCATCGGCCATCTTCTTGGCCCAGCTCACGACCTGTGCGCCGGAGTGGCTCCCCGGATAACAGGTGCTCTCGTCGGTGCCTGTGGTTGCGGTCGCCTTTGCGCCAGGAGAAGAACTGCCAGCAGGCGTTGACAGTGAAGCAGCACAGCCAGACGTTTGGCTGGCATCAGCGGCACCAGCAGTCATCGTTACCAGTCCAAGCAAGAGGGCAAACCCGAGCAGAAAAAGGGCACAGCTTCCCCCTATGATCTTTGGGACAACCTGTTGTGTCGTCATCTAGTCTTATCTCCTTTCGTGCTAGAACATCAGCAGGAGCGCCCCGCTCTCTCCCGCAACCATCGATCCTTCCATCATTCCACCTGCACTCGCCTCTGTCACCGTCGTCGATCCACCACCGCCATTCCCAAACATACTGGAAGTCGAAGAGTTAGTAGTAGTAGAAGCATTGGACCCGGACCCACCACCTGAGCCGGAGGTATCCATCATAGGATGGAGTGCCCAGGTTTGTAGCATCCCTGGAATTTTGAGCACGATGCCAAGCGTGCCAATGGCCAGGAAGGCCATGGCGAGGTTCTGATCCAGACGAACAAGTGATGTCGCGGCAATAGCAGTCACGAAGACTCCCCCCAGGCCGAGTGCCACGACCTGAACAAATTGCACCATGACCGAGGACGAAAGAGTCACGAGCCAGAGCCGTCCCCAGCGCATCGTTTGTGGGAGAAAAAAGCAGCCAAGGCCCAACGGGGCGAGTGCCAGACTGACCGCAACCAGTGCAAGACGCGTGATCATCTGGATGAGCAACATGATCATCATAACGCCGAGGATGAGGATCAGGATAAAGGACAGCAAACCTACATTCTGGAAGGTAAACAGGCCTGCAATAAGGTTTGTCAACATGGTGAGTCCAGCGATGTGGATCACATCGAGCGTCAGCGCGTTCTCAAAAGCGATAAACAAGCTCGCAAAGAACACATTAAAGTGCACAGCAGCTACAATGAGCACGCCACGAGGGAGGATCTCCATCAGCGTTGAAGACGACATCAGCAGATGCCGTCCAACCATCACGTTATAGCCAGCGATGAGCACCAGGCAGGCAAACGCGAGATCCACCACCGCAATAAAAAACGTGTTGAGCGAGAGGATCGCACGGTTTTGCGCATCAGTGTCATTCGTCAGGAGAGGCGTTTGGTACACGATATCCGCCGGATTTTTGAGGATCTGATCGGACAGAGGCTGCAACACCCCCTGAATACCCACTGCGACCTGGGAGGCAACACTATTGAGAATGCAACCGGTATCTGGTGGCAAACAAAATGCTGGCAGCGATGGACCCTGTGGAGTGGCTGCCGAACCACCAGCTCCTCGGCCAGGTCCTTGTTCAGCCAAAGCAAGGGGTACATGGATCACGGGAGGATGCATTCCAATGAGGACAGTCAGCACACCAACACTCAAAACGCAGAGCGCGGCCATGCGCAAGCCAGTGAGCTTGCTTCTAAGATGCTGAACGCTCGTTTTCCAAGGCGTAAAAACTCCCATGAGAAGTGCAATCCTTTCTTGAGACGATCTTTTCCCAGGGACAGGAGATGTTCGCCACGTTCTCTGTCTGCTGCTCCCTTGTAACCCACTCAGAGGAGAGGGTTGCCCTCTGCGACTGTTCCGTTTCCAATCGCAGAGGGCAAAAAACTGGGCACATTTCGTCCCCTGAAACAAACCACGATGACCAATGAGAAAAGCACTTGATGACTGGAATACAGCCAGGAAGGGAACCGCTACCTGCGGCCTTTTCTCCGTCAAAAGCAACTATAGCAGGATGAAGAGTGAAAAAGGGAGAACATGATGGAAGCTTTTTCTTATCATAGTGGAAGAAAATATGCACCAATGTGGGAAAAAATCGGGACCAACGTCCAAATCGATAAGAGGATGTCAAAGCAAACATATCTACGAACTCCAGAAATGGGTCAGCAGTATTGGGTACGTCAAAGCTGTTGTCCTTGTCTATCTGACTTTTCATCAGGGCAATGGAGAGATCGATAAAAGTGAACAATAAGCCGAACCTTATCAAATACATAGAAGGAATATGAGCGAGCAGAATTTGTATTGCTTCGCCAGATCGATGCACTTGACCCTCCACCTGACCTTGACTCCATACCAGCGTCAGGCCAGCTTTTACCGCATCATAATCTCGCCTTAGCCCTTGAGCAAAGCTCTGAAGTTCCGATACTCCCTGGTCTTCTACCTTTTGAAGCCACGCATCCAGTTTCTCTCCCTGCCGCTCACGCAGCATCGTGGTAAATTCCTGGATCAGCTCAGAGGTTTGGGCCATCTGTACGTCGGCTTGGCAGAGCTGAGACAGGCACGTTTTTTGCCATTCCAGCCGCCGATCTTCCTTAAAGGTAATCCAGTGGGCGACCTGGCAAGCAGTGGGGGGACGTTTTGTCCCGTGAAAATCTCTCTGGTACACGCTCATTGGTGCAGAAAAAGCGGCGCACATGCAGTTCCAGGCACACGGCGCAGCCCATCCAAGGGAGGTCTGCGACTACTCTTTCATAACGCGAGTGAATCCGTGCGGAACGCCCATGACAGAGGGGACATCCGCCTCTTCCGAAGTTGTCGTCACTACAGCAGTAATCGTCGCCTCCGAGGCGTCAAGGAGCGTTAAATGCAAGCAGGCCGGGTCGGGGAGCAGCGTCGGTTTTGCCATCGCAGTGTTAATGTCCTTCCATTTCTTCGCTCACGGTACGAGGAAAGAATACCAACACCTGATTGAGATAGCAAGAAATGCCGCCAAACAGCTCATTTCAGGCAAAAGAACAGGTGTTCTTCATCAACTGTGCGGAAGAGCCATATCTTTGCCAAATTCCGGCCATTTATCCCTGTTTTCGTGCGGGTAGAAGTTGAGTATGGCAGCACCGGAAGAAAATGTGGCAATTTGTAGCACTGCCATACTCTCTTCCGAAATAGGCTCTCTGTGCTTCTTGTCACGGGTGAGATAGGTGGCTTCTCAAATAGAACACCTCCAAACAGGCTCATTCGCACATTTCATAGTATAATTGGAAAGAAAAGGAAAGAGTATGTTTTTCTCCCTACGAGAAAAAGAGAAAGCTTTTTGATGAGGGAATGAGGGCATTTTTCCTTTCTCAAGGCATTGGAACACCAGAACCCTCTAGAAAAACGAAGGAGAACACGATGCAAATTATCGCTTTGTGTATCATAGTTGGTATTCTCGCTCTGCTGCTCAGCTTGATGGCCTATCTTGGCTCACATATGCAAGGGCTGCCTGGCAAGCGTGTTGATTCCGCGCCAAGAGTGATGGGGGGAGGTCATGAATGGCTTCGGAAATCACGTTCTTCCTACCGGAGGAAACTGACGAGAAAACTTCAGGCACAACAAAAACTCACACAACAAAGGCTACGAAAGCAAGCTCCTCGTCGCTCTTGAAGCGAATGATACCAGAACGATCTGCTTCAACATCAACGTTCCGACACGTACCATTCTTCTTTTGAACTGGCGAGAAGATCCTCTAGACATTTCTCAGCTTCGTAGTATGCTTCAGCGTTCGCATGTTCTTTCTTCACAAAACCACGAAATATGCAGATAGACCCCAGATATCCTGAGAACATAGATGCATAAGGGCGCTTGATAAGGCGTCTCAAAGAAATGCATGTATGTCCAAATGACTGCCACACATTCCTTCCGATTGAGACATTCCTGCCATACTCGCTTCCGAAATGTGGTTCTGTATCGCACCTTTACGCAACTATCGCTGCAAAAGCACTGTCACACATCCTTCTGAAAATTGCCATACTCTATTTCTATTTGCAATTCGGCCAGGTTGGCGGGCATTCTCAGTGAGCAGAAAATAGGCGAGGTTATGGCTCTGACACAGCGTTGGTGATAGATAACTACGCATGTAAAACCCTTTTCTATTGTGCTTAAAGAGCGTGGAGCACACGCTGGCGCAACAGGGCAAATCCCGCTCGGCCATAGCCCATCCTTTTCATCAGTTTAAGCTTGTTCACCTTTCCCTCCACGAGTCCGTTGTTGTAAGAAAGAGTAAGTCCAGCAATGACCGCCACTTTGTCACGATCAACACCTGTGACAAAGCGCTGTAACTCGCGGATCTGGCTTGCTCTAACGGATGCTAGCCAACCATCTAGTTTTTCGCCCCTCCGATGATGAAGCATATCCCGAAATTCCTGAACCAGTTGATACATTGTTCCCGCTGTCTCGCTCGCTTGACAAATTGCAGCGAGAGTCGCTTGCTCTTTTTCGTCAAGCTGAGTTGAATCACGCACAAACAGCCAGACAGCATCTTTGGCGGAGAAGTCCTGTAAGGGGGCATGAGGCGTTGTTCCTTTTTGAATGATCCGTTGGTTCCTGCGTAGTGATACGAGAAATCGATAGACTTCGCGCTCAGTTCCCCTATACCCTTTTTCTTTGATCTCTCTGTAGATCTGTGAACCATTTGCGCATCCTTGTTCCCATCTTGAGAGAACATAGGAGGCATACGGATCAAAACCACTGGAGCGCTTTCTCCGTCGTCCCGCATCGGGGAAGCCTTTCTTTTGCCAGTCTCGAAGCGTTCTGGCAGATATGCCAGTGCGCTTGGCAAGTTCTGAATTCCCCAGACCTTGCGCACGTAGGGCCGTGACTTGAGCGTATTGATCTTGCCGTTGCGCATGTCGTGTGAGTCGTGTGAGTTCAACGCAGGCATCGGGCGCTGGTTTCCAATGCTCAACAGAAACAAACTCTGTGAGAAGCCTCTATGGTTCGATCGTCTTTTTTTCTTCTTCTGGTAAGGCATCAAAAGCGCTCTTGCGGATCTCGGCGCGACAACAGGCCAGGGCCAGTTCAACTGCTTCGGTCAAATTTTTGTAGAGATGGAATCTATCGTCTGTCTGCGTCGCCTGAGGAGCTGCTTTCCTGGCAGCAGCAGCATAGTCTCCTCCGCGGTCGCGGCTCACCACATCTAGTTCTGGGTGAGTTGCCATCCAGGTGGCTGACG
>DAOTTL010000079.1:0-8520 GCA_034438135.1 Ktedonobacteraceae bacterium | reverse complement strand
ATGATGAAATGTTTAAGGAAAGTATGAGCTTGTTGTCTAATTTAGTGGAACGACTCCCTCAGTATCCAGACCTGTTTCAAAATACTCTTTTGCTTTTTCTTAAACTGCTGATTTTTGACGCAGTTCCTTTGCAACTGGCACCGGCAATTCTCTCTTTCTTAACAGATGAGACAGACCTGAGAGCAATAACTCCTATGGGAATGTTTGTCACTATTTTAGCTGACATCCCGGAAGAGCGTCTTGCACATCTCGCAAGTTTCACTGTTCATGAAGACGTTAGAGTCCGACAGGGAGCATTTAACCTTTTTGTAAAATGTATTAAAGAAAGTGTCAATGGGCCCGCCACTTCCAGAAAGCAAAAGCTAAAAATCCCTCCATTTGACTGGAGGTATGCATTTGTAAATCCCAAAATTCTGCGGGAAATTTCTGTATAATTAAGCGGGAGAATCAGAGGGTTTCGATGCCCTTTTCGCATCTCGGACATAGCGGTACAATGTCGAGCGGGAGATCTCCAGCGTCGAGCAAATCTCTGAAATGGATTGATTCGGATCAGCAAAGAGCTGACGAGCGAGGACCACTTTCCCGTTGGTCATCAGTTTCTTCGGCCTTCCTCCGACACGTCCCCTCGCTCGCGCAGCGGTGAGCCCTGCATTCGTGCGCTCACGAATGAGGTCGCGTTCAAACTCAGCCAGGGCTCCCATGAGATGGAAGATGAGCTTGCCTCCAGGCGTTGTGGTGTCGATTTTTTCGGTGAGGCTGATAAAATCGACACCACGATCTTTGAGAAGATTAAGTGTCTCGATGAGATCTTTGAGCGAGCGTCCCAGACGGTCGAGTTTCCATACGATCACGGTGTCGCCTGGGCGCACAAACGCCAGCAACTCCTCTAATCCTTTTCGCTCAAACTTCGATCCCGTCATTTTGTCACCGAAGTATTTTTCACATCCTACTTCTTTCAACGCATCCTTCTGTAATGCTTCATTTTGCTCTTGCTTGGAAACACGAGTGTAGCCAACGTTCATAAAACCCCTTCCTTCTGTGTCACTTACTCATCTCACCGAGGAAAAACTGACACGTTGATTTTGGCACCTTTTTTGAGACGAGTCAAGAAGCGCAGTTACGCTCGCGGACGCGATGGGTGAGAGGGTAAAAAAAGCTGAACTAGATGTGTCAAGAAACGGACGATTGTGAGACAGTGCAACGTAGAATCATTGCATTGAGGTATCTCCAGCGCAGAGTGCCGTACGCTGGAGATATTTGAACGGCTTAACCGCGGATGAAGTTCAACAAATCGTCGTTGAGGCGTTCTTTATGAGTGAGGAACAGACCATGCGCCGCCCCCTCATAGACTTTGAGCTGACTTCCCTTGATCGCTGCTGCCGTCCGTTGCCCGCAGAGTAAGGGAGCGTTTTGGTCGTTGGCTCCATGGATAATCAACGTCGGCACGGTAAAGGCACTCATATCAGGTCGGAAATCGGTGTACCACAAGGCGCGAAAACATTCGATGTTGGCTTTTGGAGAGGTCTCAAGCACTAAGCGCACCAGCCATTGCGCCATCTCATCCGACACGACCTCCTGTCCCGGCCACTGTGAACCCAGCCCGAAGTATCTGATTACGCCGGCTCTATTATTGTAGTGCGGGCGATCTTCGAGTTGCGCTGCAAGATGCATCTCGCAGGCTGCTTCGGGCACCCCTTCCGGGTTCTCCTCTGTCTTGAGCAGGAAAGGAGTGGTAGGGCTGATGAGTGCGGCACGGGCGATGCGGCTCGTTCCGTGGCGCGCGAGGTAGTGCGCAATCTCAGCGCAGCCCATCGACTGACCGACGAGCGTGACCTCGTGCAGATCGAGCAGTTCGATCAGCGCAGACAGATCATCGGCAAGAGTGTCGAACTCATAACCGCTTCCAGAATCATCCGAGCGACCATGCCCGCGCCGGTCATAGGCAATGCAGCGCAGGCCAAGCTCGGAGAGTGGGAGCATCTGGTACTCCCACATCGCTCCACTCAGTACGATACTGCTGACGAATACGACGGGTGCACCTGTGCCCCAATCTCGGTAATACAGGCTGGGATGATCGTTGGTTTCAAAGAATGGCATCGTATTTTTTCTCCTGTTTCATGTATTAGTGTCTCTTTCGTTTTCCTCATCGTGATCCAGGAAGTGCGGAATGTGCAAGAGCCACGATAAGGCAGGCATGATCCTCAGGCGCCGCGCACAGCAGGATTAGATGGGGTATCCTTTCGCACCCTGGAGACCTTTGAGTACCGAGATCTCGCCGCACATATTGTTGATATGCCCAAGCACCATCTGACTCAGCAAAGCAGCGACGGTCATCTGTCCCAGGCCAAAGCTGGTCAGATCGAGATCCTTCGTGAGATCCTCGTCGGTCAGTGTCGCCAGGTATGCATCCGCGGCTGCGTGAACGGCCCGGGCGTAGCGGCATGTCTCCGGCAGGTCGATGCGCACGCGGCTCGCCCACTCCGCCGTCGTCAGGGGTTGGACCTCACTGATGCCGGTCTTCTCCGCCCACTCGCCGGTATAGAGAGGTGTTGCTCCCTTGAGGACCTGGTTGATTGCCAGGTCTTCGCTGGCAATGGCATGGACATAGGTGGCGGCAAGCGGATTGGCGACACCGGGAGGCGTCCAGTGCGCCTGCTCAGGAGTGACGCCTTCCATTGTTTTCTGTAGAAAAGTATGAGCCTGCTGTACCTGTTCGCGTAGCAGTGCTGTTGCATGCATGTGTTGCTTTCCTTTCTCATCTTTCGGGCCGTAGCCCGCAGAAAAATTTCTCGTCTCTTTCCTGAGGGGAGATTCCTGCGTTGTCCCTCGCAATGGAGTATAGCTGGGAAAGGGCAAGCTTGACTTCCCCTTTGTTCGTGATTGCAGAGGTGATTTGTCAGTGCCGTTGGGTGATTGCGCAATCACCCATCAGAGAACGCTCTGGGCAAGGGAAGAGGACGAGTTAGAGGAGTTGTAACTGTCGCGCGACGGCGCTGGCCTGGTCACGGCGGCTCACGCCCAGCTTGCGATAGATACTGCTGACCTGTGTCTTCACGGTGTTGAGGGAGACGATCAATTCCTGGGCGATCTCCGCATAGGTACGCCCGGTGATGAGCAAACGGAAAACGCGGCGCTCCTGCGGACTCAGTGGCTCAAATGGCGACTCTATAACGGAGGCACTGCTCTGCGCTCTCTTTCCAGAGGACTCAGCAACAGTAGGCTCCTGTTTGCATGGGGATCTGCTCTGTTCCTGCTCGAAGGCCATAAGCAGGCGCGAGATGGCAGAGGTGGAGATGGTTTCGTGCGGTCCAGCGAGCAGCATTACCAGCACGCGTCGCATAGGTTCGCCCGCATCCAGATACACACGCATGTAGCCTTCGGGTTCCGTCAGTTCCAGCAGGCGCCTTGCGACCTGACACGCCTGAGCAGACTCCCCCAGACCATAGAGGGCTACCGTTTGCAGCGCCAGCAGGTGGATGCTATCCCATTGTCGCTTCACACACTCCATGCTGTCTAGTAATAGCACCAGCAAGCGCAGGCATTGCTCATACCGCCGCTGTGCGAGGTACACCCGCGCCAGCGCCAGATATTCTTCCTGGTGCATGTACTCTGGCGTGTCAGGATTGAAGAGGTAGCCCTCGGCCCAGGCTCCCGCAGCGGAGAGATTCCCCTGGCCCAGCCAGAGTGCTACCTGAGCCGCCATGATGCTCGCTTCATAGACGACCAGGCCCGTGCGCCGCACCAGACGCTGCGCCTCCTGCAGCACCTGCTCTGCTTCCGCCAGTCTCCCGGACGCCAGCAGCACGTTCACGTAGAGTCCAGAACTCCATGCTAGCAATTGCATATCCTGCCAGCCCTGCGCATAGTCCCTCACCGTATGCAGGCAAGCCTCCGCCTTTTCCAACTGATTGCGTTCGTAGTAGAGCAAAGAGAGATCAAAGGTGGGATACGCTCCCACTGCAACCTGGATCCCTGCTTGCTCAAGGAGTCCCTGTGCCTGTAAACACTCCTGTTGCAGCAACCTCAGATGTCCGCCACTGAGCAAAGCGGCTGCAATCCAGCACATCACGACGATGGCTGTGGCCCGATCCTGCTCCTGGAGTGCCTGCTGCTTCAGAGCGAGGAGTTCGGGCAGCAAGAGAACTGCATCACCCAGCCATTGAGAACTCACCAAGAGGCCATAAAGCGGGAGCCACTTCCAGGTCACCTGCTCTTCCACAGCCCGCGGTTGCATCTGCTGCGCGATGGAACGCAGGCGCCGCATATTCCCTTCACGGAAAGCTTCGCTCATGTGCGCCAGCCCGCGCAGTAGGTGCATGCGGTTATGCAGCCGCAGATCTTCTGCCTGCTCTCTCGCAGACTCTGCGGCGTTTTGCAAGGCTTGCTCTACACGCGCGATCAGCCGCTCCGACTTCGCCAGCCCTTCCTCGCGAGGCTCGTCTGGCAGAGAGAGAGTGCGCCAGAGCAGGTGCAGCGCTGCGGTAAGGATAAAGTTCAGGTGCGTCTGTATCACAGCATCAGGAAACAGCAGGAGCCAGGTCGAGATCATTCTGGCCTCGCCCTGCATCCATAACTGCGGAGCTGCACGCTCCAGTACCGAGGCTGCCAGGGGGTAATCCTTCGCCTCCAAGGCATGAGTGATGGCCTCATGAACATATCCCTCCGCTTCATACCAGCGCGCAGCACGTTGATGCAAAACCGTTATGAGTTCTGGCTGCGTTGCCCGCAGGCGCGCCAGCAGGACATCGCGAAAAAGAGAGTGCAGGCGATACCACTGCCGCTCGGAGTCCAGAGGAATCACGAAGAGATTGCTGCGCTCCAGTGCCTCCAGTGTCTCCTGGCTGGCAGGTTCTCCCGTCAAAGTCTGGCAGATGAGCGCGTTCATGCGCTCCAGGATCGCGATGTGGAGCAGGAAATTCTGGAGAGGGCGAGGCAGGTGTTGCAGGATCTCTTCCTGCACATAATCGAGAATGAAATGCTGAGCACCAGTGAAGCTCTGCACAGAGGTCGAAGGATCCGGGGCTTTCCGCAAGGAGAGCGCCGCCAGTTGGAGTCCCGCAATCCAGCCCTCAGTACGCGCCGCTAACAGCGCTACCCCTTCTTCTGAAAGGGAGAGTTGCATCCCATGCCGCAAAAAGGTGTCGGCCTCCTCCCTGGTCAAACGCAGCTCAGCCTCGCGGATCTCAACCATCTGTCCACGCATGCGCCAGCGAGAGAGGGGAAGCCCTGGGTCAACACGGCAGGAGAGGACCAGGTGCAGGTTTATGGGGAGATGATCGAGCAAAAAGAGCATCGCATCCTGGATATCGCGATCCTCAATCACGTGGTAATCATCCAGGATGAGGATGATCTCATCAGAACACCTCTGAACTTCGCTCAGGAGGGATGTAAGCACTGTCGAGAATGGAGGGGGCTGCGCGGCATACAGCATCGCCAAGGCGAGATCTCCAATCATAGAGAGGCTGGAACCACCGCGCCGCAGGGCCGCTATAACCGAAGTCCAGAAGCGCGTCGGCTCATTATCCAGCGCATCGAGGGAGAGCCAGGCCACCTGGTGCTGCAACTGCGCAGCCCATGCAGAGAGCAGCGTTGTCTTTCCAGCGCCGGCTGAGGCGGAGCACAACAACAAGCGATGCGAAAGCGCGGCATCCAGAACGCTCTGTAATCGCTCCCGCCGAACCTGCATGGAAGGAGGTCGGGGAAGAGTATACTTTGTCTCCAGCAGGAGATCTCCTCGGCGAGGGGACGATCCAGAGGATTCTTGAACAGCCTGCTGCCTCTTTCGCGGCGAACCAGTTCTGGCGACTGCGAACGCCTGAGCCTCTTGCTCCAGGCGTTCCAGCGTCACTTGAGGTGTCGGGCCAAGATAGCGCTTGCTCGTATGCCGCTGATATGTACAGTAGGCGTACCAGTAACCCGCTCCACGGGGCCGGGCCTCTTTAATGACGCTCATGTGTCCCTGCTGACCGTGAAACGCGAAGGAGGTATGCTCAGAGACCCAGCCCTGCCATTGCTGCCTGTCGTTTGGCTGAAAAGACTGGCAGAGATGCCCGTGGGTAGAGAGTTCATAGCGCTGCTGCTCCTGTGACCAGGCAAGCTCATGCAGAGATAGCTTCGGCATACAATTCCTCTCTGGTGTGTGTTTTACCCCTCACATCCTAAACCCCCAACACTGAGAAGTATAGCAGAAGAAAAGGGACAGGCGCAAACGCTTCCCTGTGAGTGAGAAAAACGTGGTCTCTGAGTCTCATCAAACGAACGATTTTGAGACACTTCAGTTGATGTCTCTTGATCGCCACCTGATCAGCAAGCTACCTTCAATCTCCAATGATCAGGTTCTTACGAGCGGTTTCTACCACCTCTTTGGTTACCACCTGGATCTGATTGGCAGCCAGGACATGCTCTACCTGCATCATGAGACGCTCAATTAAGCGGATATTGCCACGGGTAATGCGCAGAATCGTTGCGACCGCCTCCTGGTCGGTGAAATCATCGGAATGAGCAGACACGCGATGGCTCCAACGCTGGTCAAGAAAAAAACGCGTCTCGTCGTCGGATAATGGCTCGATCTGCTGTGCAAACCCTATTCGCGAGTAGAGTTGTGGGACACGCATCAGGCGCTTATCCAGGCCGGGCATTCCCAACAACACGAGGCCAAACTTCCCCCGATCGGCGATATCACGAATCACCTCTAAGCCCGCGTCCTTCAGCCGGTTGGCTTCATCAACAATCAACAATTCAATGTGACGAGAAAAGCGGCGCGTGACCAAAAACGCTTCATTTCCCTGATGGAGTTGATTGGCAGCCTCGACGAGATAGGAAAACGCCGCAAACAACATCAGGACCTCTTTTTCAATACGTGCGGCAGAGGCAGAGATCGGTGGGGTATAAAAGACGGTGCGACATTCTTGAATGGGAATATCCAGAGGAGCAGAAGCGAAGGCCAGAGGCCGGTACGGATACAGTCCATCCACGGCACTCCGTCTAGTGAAAGTAATCAAGGGTTCCGGTAAGAAAGGTTGGAAGAGGCTCCATTGGGAGTACTGTTCAGCAGACTCGGTTTTGCCTGTGCCTGGTGGTCCATAGCCGAGACCGACTACGCGCGCCCGCCGACACCCATCGCACATCTCGGCAAAGCGCCGATAGCCTTTTGTTGTCACAAAGCCTTGAGGCTCTCCCTTTGGTTGATTAGTCATTGGCATACCTTTTGAGTGTTGTCCGCGCTTCGACTGGCGCGGGCTCTGCCACCACCGTTTTGGGTGCAGGCGGTGGAGCATGATGTATCTCCACATACCGATTGACCATAGCTTCTCGCGTGTTCAGTTCTGCTCGAACCTGCTTGCGGCGGGCCGTGCGGGCCTGCTCAATCTCTTTCAAGGTGATTTTTCGATCGCTGAGTTCGGCACAAATAGCCCGGCAGAGAAACTGATCCTGATAGAACACATGCACCTCACCCATATCAGCAGGGTCATACCTGATCAGAACCTCTTCCTTGACAAAGGATGCCAGAGTGATATCCATGTAGCGATGATTCTGAAAATGAATCCCATCCTGCTGGACCTTACGTGTCTTGGCGACCGTTAACAACAACAGGTCAAGCTGAGCCATCGACGCAGGCATGCGAGGGACATACCCACCGGCTTCCCATCGATCCTTGGGGATACATCCTGTTTCGCCATGAACCCGGTGATGGTAGTCTTCCAGCAACCACTTCCGAAAACGTTGCTCAAAGGCCGGTAAGGTGAGCGTTGCCTCCGCATCAGGATATCCCTCTGGAGCATATCCGGGCATATCTTGCAGAAACAACTGATCGACGCTACGGAAGAAGCGCTCTACCTTTCCACGTCCGCGAGGGACGGCTATTTTGGAAAAGACTAATTCCATGCCGATTGCTGCTTCTACCTGTTCCATGTGTTTACTGGTGAAATCGGAGCCGTGGTCGGTGTAGAAGACGCTAGGAATCCCACATGCTGACCAGCGGGGGTCGTCTTTGCGCCAGATGGCTTGGCGCAGGGTCAGAGCGGTGGTGAGGGCAGTTGCAGTCTGGAAACTGAGCCGATATCCCACAATCAAACGGCTGTAATCATCTTCAATTGCCGTCAAGTACGGTTTGGCCGGTTTGCCTTCTTCGTCCAAAAGCATCACATCTAAGGGGGTATGATCCGCTTGCCACATAGCATTGGCGTGAGAAGCTTCTCGCCGGTAGAGGAGATCAAACTCTTCACGGTAGGCAGCAGCTCCTGCGTGTGCGAGGGTGACGAAGGCAGGATCGATGCTTTTGATGATCAGGCGTACCCGTTCATAGCTGGGTGGTTTCCATCCCTGTTGTGTGGCAATCTCAACCACCTGGCGGTGAATGGCTGCTGCTGAACGAGGAGGGGTCTGCAAGGCTAACCCTTGCACCAGGGTAATCGCCTGGTCTGGCAGGGTGCGAGCCTTGCCTTTATCCTTTCGCTCCGTCGTGACGAGTCCAGCCAACCCTTGTTCTCGGTATCGTTTCACCCAACGTTGCACCGCGCT
>DAOTTL010000078.1:0-4186 GCA_034438135.1 Ktedonobacteraceae bacterium | reverse complement strand
CGATCGTACAGCGAGTGGGAATCACATCGACATGGATCTTTGCACCCCAATCGGCACCGGTAAACTCAGGGTAAGGATTGCCAAAAGCCACGTGTAGTCCAGGCATCTTTTCGTCCTGCAAAAGATTGCCAGACAGGCGTTCGAGACTGGTCAGGGTACCGATAGCAAACTCGCCAGCACGATTGCCATCAGGAGTTGAGAAAAGGTAGTCATGCACTTCTTTTTCAATCTCGGCATCCTCACAAGAGAGACTGGTAATATAGCCTTTCTGCACAGTCAAAGTCAGAGGATGTTTAAGAACACCATACTTCTCAGAGAAGAAATCTCCCAGCACATCGCAGACAAGCACTCCATCGACACTGGCAGGAGCAGTGAAAACCTCCCCTTCGGGCAAATTACCCCACTTGCCCTGTTCAGTATAGCGTCCATGACAGGGAATCCACTTCCAGTCTTTATGGAATGTAGCAGTGACATCGCTCCCCTTCTCAGAGGTCACATGGATCTTTTGAGCCGAGCGCACTATTTCATAGACCTGATTTGTCAGGGTAAAAACTTCGTCATAATCAGCACACATACCCTCGGTCATTAATTGCTCATCAATGCCAATCATATGACCATGACGTGTCTTCAATTCATTGGCCAGGAAAGGCAGGAGCGGCATACGAAAGGTAATCTCACCGGGCATAGCAGTGGCAATATAGTAAGTGACGGTAGGATGAAGCTGAATCAGTTCATTGCGCAATTGATCTGAAAAGATCGTCAGAGGGCGCTCGCCATAATCTTCTAGAAAACGCACAGTAACTTCGGCATGACGAGCCTGCACAACCGCAGCCACTCGCCGTGCAATACTCTCACGCTCATGATCCGTTAAAATAAAAACACGATCCTGAGCAGCTACTCCCATACAATGTACTGCATTCTCAGCCCCAAATTGCAGGCGCTCCTCATAAGACATTTTTGTTAACCCTGACTCATGATGGTCGGGCACAGGGTTCTCATGTCTATGTGCCATATAATACACTCTCCTCCGAAGGTTCGTTTGAATCAAATAAGCGTCATATGGTGCATGCACTGGCAATAAATGCTCCATTACTACACCAATGGACAGATTTACGATAGTAGTGATAGTATGCTACTGTATGAAGTAACGCACCAATCACCTAATAACTCCCTCTGACAAGACTCACTTTCTATTATTTACAATAAGATCTCTGCCAAATTTACGTAGCTCTGGCGCAAAATTTCTCAAGATTGACAGCACTTCACAGAGGATGTACAGTAAAAGAGTCACTTGAAAAAGTAGTTCTATATTATCCAGAACAGGACCAAAGTATGGCAACGAAGCGACTATTGGGCATTTTTCCACACCCTGACGACGAGGGTACGATGAGTGGAGCTCTTCTTATATATGGCCAGGCGGGTGTAGAGACAGGGTTGATCTGCATTACGCGAGGCGATGTAGGAGAGATCTCCAATCCTGAACTGGCGACTCCTGAAAATCTGGCTCAGGTACGCGAGGGTGAGATGCGTGCAGCGGCGCAGGCTCTAGGTGTAGAAAATCTGTGGTTTCTGGGGTACCGCGATTCTGGCATGGCGGGAACAGCAGACAATCAAAATCCACATTCGTTGGCGCAAGCCAATCCTGCTGAGGTGGTTGGCAAAATGGTAGCAATCATCCGCAGCTTTCGCCCTCAGGTTGTGGTAACGTTCGATGAAACTGGCGGTTACGGTCACCCCGATCACATTGCCGCTTATCAGCATACGACCAGTGCTTTTTACGCGGCAGCCGATGATGTGCAATATCCTGAGTTGGGATCTGCTCACCGGATCTCAAAACTCTACTACAGTTCTATCCCTCGCAGCGCTTTAAGAGCCATGGGAGACTGGATAAAGACAAATGATGTGCCAGTCGAGGAATGGGTCACAAAACTTGATCCTGAACAGTTTGGTCTACCCGATGAGCAGATCGATGTACGACTGGATGTACGTGAACAACTTAAGGATAAAGGTCGCTCCTGGGCAATGCATCGCACGCAGATAAACCCCAACAATGCTCTTAACCAGTTGCCGGAGGAGTATCAACTCGCATGGCGTAGCTATGAATACTATCATCTGGCTGCTACGCGTGTCGGCCCCGATGTTGCAGACGAGAACAATCTTTTCGCCCGCATTGAGGCTTGAACATATGAGCTGTCGAAATTATGAGCGGCAGAAATGGTATAAACTATCTCTGCCGCTCATTTGCTTTCTTCCTCAACTCCTTTATGCTTAACGCTTACCTAATTTTGCCATTACGGCCCCTTTGACCAGGTTGATCTCCTCGACCTTAAAGAGGATGATCGCGCCCAGGTAGATGGCGGTCGCAATTCCACCCGCAACGAGTAACGTAAAGAGTTGACCCAGGAAATGGTCCAGCGAAAAAAACGGGATACTTCCGAGCAGTACTTGCGCTCCCCAGGCGGCGGCGGCCATCAAAATAGCTGCGGCACCAATCTTCAGAAGAGTCGGCAATGTTTTGCGCAGATGAAGCGACCCAATGGTCAGACGCAGCAGCAGGAAAAGGATGATGCCATGCGAAGCGTTCTGTACGGTATTCGCAAAGGCCAGGGCCGCCACTCCCAGGGTGCTATAAAAAGGCAATGCGACGAGCAGGTAAAAAAGATTACTTACAATCCCAATAACTACTGGTAGTTTGGTATTTTTACGAGCGTAGAAGGCTGCTATCAGTAGCTGATCTATGGCGACAAATGGCAACTGGTAGGCGTAGTTTTGCAAAGCAACGACGGTCAGGTTAGCCTTCTGAGGACTATAGGAGTGATGCGCGAAGATAACGTAGACGATCGGTAAACGCAGGACTAACAGACCCGTCATGGCGGGAATCATTAAAAGCAAGCCCACGCGGATACCGAGCAGTAAAGTATCTTTGAAACGCTCTGTGTTCCCCTCACGAGCGTGCTCGGAAAGGGTGGGCAAAACCGCGACGGAGAGCGCCTGAGCCACAAGTCCGATAGGAAACTGGATCAGAGTGGTTGCAGTTACCATAGCTGTTGTTGTGGCTGAATGATCGGGCGTCAATGATTGTAAGTGCAGGTCGATGAGCACGAAGATCATCGAAAAAACATAGCTAATCGCGATAGGCCAGTAGAGTTTGACGATCCTCCGAAACGCTGGATGTTTGAAATCCAGGACAAACATGTAATAGAGGCGCTGTCTGCGAATACCGGGCGCGAGGAGAACGATTTGACCCGCGGCACCAACGACCAGGCCAATTGGCAGGGCCAATAGACCAAAGGCATGGGCTGCAAATAGTGCCCCGACGATAACTCCAGCATGGTATGAAGCCGTGGCAAAAGCTGGCCAACCAAACTCTTTCACAGCAAATAGAGCAGCCAGAAGTACGGCGAAGGGTCCCAGAACGACGAGCGAGAAGAAAATAATCTGCGAATATTGCAGCGTGAGTGCCCTATCGGAGGCGGTATAGCCAGAGACCAGAATATCAACGAACCAGGGGGCGATCAGCACGTAGATGATTGATGCGATCACTCCAATAATCAGGATCAGGTTGACAATGGTGAAAACAACTCGGCGCATTTCTTGACGTTTTTCAGCTGCGGCATACTCATTGAAAACCGGTACCAGTGCTCCATCGGTGGAACCATTCACCAAAAGTTGATAGAAGTTGTTAACTGGTGTGATGGCGGCGCTGAATGAGCCTGCGATGGTAGGTCCGAGCGAGGAAACGACGATTATCTGACGCACCATGCCAAGGATACTACTGCCCAGGTTACCGATGGAAACGAGTGCCGCAGATCTGATCAGTCCTTTGCGCTCGGCAATTGGAGCTTTCTCAGTCTCTTCTATAATGACCACTTCCGCTGATGGAGGGATCGAGATTGCAGTTGTTTCCTGGACGCCCGCCGGTACTCCTGCGAGTGCAGGCATCTGCTCCCCCATTGAGGTCTCTTCCTGTGAAACGATTGGTCTCTCTCTCAGTATTTCGTCGCTTTCTTTGTCAGAACGCTCTTTTTCTTCTGCTATAAGTAGCGAGGAGGACGATTCGTTCGCGCTCTCCGATCCTACAGTGGGTACCGCATCTTCGCTCTCTTGAGTTTTTTTGATTGATTTTCTCGCCATAATAGCCGATCTCCCAGATTAAAAGTATACATTTTCTAGAACGAGCAATGAA
>DAOTTL010000077.1:0-7193 GCA_034438135.1 Ktedonobacteraceae bacterium | reverse complement strand
TGCAGCCTCGACTGGCTTCAGTAATAATGTTGTTGCGCGACGCAGCTACGGGTCAGGGTGTAGAGGTTTTTATGGTTCGGCGCGTTATTCAGAGCGATTTTATGCCGGATGTCTATGTTTTCCCAGGTGGTTCTGTTGTCAGTGACGATATTGTCACGGAGCAGACAGCGGGGATTTGTAATAAAGTAGAGACAAGTGCGACCGATCTGGAAGGTCATACAGTTCTGGGATCTGGTGTGCGGGCTGCAGCGATCCGAGAAATGTTTGAGGAGGCCGGAGTTTTGCTGGTGGAGCAGAATGAGAGCATGCTAGCGGTGACCGATCTCAATATAGAGCGTTTCGCAGTCTATCGTCAGGCGTTTAATGGTCGCAGGGGGTCACTGGTCGAAATGGCTCAGGCTGAGCATCTGGTGCTGGCCACTGATCGTCTGCATTATTTTGCCCATTGGATTACACCAGAGGGTTTGCCCAAGCGCTTTGATACTCATTTTTTTGTTGCTGAAGCTCCAGAAAAACAGCAGGCGGCATATGATCAGTTAGAGACCAGTGAGGGTATATGGATTGCACCCGCTGAGGCGTTGGCCCGCACTGAACGTCGGGAGTACCCATTGGTTTTTGCGACTGTTTATCAGTTGCGGGAACTGGCGGCTTTCTCCAGTGTTGCGGAGGCGCGATCTGTGATTTCAACGACGCCTGTGAAAGTTTCTATCCCCCGTCTGATTGAGCGAGATGGTATTAAGCATGTGTATCTGGCTGAGGATGCTGAAAATTCATGGCCACTCCCGTAATAGATCGCGCATGTGGTCACAAAAGTAAGTTGCACCCACCAGGCTTTCCCTTGCGCTCTTAATGGCCTTTCTTTTCAGGACGATTAGAGCGAAAAGAGGTTTTTTGGAGATCTCCTGAACCCAGGCCAGGTAAACGGCGGAGGTCTTTGGCCGTTTCCGCTTGTTTGAGAGCGGAAAAGCTCTGTAGATTGTGAGAGCACACTATTATGCAACAGAGTAGCTATTATACCTGTATTCTGGCCCCCAACGCCTCATTGATGACGGGTCCAGGGACAAATACATTTGTGTTGGGAAGAGGCGATGAGGAGGGAGCGTTGGTGATTGATCCCGCCGATGCCAGTCCCGCGCATCTTGCGGCGATTGTACAGGAGGGTGAGCTGCGTGGCGGTATCCGCGGGATTCTGGTGACGCACGGACATGCCGATCATGTGGGTGGGGCAGTTGAACTGCGCGAACGTCTGGGTGTGCCGATCTATGCATGTAGTAAGCGCGGTGTGTCTGTCCTGGATCATGAGGTGCCGGACGGTACGACATTCAGGGTGGGCGGTGATACTCTACGTGCCATTACGACGCCAGGGCATCGCTTTGATCATCTGTGCTTTTTGCTAGAGGGTCCGCATCTACTGTTCGCTGGCGATCACATTTCTGGCATTACGACAAATGTGATCGCGCCACCGGATGGAGATATGCTGGATTATCTCAACTCATTGAAACGGTTGCAAGCATTTGAGATTGCCGAGATGCTCCCGGCTCATGGTCCGGCGGTAGCCAATCCCCAGGCAAAAATTGCTGAATACATTGCCCATCGTCTGGAGCGCGAGCAGCAAATTATCCAGGCATTGGCGTCATCTGGCACTGGTGAAACAATCTCTCATCTGGTTGCGGAGATCTATCAGGATGTCGATCCACGCTTGCATCCGGTCGCTGCCTATTCAGTCCAGTCGCATCTGCTCAAGCTCGAAAAAGAGGGACGTGTGGAGCACAGAGGCGAGGAGTGGATGTTGCTGTGAGGGAAAAGGATCGGAGAGGCCCGGAAAAACCCTGTTTTCTTCCGGGTCTCTTTCGTCTTTTTTGAAAAAGAACATCTTTCTTTCTTTTTTCGCTGCCAGATTCTTCCAACCTCGTCTACACTTTCAACGTAGATACGATATATCGTGTTCCTGGATGAAAGGATCTTTCTTTCTATGTCAAGAAGAGTGACTCGTATTAACAGGTTTTCGCAAATGGTGCGTTTTATACGTGTATCATATCTACTTTTGTGGACCTTATTTGTAATCTACAGAGAGCGTCGTCGGGTTATTCGTGCGCATGAGCGGGGCCGTGATGATGTGAGACCCAACGTTGAGATTTTGGTCAAGGTTCTGGTAGCTTTTCGTCAGACTGCCCTCAAGTTAGGGGTATTGATGATTAAGCTGGGTCAGTTTTTGAGTGCTCGTGCAGATATACTGCCTGAGCAGGCGCTAGCTGCGCTGGCTTCTTTGCAAGATGAGGTCCCGCCGGAGTCATTTAGCCACGTGATCTCTGTAGTTGAGTCTGAATTAGGCAAGCCGATAGATCAAGTTTTCAGTATGTTTGAGCGTAAGGCAACCGCTGCGGCTTCGTTGGGTCAGGTCCACAAGGCGACGTTGCTGGCTACAGGCGAGTCCGTAGCGGTAAAAGTGCAACGTCCTAATATCGATCAACTGGTGCGCATGGATTTAAGTACACTGAAATTTGTGATCTGGGTGATTAACCGTTTTGTAGATACCAGTGAGTTTATTGATCTAAATGCCGTCTATCGTGAGTTTAAGCGCACCGTCTATGAAGAGATTGACTATGTAACCGAGTCTAATAATGCAAAGCGCTTCCGTGAGATGTTCGCCGATGATCCAACGATCTTTATCCCACGTTTTTATGATCAGTACACTTCTAAGCGTTTATTGGTTTTGGAATGGGTTGAGGGGATCAAGATTAATGACTATGCGGCTTTAGAGGCGGCAGGGGTTAGCCGCCTTGAAGTGGCGAATCGGACCGTTGAGGCGTATTTCTACCAATTTTTCCAGGCCGGATTTTTTCATGCTGATCCGCATCCGGGGAATATTTTTGTGAAGCCTGTTTCGTCCGAGGTGGAGGGACCTGTGATCCAGTTTGTGGATTTTGGGATGGTTGGCACTCTGAGCAAGTCGATGAAGAAGTCGATGAAGGATCTGTTTCTGAGCTTTGTGATGCGCGATTCCCATGCGCTGGTCGAGGCCCTGAGCAAGCTGGGCTTTATTGGACAGGATGCGAACGTGTCCGCCATTGAGCGTGGGGTTGGTCTGATGATGGAGCAGTACTTTGGGATGACGCTGGGTGAGGCTCGCGATCTGGATATTCCCGATGTGGCCGATGATGTGAGCCAGCTCTTATATGGTCAGCCGTTTCAGATACCGGCTCAGTTTGCATTTACGGGTCGGGCGATCAGTACGCTGGTCGGAGTTGCGACGGGACTGGCTCCTGAGTTCAATTTTGTGGATATAGCAACTCCCTATGCGCGTGACTTCCTGGGGTTGAATGCGAGCGGGATCAACCAGATTTTGCGTGATCTGCCGGGTCAGGCTTTGGAACTGGGACGCTTGATGCTTCGGCTTCCCAAAGCCGTGGAACACCTGATCACACAGTTGGAGAATGGACAGGTAGCTGTTCAAGTGGCACCAAGTTTACACGCTGGCAAAGGTCGGGCTCCCCAACGCGGTCGCCGCAACAGTAACAGTGAGAGTGCTGGGACTGGAAGTTCGTTTGGGTCAGGTCTCTCCTGGGTCTTATTGTCGGCGGTGACAATGGTTGGAGGTATCTTTCTGTTGGCTAACGCCCATCTGCTGGTGCCAGGCTGGTTTCTGCTGGGCCTCGCAGGCCTGGCGGGTCTGCGGGTCATTTTTCGTCGTTAGCGTCTTCATTGTAAGCCTCCTTATCGAGAGGCTGCTCAATTGAGAGAGGTGTTGGTGAAGGAGAGTGCTGGTTCAGCAGGGTGGTGAGCAATGGTTCGTCAAAACAGCACTTTCTGACGCGCTGCTTTCCAAAGCTCCCGAATTTCCTCTGCCTCGTGTCCAGTTGCAAAGGCCTGTTGTTGCATGGCAAGGGCAATAATTCTTTTGAGGTGATCAACTTTGGGATAGCTGTGTCCTCCCTCCCACTGCGCCACTGCGCGTCTGGAGACACCAGGTGTGTCAGCCAGTTCCGTCTGGGTCAGTCCCAGAATCGTCCGTAGTGTTAACATTCGCTGTCCGTAAGCATAGTCTCGCTCACCATACGAGGCTCTAGCCACCAGACAATCCTTTCAATACTCTGTCATCTATGATATCAGATGGTTGAGGAAAACCACCAGTGTAGTATTGCGCATTGCTAGAGTTTCTCAAAAGTCTTTTTTTCCCCACTACCAGCAGAGTCTTTGGATGGACGGTGGCAGCGCGTTCGCGCTGCCACCGTCCATCCAAAGACTCTGCTGGCGAAATCCCTCTCAAAAAAATGGAGCGGCGGGGCTATTCGCCCGCGCATCGCCTTCGCCAACAAAGTCTCCAAAAAGGGTGGGCGGGGAAAGAAGCGCCCTGTACGCTTCGCTTACGTGAGAATTGATCTCTAGAGGTGAATGAATATGAAGTGATATGGCATCTGATGAGTAGTGACTTTATCGTCTCATATACTATACTAAGAGCAGCGGATGAAGAGGATCCACATGAGAGTAGATGTGTTGACAAACAACAACGTAGTTTTGCTTATACAAGCAAAAGGGTTCTACACAAGATTTTTAAAGGAGCAAGGATATGATTACTACAAAAGATGGAACGAATATTTATTACAAAGATTGGGGCACTGGCCAGCCTGTCGTCTTCAGTCACGGGTGGCCGCTCAATGCTGACGCCTGGGATGAGCAGCTGGTTTTCGTCGCCTCTCATGGCTATCGTGCGATCGCCCATGACCGTCGAGGTCATGGACGCTCCAGCCAGTCCTGGAATGGCAACGACATGGATACCTATGCCGACGACCTGGCGTCACTTATCGAAACGTTGGATCTCAAAGATGCCGTGTTAGTTGGCCATTCTACCGGTGGGGGTGAGGTAACTCGCTATATTGGTCGTCATGGTACCTCGCGCGTTGCCAAAGCAGTCCTGGTGGGCGCAGTGCCGCCGCTGATGCTTAAGACAGATGCCAATCCAGGGGGCCTGCCTATTGCCGTGTTTGATGGCATTCGTGCCGGGGTTGCAGGAGATCGTTCGCAGTTCTACAAGGACCTCAGTGCCTCCTTCTATGGTGCCAACAGATCAGGCTCGAAGGTGTCGCAGGGACTGCGTGACGCATTCTGGCTATGGGGAATGCAGGTTGGTATCAAAGGTGCGCTCGATTGCGTCAAGGCTTTTTCTGAGACGGATATGACCGAAGACCTCAAGAAATTCGATATCCCAACCCTGATCATCCATGGAGATGACGACCAGATTGTGCCAATTGGCGACTCGGCTATGCTCTCCTCGAAGCTTGTCAAAGGTTCAACCCTGAAAGTCTATCCAGGCGCTCCTCATGGTCTCACGGCCACACATAAGGACCAGTTTAACGAAGACCTGCTATCCTTCTTGAAATCCTAGCTCTGGTAGTGCGCTGTCACGGCGTCAATGCGAAGAGTTTTTCCACCTGTCGCCGCAAGGCATTGAGCAAAAAAGAGCAATTGACATGTTTTGCTGGGCTTCTGCCCAGCAAAACATGTCAATTGCTCTTTTTTTAAGTGGGAGGAAAGAACGCGACTTTTGAGAAACCATAAGACTTTCCACCAGAATTCTCCGTAAAACACTTCTGTTAGTGTATAATGGTTGTGAATAAGAGTAACAGGATAGAACAGAATCTGAGAAAATCACACGATTTCCTCAGATTCCATCCCAAAGGGAGCATCACATGTCATTTCTTACGATCCATGAACAGCAAGAGATTGATCGTGCCAATGCATCAGGACTCCGACCAGTGTTATTCGTTCACGGCCTCTGGCTCCTTTCGTCGAGTTGGGATCGCTGGCGTGCGTTGTTCGAAGAGCAGGGCTACACGACGCTCGCACCTGGTTGGCCCGATGACCCGGAGACCATCGAGGCAGCCAATAAAGACCCGGAAGCTTTTGCCCACAAACGGATTAAGCAGGTGACGCAGCATTACGTTGATGCCATTCAACAGCTCAAGACAAAGCCTGCCGTCATTGGTCATTCTTTTGGTGGCCTCATCGCACAACAGATAGCCGGTGAAGGTGTTGCCGCTGTGACGGTCGCAATAGATGCCGCGCCGTTCCGGGGTGTGCTTCCCCTGCCACTCTCCGCGCTGAAGTCCGCGTCGGCGGTCATTGCCAACCCTGTGAACTACAACCGTGGTGTTCCCCTCACCTTCGATCAGTTCCGTTTCGCCTTCGCCAACGCAGTGGACGAAAGCGAAGCCCACGAACTGTACGAGACATTTGCCGTTCCTGCTTCTGGCGTTCCGCTCTTCCAGGCGGCCACCGCGAACCTCAATCCCTGGACGGAAGCACAGGTTGATACAGAGAATGCCGCACGTGGACCACTGTTACTCATCTCAGGCGAGAAAGATAATACTGTTCCGTGGGCGATTTCCCATGCCGCCTATAAGCGACAGCTAGGAAATTCCTCCATAACCGAAATCCAGGAGATTCCTGGTCGTGGGCATTCTCTGACTATTGACCACGGCTGGCGTGAAGTGGCCGAGATGGCGCTCGCGTTCATGGCGCAACATGTTCAAAAGGGTCAGTAGGCATTGTTTGAGAGATAACGAAGGCGGAGAAACATATGGAGAGTACAAATAGGACAGATCCAGGGGAAAGAGCAGAGAACTGGCCACCTCTCCCATTTGAAGCATGGAGGGATACCTGCCAGACTCTGCATCTATGGATGCAGATTGTTGGCAAAGTTCGTATGCAAATGAGTCCATTTGTGAACCATTGGTGGCATGTCCCGTTGTATGTCACCTCGCGTGGGTTGACCACATCGCCTATTCCTGCCTCTGGGGAGCAGGGAAGGAGCTTTGAGGTGGAGTTTAACTTCATTAATCATACTCTCCATATTCTCACAAGCGAGGGAACCACCAGAACGCTTCCACTGATTCCTCAGTCTGTCGCCGCTTTTTATCGGGAATTTATGACATGCCTGCATGATCTGGGGATAGAGATCACAATCAACCCGTTGCCATGCGAAGTGCCCAATCCCATTCGCTGTGATGAAGATGAAGTCCATGCCTCCTACGATCCCGTCTATGCTCAGCGCTTCTGGCGTATCCTGGTGCAGGTCGATACAGTCTTAAAGCGCTACCGCTCGCATTTCCTCGGTAAGAGCAGTCCGATCCACTTTTTCTGGGGCAGTTTCGATCTGGCGCTGTCCCGCTTCTCCGGTCGAAGTGCACCACAAC
>DAOTTL010000076.1:0-3956 GCA_034438135.1 Ktedonobacteraceae bacterium | reverse complement strand
AACCCGGCTCTCGTAGCCAGCTATCTGCAAACAGCACTCAAGGAGCATATGGAAGCTCTCAGTCAGTACTCCTCTGAGCAACTGATAGAGATGCGTTACCAGAAATTTCGCACACTTGACACCTTTGACAGAATTGCCTGAGAGCAAAGGGAGAAATGGCTGAGTTTGTAAGCAGCTTTGCTGCTTACAAACTCAGCCATTTCTCTGTGAAAATCTGTCGACGTAGCCGCCAGGAATGCGACTTTTGAGAAGCCTTGCGAACACCTTGCTAATTCCTTGAAGATTCCTTGAAGATATGGTAGTATCCGTATATGTGTCGGAATATTGCTGGGGACATCCAACACTTAGAATAGTATTACACCAAATCCAAATTGCTCTACTACCTTGCGGAGCACCATTTCTATTTACGCGCTTTTTCCTAACGATGCCGTCGGGAATCATAACTCCATGTTCTTTACAAGTCCTATACGAGAAGATACCATTAAGAAGGTCAAAAGACATTGAGCGATCGATACCACCAAAGAAAAGTGACTTGCCCGACGCTCCCTGGTGCCTATCTTCGTAGAGAGGCATTGGTTAGCGGATTTAGCAGAATCATCAATGGATCGGTCACAGGATTTGGCATAGAAACACACCCATCCCCTTACAAACTTATCCTGTTACATGCTCCAGCCGGATATGGCAAAACAACCCTACTTGTAGACTTTGATCAGAACAATGATCTGCCTTGCTGCTGGTACTTCCTTGATAACACCGATATCGATGGGATTACCTTTCTCAATCTTCTCCTGGCGAGTATACGCCAGCAATTCCCTCAATTTGGTCGAGACATAGCTCCGCTACTCCAGGGAACATCTTCTGAGCACGCCAATAAACCTACAAAGACGCAGTACTTTGAGATGATTGTTGATATGATTGTTGCGGCCATAGAGCTTGAAATTCCCGATCGTTTTGCCTTATTTCTTTGCAATTATCAGGAAATCAATGAACTTCAGGAAATGAATAACCTGATCAACTACCTGATCCAAAAACTTCCCCAGCAGTGTGTACTGGTCATAGAGAGCCGAACCATTCCGTATCTCGACTTCGCGCAACTGCTAGCGAACCAGATGATCTTCGGGATAGGTACCGAGCAGCTTCGCTTCACGGCTCAGCAGATCTATGAACTCGTGCAGATCCAGGGCATAGGGTCATTCACAGAGGCTGAAGCAGAACAATTGACGCGTACTTTTGAGGGTTGGATCGCTGGTATATTGCTGGGTACACGGTTAAGCAATCTACAGCCATTTCAACAAAGCCTGCCCATACCACTTTTCTCTTACGTCGTCAACGAAGTTTTCAAGAGTCATCAGAAGGCATACGCATTCCTCAAGCATGCTTCGATTCTTCAGGAAATGATTCCCGTTATGTGCGCCTCTCTGTTGGAGATCACACCGAAGGAGGCCCAGGAACATCTCCATTATCTGGAGCAGCATAACCTCTTTGTTACCCACAGTGGCGAGCGAGCTGAGGTCATCTACACCTGCACACCTGTATTGCGTGACCTCTTTATGGAAGAACTTCGCCACGAAGAGCCAGAACTTTTTGCCAGTCTGCACCAGCGAGCGGCGGAACTGCTAAGCGTCTCTCAAAAATATAGTCAGGCGATCTACCATGCGCTGGAAGCCAGTGTGAACGATATCGCGGCTGAGCTGATCATCGAGTCCTCTGAGCAGATGACGGACCAGGGACATGCCGAAACGCTTGCACGCTGGATTGATGCCTTACCCGACTCAACAAAAAAGAAGTATCCAAGGCTCCTCCTAATTCGTGCAAATACCTATCTCAGGCAAGGGCATGATCATCAGGCAATCCTCTTGCTCGACGAGGCTGACAGATCTGTAAAGGTCCTTGCCAGCCGCGAATCTTTCCTCGATGCTCAGCAATTACCTGTGCTACGTGCTGAACTTACCATCGCTCGCAGTAGGATTCTCTTTCAACAAAGGGAGTATCAGCAGAGCCTGCTTGTCAGTCAACAGATACTCGCAACCCTGCCAGCCGATGAAGGTATGCTAAGGGCAGATGCTCATATGCGGCTTGGGCTGTGCAATATTCTGCTGGGCGATTTCAATGCCGGGATTGTTCAGATCCAGAAAGCTCTGCAACTCTGGGGACGACATACTATTCGCCATCAGACCGCTGATGGACATAGCATGCTGGCCAATGCCTACAGTCTGCTGGGTAGTTTTGCGCTCGCCGAACACCATATTACCCGTGCCCGCGCCTGCTGGGATCAGCTTCATGATATCTGGGGCAAGATCGATAATCTTATCCGCCTGGGAGCGCTTAAGATTTGTCAGGGCATCTTTGAGGAAGCGGAAACGATTTTGCAAGAGGCTCTGACACTTGCGAGAGGCCCTATCCACTTTCAACGTGGACAGGCCTACGCACTTGGCTGTTTGGGCACGCTCTATCAACGCCAGGAACGCTATGAACGTGCTTTAGAGGTCACTGAGGAAGCGCTATCCCTGGCACGCCAGATCAACGATGAGTTTCTTATCAATGACTCCCTCTGCGATCTTGCCATGATCTATCTCCTTATGGAAGATCTCGCTACAGCAACACTCCTCATTTCTGAGGTAGAGATCCAGAATACCAGCGGTGATTCCGTTGGATACAAAAGTGTCACACGTGATCTCATCTACGGCACCATCTATCTTCACCAGCAGCAATATAGTCAGGCGTGGCCCTATCTCTCGAAAAGCGAGGCTATATTGGGCAAGATTGGCCTCAAGCAAGAGCACCTCCAGGCCCTGCTGCGTCTGGCAGACTATCATCTGGCTCATGGCCAGATTGCTGAAGTTGTGAACTATACCGAAACCGCAACGTCAATTGCCTCAATCAGCGAAGGCTACGAACAACTCATGCACATTGAACTCCGTCACCTGCCTAAACTGTATCAAGCTATCAAAGTACGGTCAGAGTTGGCCCAACCAAGGGCTTTCTTGCATCTGGACCCCCTCCCTCAGCTCCTACTGCCTGTACCTGAGCCTCGGCCAGTTGTTTCTGTGCAACCGACCCTTGCTCAACCGGTTTCCCAACGCTCATCAGAGATTATCCCGGTAAACACTCCTAAACTCACTATCCTGGCTCTGGGTGAACCCTCTATCTATCTCCAAAAAGAACTGATCACACGCTGGCGCATGCCTCGTGCCATGGAACTCTGCTTCTATCTGCTGGACTGCGCTCGTCCCGTGCGCAAAGAGCAGATCATTTCAGCTCTCTGGCCTGATGCAGATGAGCAGACAACCCGCACGTTCTATTCAACTATCCACTATCTACGCCAGGCATTAGGGGGCGAGTCAATTATCGTCGCTAAGGGTGGCTCTTATGCCCTTAAATTAGATGCTCTCTATGCCAATGAGATCTTGTATGATATCCTGGCTTTTGAGGACTATCAGGCCAGGGCCAGACAGGCCTTTAGTAATGAGCAGAGCACAGATGCCAAAAAATTCTATCTTATGATGATAGATCTTTATCGTGGCGATTACGTTCAGTCTTTCTATAGCGATTGGTGTACTAATCGGCGGGACGAACTACGCAGTTCTTATATGGAAGCTCGCCAGCAACTTGCACAGCTTGCCTGGCGGGCAGAACAACTAGAAGAATGCATTGTCCACTGGCAACATATGCTTGCCATCGATAACTGGTTAGAGGAAGCTCATTACGGTCTAATGCGCTGCTATGCCCGGCAAGGTAAAAGAGGGTTGGCTCTGCGCCAATATCAACGCTGTAAAGATATTCTGGGGAAAGAATTCGGCACCTCTCCTAAAGCATCTATCCAGAATTTCTATCAGCGCCTGATGGGTTCTCCTTGAGATGTATGAGCCATGCCTTCTTTTGCAAAAGCAGGACAAGAGGCCTGCGGTCTGGCAGGCCACCCCACCCTATTTAAAAAGAGCAGCGGGTGTGTTGTA
>DAOTTL010000075.1:0-3543 GCA_034438135.1 Ktedonobacteraceae bacterium | reverse complement strand
AAGGATTTCATGATCTTTATTGTGTTGTTTGCTGCGATCGTTATTATTCCTGCCAATCTCGGTGGCTTCGGACATATCTTTGCGGCAGCCCAAAGCAAGGCAGTGGCTAATCCAAAGACTTTTTTGTTCATCCTCAAGGGCGCTAACTTCCCGGCCTATGTGACGCTGGCTGTCGGTTCGGCTCTGGCTCTTTTCCTCTACCCCCATGCGCAGACCGGAACGCTCAGCAGCAATAGTCAAAAGGTTGTCAAGCGCAATCTCGCGCTCTTGCCTATCTATTCTCTGATGTTGGGACTGCTGGCTCTGCTGGGCTATATGGCGATTGCCGCGAAAATTAATCCAGCGACCTCACCTCTCGCCTCCTATGGTCGCAACGCCGCGGTTCCATTGCTGCTGATCAATCAGTTTCCCGCCTGGTTTTGGGGCTTTGCCCTGGCGGCTATCTCCATCGGTGCGCTAGTTCCCGCCGCCGTGATGTCTATCGCCGCCGCGAACCTCTTTACCCGCAATATTTGGAGCGCTTATATTGATAGGAATGCATCTACTGAAACGGAGGCGCGGGTGGCCAAATGGACCTCGCTGGTGGTGAAATTTGGGGCACTGCTCTTTATTGTGTACATTCCTACGGCTTATGTACTTAACTTCCAACTGCTTGGGGGGATCCTGATTATCCAGACCTTACCAGCGGTGTTTCTGGGTCTTTACACTCGCTGGTTCAATCGTTGGGCGTTGCTGGTGGGATGGGCGGTAGGGATCATTGCAGGGTGTGGCATGTTTATTGCCAGTAACTACACCTCGGTGATCTACACCGTCAAGATTGGTTCTTTCAGTCTGCCACCGATGTATGCGGCCTTCATCTCTGTCGTTTTGAACCTGGTGCTGGCCGCTGTGTTGACACCTGTGTTTGAACTCATCGGCGCTCGGCGTGGCAGTGACGAGACTTCTGAAGCGGATTACAGTGAAGAGCTTGCCTTCCCACGTGAAACCGGTCAGGAAGCTCTGGGCGACTGAAGTGTTTTTTCCATCCTCAAAGGAACAAAAGAGGATGGACGGTCTGGCATGCTGACCGTCCATCCTCTTTTGTTCCTTTGAGGATCTTGTTTCTCTCTGCAAGGGTAATTGGTCATTAAACAAGAGGCTATCAGGTCTTCTATCGTTACTATTAACAAAGGGAACTCGTCTATAATCACCGAATTGTTCTAGCTACGAGGAAGAGAGTTACATTTATTTGGAGGGAACATGACGTGGCTTTGCATATGAATAAAAGTAATTGTATACAATATATATTGAAATGCAAAAAATGTTCATGGTAAAGGACAGGAATTGTTAAAAGACAGGAATTAAATAAATGAATCAAGTGCAACCAGTGATACACCGATTTTGGTATACGACTCTGGTGCCTCTGCTACTAGCAATGGGTCAGTTGATCGCACTTTTCGCAGTCGCGATTGCGGTTCTGTGGCCCGTACCTGTGACATCAGATCAGTTATTTGCGATCTGGGGGGGCAGTGATCTTGTAGTCAGCCATTGGCCCACCGCGCTTTTAATTCAGCGTACGTTTGCTTCGAATCACCTGTTGGCGCTCTGGGATCCTTACTTCGGTGGAGGGCAGCCGCTTGCTGGTAATCCTCTGGCGGCTCTTTTCTATCCACCGACGCAACTGGTTCACTTCTTCTCTTTACGCAATTACTACCTCGTGCTCATCATGGGACATCTGGTAGTAGCGGGCCTGGGGATGTTACTCTTAGCGCGTCGGGCGTTCAGTTTACCACGTTTACCTGCGTTGATAGCTGCAATCAGTTATATGGCGACGCCGAAGCTAGTGGCTCACCTTGGTGCAGGGCATATCACCATGGTCCAGACCGTTGCCTGGTATCCCTGGCTCGCCCTGGCTTGCTGGGCGACAGTGCGAGAGCCGCGTCGCTGGGGGGCATTACTCGGCATTTGTATTGCACTAACATTGCTCGCCGGTCACCCACAGATAGCTTACTATGGTCTGTTGATGATTGCTGGACTCTCAATATGGCTTCTTGTGGGTCGTTGGCGGCGGGAAGGCTGGCGGGCACAGTGGGCAATAGTCATTGCATTAGTGGCAGCAGCAGTTATCGGAATCTTGCTGGCAGCGATCCATCTGCTGCCGCTGGCGGAGTTGACGGCCCATTCGACCCGCCAGACTGCACTCTATTCTGACGATGCCTTTCCTCTACTGAACTTCCTGCGTGCACTAATTACTCAGCCGCCGCCGGGGTCAGGATGGGAAGCTATGGTCGCTCCCGGGTGGACTGTTCTTGCTCTGGCACTGCTTGCAGTCGTAAGGCGTTGGCATAAGAGCTGGCCCTTAGTCCTTGGCATCGCGCTTGTGGCAACCCTTGTACTGGGCAACGCCTCCCCGCTCTATATCGTTGTTGTAAGAATTCTTCCCGGTCTAGGCAGCTTCCGCTCTCCTGCGCGTATCTGGTTCGTCGCTCTCGTGCAGATTGCCCTGCTAGCCGGCTTGGGTGCCGATATACTGCTGCATGGTATCCAACACTCGATCAACCTGCTCTTGCGTGGAAGACAACGGGTAGTGTCCTCTGTAATGATAGCTGCTGGTGTTCTTATGGCCTTTGTCGTAGCATTTTCCCTTGTCATCATGGATGTAGGATATACCCGGGTCAATAACGTCAGCGTCGTTACCACACCTTCCGCGTTGACACGTGCTGCTGTACAACTGGCTGGCACTGGAAAGATATATGGCGCTCAAGAAAACATCCCGCAATTGAGTGCAGTGCAGTTACATGCGCGTCTCGCCGATGGTCAGGATCCACTCTTGATCGAATCCTATGTCTCCTACATGCAACAGGCGGGTGGCTATACTATGAACGGTTATAACCTTCGTATTCCCTATGATTCAAGTGGTGTCCAGCCAGATGCCAGACTGCTTGGTCTGATGGGCGTAAGCGTTGTTGTCTCAAGAAGGCCGTTGATTGATCCCCGGCTTGTGCTGGTAGAGAACGTAGAAAACACGCTGCTCTATAAGAATACCGCCTATGCCGGTCCAGGCTACCTCATCAGATCAACAGCAAACGGCAATCCGCCAGCACTGCATCAGGTTCAGCAACTCGATGCCAACGTTCACATGGTCATCCAGGATGACGAGCAGAGTACCTTTACTTTTTCTGCCAATGCAGCTGCCTATTTTGTGCTTGCCACGCCAGCGTTTCCTGGCTGGACGGTCTCGCTGGATGGTCATCCTGTACCAATCCATCTATTTGCGGGAGTAATGCCAGCGATCAAAGTTGGATCAGGGGTACATACGCTCATCTATAGCTATAATCCATCGTCGGTGGGGGGTGGTGCTGTCATCTCTGTGCCAGGTCTCCTGCTTGCTCTCGCTTGGTTTATCCTTGGACGCTTCTTGAAACCGGGTAAGCCTCGCCGACCTCTACAGGTTGATAAAGGAAGGAAATCTGAAGCGTCTCCATTAAAGGTAGCTACTTCGGCGGCGCAAGTATAGACAATTTGCTGCATCGGCCTGGTAGGCCACCCCACACCATCTGCTCT
>DAOTTL010000074.1:0-18777 GCA_034438135.1 Ktedonobacteraceae bacterium | reverse complement strand
CCAGGTAGCTATCTGACATCCATAGAGAAAGAATTTTGTATGAGATGTGATAAAGATCAGCTATTTTAAAGGGTAGGATTGAAGATAGAAGGGCGTTCTCGCTGGAACCATATTCTATGCGAGATTGGCTCTCCTCTCCCGTTCCATAGACTACTACTTTCGTGTCGGCAGACTCTCACCGAAGCTATCAACTGTTTTCAAAGATGGGTTGAAGTGTATGCACGCGTACCAAAGAAGGGGATTCTTTTTATGACCGAGCAAGCTATGCAGCATAGTTTGAGCACGACTACAGCTCGAAAACTCGCGACCACGACAAAAACAGTTCCTCAAATGGGCGGTATCACCCCACGCTGGTTACTCAGACTTTTGCCATGGGTTGAGGTTGAGGCCGGAACCTATCGGGTGAACCGACGCAAAGTCATTTTCTCTGGTGATGGCAAAATCAGTACCAGTTCCAGCAATGGACAGGTCAGAATAGATACACAAGATCTACGCGAACTCTCTTTCCTACGTGAGTTCAGCGATACATTAATCGAAGCTATTGCGCTCCGCTTTGCGGCGGAGGTCTATAATCCAGGCGAGGTAATCGTTAAGGCCAATGCTCCTGGCAACACTTTCTATGTCATTGTAAGCGGTAAAGTGGCGACAAGCACTGTTGGACAATATGGGGAAGATGTTCAACTCGACATACTGGCCGATGGAGATCATTTCGACGTGCTGAATCTGTTGGACAAGACAACCTGGGCTTACCAGGCTCAGGCTATGACTCCCTGTACCCTGCTTGCACTTGAACGAGTCCAATTTCTTGAGGTCGTTCAACAGATACCCGATATCACCTCTTATCTGGAGCAGTGGAAAAAGAAGATCGTCCAGGATAAAAATAAAGAGCATCCTATCGCTCTCTCATCAGGGCATACAGGAGAGTTTCTCTTGCCTGAGACCTTCGTCGAGTACGATGACGAACCCCGTGAGTACGAGTTGAGCACAGTACAAAGCATCCTCCAAATTCATACTCGCGTCACCGATATCTACAACAGCCCCATTAACCAGCTCCGTGAACAGCTCCGTTTGACGATAGAGGCAATCAAAGAACGCCAGGAATGGGATATTATTAACCATCCTGACTTTGGCCTTCTGAACAATATTGCTCCTTCTTTCCATCTGCAAACGCGCAGTGGTCCTCCCACGCCCGACGACCTGGATGAACTCCTGTCACGCGTCTGGAAACAGCCAGCCTTTTTCCTGGCCCACCCGGGCGCAATCGCTGCCTTTGGTCGTGAATGCACCAGACGCGGAGTTCCACCTCCAACGATTGAACTATTTGGCTCTCCCTTTCTCACATGGCGGGGCGTCCCTCTTATCCCTTCGGATAAAGTTGCCATCAATGGTGGACAACAGAATACCAGTATCACGACAAATATCCTCCTGATGCGTGTCGGAGAGAAAGAGCAGGGTGTGATAGGTCTCCGTCAGACAGGGCTGCCAGATGAGCACCTTCCCGGCCTATCAGTGCGGCTCATGGGTATCGATAGCAAAGCCATCGCCTCTTACCTGGTAACGTCCTATTTCGCTGCGGCCTGTCTTGTGGAGGACGCTCTGGCTGTTCTCGAAAACGTTGAGATCTCACGCTACCATGACTACGACTGACTTCAGTTCTCTGTCGCTTGTTCAGCATTATTCTGAACGCCAGAAAGGGAGTTTCACGCCATCATGACTATTGGTGACCTCACATCTCAGTCACCTGTTCCAGTTGAACCCGGAAAACATGTTACAGGTCTCAGAGAAAATGACAATCCTACCGACGATGGAGTATTCGATCAAATTGCACGCAACCTCTACTCTGAACTCGTAAAGCAAACGACTTTCAGGGAGCCCTTGAACAGCAACCTCCTGGTCGATCGGACCACTCCCAGTCAGGATGCTCACCTGCCTGCCGGTTCCTGGCAAACGCAGCTAGCTGGTCTCCAGGCAAATGCTGAGCCAGATAATGCCGCTGCTGTAACTGCACAGGACTCTTCGAGGGTCCCGCTATCTCCCGCCTCCGACCCTGTCGAGTTTCCTGCTAGAACGCTGCCTGCCAGTTCCTGGCAGACGGCTTTGTTCAATTCTCAGGACACGCGTGACCCCGCAAAAGCTACCGTGGGTGTACTAGAGCCGCCAAGATCTCACTCTCGGCTATATTTCTTGCCGGAAGCGCAGTCCACAGTTCCCGCTCCTGCCAAAGAGTTTCCCCAGTCATTTGATGTCCATACTATTCGTAGCGATTTTCCTCTCCTGGCGAGAACAGTCCACGGCAAACCACTCATCTGGCTGGATAATGCGGCAACAACCCAGAAACCTCGCCAGGTGATCGAAACCCTTGAACGTTTCTATAGTCAGCACAACTCGAATATCCATCAAGGAGCTCACCAACTGGCAGCCGAGGCCACTGATCTCTACGAGGGAGCACGAGAAAAGGTGCAGAGGTTCATTGGAGCACGTTCAGCACGTGAGATCGTTTTCGTTCGTGGAACCACCGAGGGCATCAATCTTGTCGCCCAGACATATGGGCGCAAATTTCTTCAGCCCGGTGACGAAATCGTCCTGACGACATTGGAACATCACGCGAACATTGTCCCCTGGCAAATGCTCTGTCAGGAGAAGGGAGCGCATCTGCGCATTGTCCCGCTCACCGAGCGGGGAGAAATACAACTCCAGAGCTATGAACAACTGCTAGGTCCTCGAACGCGCCTGGTGGCCGTTAGCCAGGTCTCTAACGTCCTGGGAACCATTGTCCCGGTTCAGGAAATGATCGCACTCGCTCATCGACACGGCGCACGCGTCCTGATAGATGGAGCGCAGGCTGTTCCACATCTGCGGGTCAATGTGCAGGCGCTCGACGCCGATTTTTATACATTCTCCGGCCATAAGCTCTTTGGTCCCACAGGAATAGGGATCCTTTACGGAAAACTGGACCTGCTGGACGAAATGCCTCCCTGGCAGGGTGGCGGCAATATGATCAATACGGTGACGTTTGAGCACACCACATTCAATTCCGTTCCTCATAAATTTGAGGCAGGAACCGGTCATATCGCGGGAGCCGTAGGTCTTGGAACCGCTCTCGATTATGTTGAACGAATTGGCTTTGATGCCGCCAGTCGCTACGAGCACGCCCTGACGGAATATGCTATGCAAGCACTGGCAACGGTTCCCGGTCTACATCTGATTGGGACCGCGCCTGAGAAAATCAGCGTCCTCTCGTTCGTGATGGAAGGTCGATCCACTCAGCAAATAGGGCAGTCTCTCGATAAACAAGGCATTGCCGTTCGCGCCGGCCATCACTGCGCCCAACCTGCTTTGCGCTGGTTCGGACTCCAGGAAACTGTACGTCCTTCGCTCGCTTTCTATAACCTTAAAGAAGAGGTGGATGCATTGGTGGGTGCTCTCCTCCAGTGTCAAAAACAGTCACCCAAAGGTTGATGCTCTATGAGCAAACGACTTTTGCTGGCGGCTGCGCCGCCAGCTTTTCTATAAGTCATCCCTCATTTTGGCAAAATGAACAAATGCCTTTCTCGGGCGGCTGCGCCGCCCTATTTTCAGCAGAAAAAGCTGAGATTGCCAGCAGCGAAGCTGCTGGCAATCTCAGCTTTTTCTGCTGTCTTTGGGGCGAGGGGCGGCTTTGCAAGCCGCAGAAAAGTAAGGGATGACTCATATTGTCGGAAGAGGATCGGAGGCAGCGCGACTGCGCTGCCTCCGATCCTCTTTTTTTCCTGAAGAGGGCGGCTTTGCAAGCCGCAGAAAAGTGAGTGGGCACGAAGAGAACGAGATTTGAAAAACAAGGGAGAATTGTGAGAAAATCTGAATATCTTCCTTGCTTCTCTGTAGTATAATCAAGCCCATAGACAGCAATATGGAGGTTAGCCATGCTATTACCCCATCAAACGTTTAGCGTTCTGGAGCGTGTACTGGCGTTTTTTGCAGGACTATTTAATTTGATAGTTGGTCTGGGGTTTTTTCTTTTGCCAGAGCTTCACCTGCCACTCTGGCCTACATCTATTTCACCCATCCTTGTACGCTTTGTTGGCGCGATCATCCTTGGCAATGCGGCAGGTGCCTTCTTGCTTTCGAGGGAACGTGAATGGGCACGTGTACGAGCGCTGGCCCTTGTCGCTGTTGTGTATGGGACATTGGTCGCGGTTGCGTTGCTCTATCACCTGATCTGGTTAAATGCTACTCCTCTTTTCTGGCTCTATTTCGTCTTTGACGTACCTTTTTTGCTGGTCTATTATATCTTATTCCTTTATCACGATATCATCCCAGCATTGACAAAACGTTCTGCCCCGCTTAGAGAGCAACGCCCATTACGCAGGTAGCCGATGCCAGAGAGCATCGCTGAGAAATGAGAAATGTTATGCAGGTACCGTTCGCTGATCCACTGCTGAATGTAGCTGTCCAGAATACCATCGCTCCTCTTGTTGGACGCGAAACAGAGATACAGGTTATCTCAGCACTTCTGGATACAGTAGCACGGGATAAGCCTGTGGGCATACGAGCTCTGATAATCAGTGGTGAGGCCGGCGTGGGGAAATCGCGTTTGCTAGCTGAAATGTACCAGGAAAGTCGCGTACAAGGTTTTTCTGTTCTGGAGACACATTTATATGAACTGGGAATGATGTTTCCTCTTCTGCCCTTTGTGGAGGCGTTGCGTCCAGTAGTACGCATGTTTACTCCGTCACAATTGCGTCGTTATACGGGTCTGGATACCTCCACTTCTGATCCGGCGATTTCCACGCTTTCGCTCTCAGGTCTTCCACTGGTTGCCGCGCTGAGTCAGCTCTTTCCAGAATTGGCCATAAGATTAAATCTGGCGCTACCTCCTCGCGAGTTGCTTTCACCTGATCAGGAAAAATTTCGTCTTTTTGACTCTATTGCGACATTGCTCGAACATATGGCTGAGGAACAGCCCGTGCTCTTGAGCATCGATAATCTGCAATGGGCTGACAGTGCGAGCCTGGAGCTGACGTTGTATCTCACAGTACGCCTGCGTCGCAGTCGGGTCGCACTGGTTGGAGCAGTTCGACCAACAGCTTTCGCTGCGGACCAGGCAGGGTCAGTTGGAGCTGCTGAGGCTGCTGCCGGAGCCGCAAAAATCCTGGGAAAATTAGTACGTCAGGGATTGTTGCTTTTCTTGCCATTGAGTTCGTTGAGCGAGAATGCTGCACAGCAATATCTGCACTTTCTCCTGCCTGGGATGCTTCCAACTGAGATCGCACAATCGCTGCTCCGACGAGCTGAGGGTAATCCCTATTTTCTGGAAGAGCTAGTGCGCACCCTTACCCTGGATGAACGTCTTGTGTTGCGGAATGGCTCCTGGCAAGCGGACAGACCCCTGGAGATGGAGGCACTGCCCCAGAGTATTGCGCTAGCAGTAGAGGAACAGATCTCTGAACTTGCGTGGCGAGAAATGCTCCAGGTGGCGGCACTTTTTGGCCGTACTTTTCCACAAGAGCCCCTGGTGGAGGTTCTCAGGAAGGAACCCGAGTATATTTCTTCGCTGCTGAATGAGGCTCTAGGACAGAAGCTGATTGCCAGAGGTTCGCAAAACGAGGACCATCTAACAGAAACGGCAAAGCTCTCAACTTTTGTGTTCTGTCGAGGAATTGTACAGGAAGCGTTGTACGCGGGTATTTCTCCGCAACGCGCTATAACGCTGCATGGTGCCATTGGGCGTGCACTGGAGCGTTATTACGGAACCACCACATCAGTTCATGCGTCAGAGCTGGCCCGCCACTATCTCCTGGGAGATTGTAAACCGGAGGCTCTTTACTGGAATATGCGAGCTGGCGAGGAGGCGATACGTCAGCAGACATATCGCGAGGCTATTACGTATCTGCATAGCGTGCTGCGGCTGCTTGAGGCAGGCACACAATCCACGGGCTCGCGTGAAAAGGTCTCGGTGTCTCAGGTCTATCTCTCTCTGGGTGAGTGCTGGTTCAAGCTAGGCGACCTGACTCGCTCTGCTGATGCTTTTCGGCAGATCTTGGAGAGACAGGACGATGCTGCTGTGGAGCACTCACGTCTGCTTTTGTTGGCGAAGGCAAACCGATTGCTTGGGGATACGTATCGTATGGAGGGCAAGTTTGAACTGGCCCTGGCACATCTACGAACGGCGGATCGGCTGCTTGCAAATAAGGAGCGCGGTGGATCGATCCAGGAGGCCGCCAACGATGCTTCTCAGCCTGAACAGCCACTCTCTGATATCTCAAGTGTGGAGAGCCAGAACCGTTTGCGTCCGCGGGACAAGACTGAGCGCGTTCTACTTTTGCAGGCCAGGGCTACCCTTGCTATTTTATGCGCCCGGCCAGATGAGGCGAGAACGGAACTTCAGGAGTCCTATCAACTGGCAACTGAGCTAGGAGATAGGAGCAGCCAGGCCTTTGCCCTGCATTTCCTGGGCTGGCTGTGTGGTTGGGGTGAGCACATCGCTGAAACGACTCGACTGATTTCACAGGCTCGCGATCTGTATATCGCGAATGGCGATCCATTTCACGCGGTTTTGGGCGATCAGAGCCTTGGCACCATCTACCAGGTAATAGGCGAGATGGAGAAAGCCCGCTTCTATAATCTGCATGGATTTGAGCAGGCTCAGCGTTACGGCATTCAGCAGATTGTCGGCTGGCTCCACTGCAATCAGGGGATTATGGCGCTGGCATTGGGCAACTGGGAAGAATGCGATCTTCATTTTCAGAATGCGCTTCAGGAGGCAGAAGATAATAGTAACACACGTCTCAAAGCTCTTGCGGTGCAGGCCCAGGCCTTTATGCACTTCAGACGCGGCCTCTGGCCGGAGGCGGAGCATCTTTTTCAGTCAGCGGTCGCTGTGGCCGTGAATACTGAGTGGCATCTCAGTACGCAAGCTCTTTATGGTTATTTTCTGGCGGTGACCGGACGTGAGGTTCCTGCTCTGGTTCAACTTGAGCGGGTGGAGTCAGAACCAGAGCCATTCGGGTATAGTGCCCATTTCTATATCCCCTTTTTAGCGGAGGCTCATCTTCATCTTCAAAAAACGTCACAGGCTGAAACCTACAGTGAGCAGATCCGCAGCTTGCGGGGCTTTGCCTATTATGGTGTCTCGGTGGATCGTATTCTGGGAGAGATTGCAGCCCAGCAGGGGAAATGGAAAGCGGCGGATCAAGCGTTTGAGGAAGGTCTGGCATTTTGTCAGCACGCTCATCATCGGCCTGAGGAGGCGACGATCCTCTATGAGCAGGCGCGTACCATGCTGATGCGCAGTCAGGCCGATGCTCAGATCTCTGCAAGCACAGCTATCGCACGTATTCATGAACTCTGTGGCCGCGCACGAGCACTGTTTCTGGAATATAGAATGCAGCGCGCGGCTGATCTGGTAGATACATTGTTGGAAGGGGTAGAGCAGTTAGAAAATCGTATCCAGACCAATGCTGAAAAGTCTTTGTCCTCAGTGACACCCTCGCATCTTGCCCATGCAGAATATCAACTGGAACTTCGTCTGACTCGACGCGAACTGGAGGTTCTGCGTCTGGTTGCTGAAGGACATACCGATCGCGAGGTGGCAGATGCGCTGGTGCTCAGTCCAAGAACCGTTAATCGTCATTTGAGCAATATTTTTACCAGATTAGATGTGCCGGGACGCGCAGCCGCGGTCGCCTATGCCATTCGTCAGGGCCTTGTCAAATAAAGAAAATGGCTGAGTTTGCCGACTGCAAACTCAGCCATTTTCTTTGCTCTCTTTTCAGACTAGATGACCGGGAGGGTCTGACCATCGGTCATCGCCTGGGGACCGGCGTGACTGACGCCGAAGCCGCCATCAAAGGGTGTTCCAGGGAGAGCGGGGTCGTGAAGTACCTGGCGGGCCGCTATCACTCCATCAAACCATAGTCCTACATGCTCCAACTGAATACCTGAGGCTTCGCCCGACTGATCTATAGAGGTACCCGGATTGCGGGCATCGGCTGCAAAGGCCACAAAGACGATCAGGTGAACCACGGACTCGCCACTGCCATCCTCACGCGTAAACACATCTCCGACATATTCCGCATGACCAAAGGGTTTGGCCGAGATCTCAGTGAAAAAGATCGTAAACTTCTGGTTTGGCGGCATCTTCTGAACAGTGACGGTCAATGTATCAAGAACGCTGGTCCCTGGAATGCCCTCAATGACTGTCACCTGTCCGCTGGCATCGGGATACAATTTTTTGAGTCCTGAGGGAATAAGCGGAAACTGTACAATCAGGGTAGGATTGATCGAGGCAAGCACTTTTACAGTCGGCGCAACCTGTCCCACAGTTCCAAAGGCAGGAACGCGTAGAGGTGGAGCACCCGATGGAAAACTGGACTGGGTGCCGCTGGAACTGCTCCCGCTTGTAGGGGTTATACTGGTCGTTGGATTGTTTAGTCCGACGCTACAGGCGTTGAGTAGCAGACAGAATAAGAGCAGTCCCGGTAGAAACCAGGCGAGTTGTCCAGGCAGAGTTGAGAGCCTGGAGCGTACCCTGGTGAAGCTGTTTCTATACATAGAAGTCTTTCCTCTCTGAACCGTCTGTTAGAATACCGGCGTGATCTGTCCATCCGTCATAGCCTGAGGACCAGCGTGTAGCGCGGGACTACCACCGTCGAAAGGCGTGCCCTGAAAACTGTCGTTGTTCAGTACTCTTTGGGCATCCTGCAAAGAGGAGAACCACATGCCCAGATGCTCCAGATTGATGCCAGAAGTTAAACCTTCTGTGCGCTCCCGAGAGCTTCCAGGATTGCGTGCATCCATAGCGAAGGCCACGAAGGCGATGCATTGAAAAACTGTTTCTCCGCTGCCATCGCCGCGTGTGGTCAGGTCGGCAACGTATTCTACATTGCCAAAGGGCTTGCCAGCGAATTGAGTGAAGAAGATGGTAAAGGTGATATTTGGCGGCATGTGCTGAACATCGACCGTGACGGTATCGGAAACGCTGTTGTCACGATCGCCGCGAAAGATGGTGACCAGTGCCGTGGCCTGCGGAAACGCCTGTTTCAGACCGCTTGGCACGAGCGGGAACTGGATCAGGGCGGTAGGAAAGAGTGAGTTCAGTACGTGGACGCTTGGAGCTATACGCCCCTGGCTGATCAGGTTGCGCAGGTAGGTGACATTAGGATTTGTGCTGTTCTGCGCCGTCTGCTGATGCGCAAGTCGTGACTGTGTTGGAACTGACGCGGCACTGACAACTGAACCAGGCAGAAGAAAGATCAATAATTGAGCACACAGGCATAGAGTTATGAGTAGTCCGTTTCTGAGCAGGCGCAGAGGTGATATTTTCTGTGCGTCTGTCTGAGACTTCATCGGAACGATCTCGGAGGTGTGCGAGGTATGCGGCCAGCGCACTCGCGAGATCCACTTGATGGGATTCTGCATAGGTATTCTCCTTTATGTGCGAGCATCGGGTCTTGTTGAGCGGACCGTATTATTTAGAATACCGGCGCGGCCTGTCCATCTGTCATAGCCTGAGGACCGGCATGCAGCGGGGGACTCCCACCATCGAAAGGTGTTCCTTTGATCGCACCCTTGATAAACTTCTGCGCGTCCTGGAGTGAGGAGAACCACATGCCCAGATGTTCTAGCTGCTGACCCGAGGCCAGTCCGCTCTGATCCTGCGAGGTTCCTGGCTGACTGGCGTCCATGGCAAAAGCGACCAGAGTGATAGCCTGGAAAACCACTTCTCCCGATCCATTGCTGAGCGTATGCAGGTCTGAAACATACTCGGCATGACCAAAGGGCTTGTTCGCCAACTCGATGAAAAAGATGGTAAAAGTTGTATCGGGCGGCATATTAGAGACATCGACCGTGACCGTGTCGAACAGGCTTACAGCCGGGTTTCCCTGGATGATAGTAACAACCCCTGACGCTTTTGGAAAGGTCTGCTTAATGCCACTGGGGAAGAGTGGAAATTGGAGAATAACGCTGGGCGGTTGCGAAGAGAGAACCTGTGTCGTTGAGGCAAGATGGCGTACTTGAATGGGATGTTGCACCTGCTGATGGACAGAACTGATTGCACCACTCTGGCGAGGGTAGGCAAAGGCCAATGTAAAAAAGAGTGAGATAAGCAATGAGGCACTGAGCACAAGTGTACGTTTGTTTCTGACAATTTTGTGCATAGTAGAGAAACTCCTTCCAAAAACTATTGATGTGATGTAGATTGTAATAGATATCCTTTCATATCCTTGCTTGAAGGATACAGTCAGAGTTTGTTGTGGTCATGTGCAAGATTACCCATCTCTGCCTTTTTCACAGCACAAAAAAATGGGTAATCTTGCGCACTATTTCCGCGCTTGCTAGATCTATACTTGGGAGGAGATAGACAGGGTTTCGCAAAAGTCACGGCGCAGCAATGGCCAGGCCCCTGGCCATGAGAAGAAGATGGACAGTGGCGGCGCGTTGGCGTTGCCACCTTCCATCCAAAAAGGATAGGTGAGCAGGGAAAGAAGCGATTTTTGCGAAGATCTGAGGAGATATACCACTGCAATTGACAGAGAATGAGAGCATGAACATGAGCGAACCTTTTCCTGTGGATCAGGCTACACCTGCTGTAGGAGCTACCCTGGGAGCTTATCAGCTAGAACAAGTATTGGAACAACGAAATCCAGCACGTTCGTTTCTGGCACGTGACCATCGCACCCAACAAACCTATCGTTTATGGGTCCTGTCACTTCCAGAACTCTCACCTGAGGATCGCACCATCTACCTGGGCCGTTTCCAGCAGGAAGCAGGTCGTCTGTCCTCTCTAAAGCATGCCAACCTGCTGCCTCTCTATGATTATGGGATCTCGCAGGGCGTTCCTTATATGGTTTATCCTTCCTCTCCCATGCAATCGTTGAGCGTGCTACTCTCTCAGAGGGGACCTCTCAATCCCGTGATGGCCGGTCGCTATCTAGAGCAGCTTGGCAGTGCGTTGGAAACGGCTCATCAACAGAGTATGTGGCATTTCAATCTCACAACTGATTGCATTCTGTGGCAAGAAAGCGGCGCACTGGTAATTGCAGAACTGGGGCTTGTGCGTATTCTCTCTATGGGTGCAAAACTGCTGATGGCCTCTCAACAGGGAGAGGGAGATAAGGTTTTTAGCGGCATGCACGATGTTCAGGGAAAACCTCTCTATGGTTTAGGAAATGCCAGTGCTCCTGCGCCTGAACTCCTTCTCGGTTCATCTGTGGGTGCTCCAGCGGATGTCTATGGTCTCGGTGCGGTGCTCTACCGGATGCTTACCGGTCATCGCGTCTTTCGAGGCAATACTCCCGACGAAGTGGTTCAACAATACTTGACTCTGCCAATCCCGCCGCTCAGCCGCTGGCAAGCTGGCCTTAATCCGGCAATCGATACTGTACTGGCAAAGGCGATGGCCAGGGATCAGGTACAGCGTTTCCAGCGACCGGAACTCTTCGCTGCCGCTTATACTCAACTGATCTCACCGGGAGATGTTAGATCTCGGCCCTCCTCTGAGGTTCCAGCGCTCTCGACAGTGAAGCCTGAGGTGGCCATACCTCTCGTCTCACCCAGATCCGCACCAGTTCAGCGACAAAAAACCTCTTTTCCTGCATCAGCGGGAACAAGTAAATCCGCTCCGATCCTTACTCGTCGCCGTCTTACAACTCTGCTTGTCGCTGGCACTGGCACGGTGGCTGCGGTTACTATTGTGACCCTGTTTGCTCGACGTTCATCGACGGGAGGCGTCGTTTCTGCCACTCCTCCTGGCCGAACCACAAGAGTAAATTCTACAGTATCGGCTCCTCAAGGAAATGTGCTTGCTCGCACCTCGGATATACCAGCGAACAGTGCAAAAGCGTTCCCATTGGCTGGTAGCAATAACCCGGGGTTATTGATCCATCTACCTGATAAGCGTTTTGTCGCATTTGATTCTACCTGTACACATGCAGGGTGCGAAGTCGCATATAGTGCATCAGATCACCTGCTCAAATGTCCATGCCATGGAGCCGTGTTTGATCCTGCAAAGGGAGCCGCGGTGGTCCAGGGACCCGCCCAGTCTCCTCTGACAGCTATTCCAGTTACTATTCAATCAAATGGCACTATTACAAGCAATAAGTGATAAAAGACTGCTGTCAAAAGCATTTTTACTATATAGTACAATTATGCCGAAAGCAACCGCTCAAAGAGAGTATTTCTCTGAGTGGAGGATAGAGACAGAACGATGGAGAAAAAGCATGGTCCAACGCTACGTGATTATTGGCAGTGGCATCGCGGGAGTTACTGCTGCTGAGATTTTACGCAGTGAGGATGCAACTGCGGAGATCAGCGTAATCACCGACGATCCATATCCTCCCTACTATCGTCCGGCCCTGAAGGATTACCTGGCAGGTCGGGTGCGCGAGGATAAACTATGGAGCAGACCGATGGGCTTCTATCAGGAGTTGCAGATCCGGCTCCTTGTGGGACGAGCTGTGGCTATTCAAGTTGGTCAGCACATGGTGCAACTTCAGGATGGACAACAGATTGGCTACTCTCGCCTGCTGGTGGCCTGCGGGGCCAGTGCCAGTCGGCTGACCTGTCCAGGTTCGGACCTCGTTGGTGTGCGTGCGCTGCGAACCGTCGCCGACTATCAACAGGTGCAGCAGCGTCTCTCACAGGTCAGACGTATTGTGGTTAGTGGCAGTGGAACACTGGCTCTGGAGACGATAGAGACCTTACGCCATCGCGGCTATGAGGTCACGCACCTGTTGCGCAAACGCGTCCTCTGGTCAGAGGTGCTTGATCCTACCGCCTCCGATCTGGTTTTACAGCAGGAACGGCGTGATGGAGTCGATGTGCGAATCGAAGAAGAAATTGCGGAGATTATCGGGAAAGATGGTCAGGCCGTTGGCATAGTAACCAGTAGCGGTGCTCGTCTTGCCTGTGAGATGGTGATTATGGCAATTGGCATTGAGCCTGCACTCAGTTTGCTCCAAAAGAGCGGCATTCCCTGTGGAAAGGGTGCACGGGTGGACCTGAGCATGCGGACAGGTGCACCAGATGTCTATGCCGCTGGCGACGTTCTGGAGACTTTGGATAGTACAACCGGACGAACCCGTGTACTGGGTCAATGGTATCCGGCCATTCAACAGGCTAAAGCAGCGGCTTACAGCATGCTGGATCGACTGGACAGCAGTCAGTCAATGCAGAATGGCTTTTTCTATAATGCGACCAGCCTGTACGGTCTGGACCTGGCTGTAGTTGGACTCACCCATCTGCCAAACGGAGGCCAGGGCTATCAGGAAATAGTCGCAGAGCCTCAGCCGCGAGTGTACCGTAAGGTCATCCTGAAAGATGGCAGGGCGATAGGTATGCTGAGCCTGGGAAGCCGTCGTGGAGGTCTGGCCTTCAAGCGTGCCATCGATCATGCAGTAAACCTGCAACCAATCATCGCACGGATCTTTGACAGTGATTTTGATCTGGGCCTATGGCTTGATCAGCAGGGCGTTTTGCCCGCACGTTTGAATGTGAGCCGCAGTAGCGAGATCGGTCACGCCAAAGATCAGGTCGGATCGCTGGCTTCAGAAGAGGTCTGGCTTGTTGCCGACACTGATACTCCCGCCAGTGACCGACCCGCAACCACTGCCGCCGCCAGGCTGTTGCTAGATGCAACCAGAGTAATGACCGTTGGTCGCCAGGAAGGCACTGATCTGTTGATCGACCATGCATCGATCTCACGTCGCCATGCCGAGATAGGTTACAGAGAGGGACAGTACGAGCTGCGCGATATGGGTAGTTCAAACGGAACTTTTATTCACGGAGTACGTCTGGAGACCAGGCGCAGCCAGATGCTCCAGAACGGCGACCAGGTCCGTTTTGGTCAGGTAGATTACCTCTTTCAAGTAAAGGCCAGAGCTGCTTCCAGTCAACTGGCAACGCAAGTACAGGATACGACAATGCATGGACTACCCACTGGTTTTTACGATCCAACAGTGGCAGAACTTCCGCCAGACTCTCGTCAGCCAGTCCTTAACGCGCAGGGTGAACTGGTTTTACCGGGAGCAACCCGTTCTATTCCTGCCAGGGTCGTAGCCACATTTCAAGACTCCCCTGTGCTCATCTCAGTTCAGAGTGGGATTCCAGTCGTTTTTCCTTTGAGTCAGCAGAAGCGTGTGAGCGTGGGACGTGAGAAGAGCAACGATCTCATTCTGAGCGATATGGCGGTCTCACGTCACCATGCCGAAATTATTCCAGGTCCAGATGGCTTCTCGATACGAGATCTGGCGAGCAGCAGCGGAGTAATCGTCAACCAGACCAGGATCGATAATCCTTACCATCTGACCCACGGAGATCGCTTTCAGATTGGCGGTGCAATGATCTATTTCTTAGATCAGCTATCCACAAATAGTGAACGTTCTCCCGACTCTCCTACTCCGAAAAATGTCTGTCGTACCTGTAATACATCGAACAATGCGGTGGCACGTTTCTGTACAAAATGCGGCGCACCTTTGGAGCAAGCGGCAATTGCGGCGCAGGAGAGAGGAGGTCTTTATGCAGGCAGGTAGAGATCAGAAACAGCTTATGGCGGCAGGTATGCAGCATCGTGTGAATGTGCGCCCACTGAGCGAAGCAGAGGTTCAATTTGAGATCGACATGTGCGTTGGTTGCGACCGCTGTATGCGTGCCTGTCCGGTTCCCATGTCAGCAACCGTTACGATAGCTGAACTCAATCGAGCGACCATCTCAAACGAGGTTTCGCCGCGAGTCGCACAATTTACAGAAGAGTGCGTAATGTGCGGCTCGTGTGTTCCGGTCTGTCCCGTAGATAATCACCGGGATCTCCTGATGCTCTCACTCAAGAAACGTCTGGGGGTTTCCTGGAACGGAGAGGTAGATCAGAGCCGCATCCTCCATTACCTGCCTCCTGGCTGGAATATCGCGCTTTTGCTCGATCGGCTACGCGAGCAACCGATGTTCAGCGATACACGGCTGGTGCCAGAGCACTATCTGCTACATATGGCCGCCAGTTCAAAGATCACCTCGATGCTGCCCGGAACCGTTCTGATGCAGGAAGGAGAGTATGGCAGAGCACTCTATTTCCTGCTGGAAGGTCGCTTTGCCCTCTCAGAAATGGGCACGGATGGAACAGAATTGCCCGTAGCGGTTCTGCGGCGCGGCGAGTACCTGGGAGAGCGAAGCATGCTCACAGGTCAACCACGCTCCGCAACCGTGCGTACACAGACCGCCGCTGTAGTTATAGAGGTTCCTGAGCAGGTTATGCAGCGTTTGATGGAACTGGTACCGGCAGTCCAGCGCTTTTTTGAGCGTTTGAATGAGGCGCGTTCGCTTGAGTCTGTGCTCTCACGCATGGCTCTTTTTCATGGCGTTCCACGTCCTGATATCAGTCTCATTGCTGAGCAGATAGCGGTAAAACATTACGATCGTGGTGATCGACTCTTCGGCGAAAAGCCAGAACCCAGGCAGATGCTTGAGACGATGCATATCCTGCTGGAAGGTTTTGTCAAAGTCGCAAGGCGCAGCGGACAGAATCCAACGGGAGAACGCATTCTTGCCTATCGACAGGCCGGGGACTACTTCACGGATGGTCTGGATCTTTTAGGGGATGGACGAGCGGTCTCTGTAACCGCCATCACCAGAGTAAGTGTCGCTGAGATCCCTCGTCAGGCGTTTACAGCACTTTTCTCACGCTACCCACAACTTCGAGAGCGCTTCACAGCTCGTCAGCAGCAGTATCGCGATGCAGCGGCTGCGGCGCAGACAGGCATCTTTGATCCACTTGCCCACACCAGTACCGAAGTCATCACAAAAAACGCCTCCGCAGAGGCACGAGCGGGACTGCGGGCCTTAGTTGGCGAGGGAGTGATCGAGGGAACTGAAGTACTGGTCATCGATCTGAATAAATGCATCCATTGCAACGAATGTGAAGAGGCATGTGAGCGTCGGCATGGACATTCACGCATGAACCGCAAGGGCATGGTTGTGGGAAACATCAGCATTGCGACGGCCTGTCGTCAATGTCAGGACCCCGTGTGTATGTTGTGCAGTCGCGCTGGCATCGTGCGTTTGCCGAGTGGAGAGGTCTCGATTACCGAGAGCTGTATTGGATGTGGGATCTGTGCCGAGCGTTGTCCCTACGATAACATCTCAATCATGACACTGGAAGAAGAGCGCAACGAAAGTCGATCGCTCACAAAGAGTCTGAGCGACTTCTTCACCCATGGGACAGGCAAGGAGCGCGGACGAAAAAATCTGCCTGTGCTGTCAGCACAAGCTGCCCCGGGTCCGTTGGATCGACCAGGGATGCGTGACGCCTATGGTGAATTGCGCAAGAAATTAGCGATCAAGTGCGACCTATGTGCAGGCTATGATAATCAAGCCTGCGTACAGGCCTGTCCAACTGGGGCAGCTATTCGCGTACAGCCCTCGGCCTTCTTTGGGTCAACAGAAGAGATTCTGCGTCAATAGATATGGTAAAGGAAAGGAGTAGAGCATGGCTCTTGTCAAACAAACGCCACCACGAGCGGGATTTTCCAGAGCAATCTGGCACGCGCCGACCTCTTCAGCTCGTTGGTTCTGGCTTTGCGGTTCGGTTCTGCTTGTGATCGTCGCTGGTATCATCTATCTTATTGCACTGAAAACTCAGTCCTTTCCGGGACCCTTCAATGATCCACTGCGCAGTCTGGGTATCGTCGCGTTTCTAATGGTTCTGGGCACTGCCACCTATTCATTGCGCCGTCGTTTTGCGCGTAACCTTCCCGGTAAAGCCCAGGATTGGCTCTGGATGCATACCTGGTTAGGTGTAGCAGCCCTGCTGGTGGTTCTTTTTCACGAAAACTTCACCCATCTATTCCACGACTATTGTGCAAATGCAAGTTGTCTGACCAATGCCTATGGCGGAACATCTGCGCTTTGCGCTCTGATTGTGCTTGTCTTAAGTGGAATTACAGGTCGCTTGATCGATAGCTGGCAAGCCGGACTCATTGCCCGCGAGGCAAGTTCTAACGGCACGGGCATAGTACGGGCGCTGGAGGAGCGTCTCCTGGAATTGGAATACACCATCGAACGTCTCAGCGCGGGGAAGTCTGAGGCCTTTAAACAATACTGCATGCAGGCCATTGAGCAGGCCAGATTAGATTCAGCATCTGTCCAGTTACCTCCTACGGAGCAGACCGATTTCAACCGTGCTCAACAAACCTTGCAACTCTATATACAATTGGAGCAATCCCGGCGTAAGCAGCAAAGTGCACGTCGTTTTATGCGTCTCTGGCGGCGGATCCACATTGTGCTCGCGTCGCTGGCGCTACTAGTAATTACCTTTCACGCAGTGATGGAGCTCTCAACGAATGTGTTCCACCTGGGATAGAGAAAGAAGGCAAAATTTATGCAATGTCCATCCTGTCATACACTACTGGATGACGATACCATTTTCTGCGGCAACTGTGGAAAGCAGATCAGACCACAGCAAGCCGTAGGCGCAACGCTCAATATGCCACCAGGTGGTCAGGTAGGCGAGAGAGTCCATAACTCACCAGGAGACAATTCGCCAACGGTCCTCTCAAATAACAGGTCGAATCCATTTACACCATCGCCACCAGTATATGGTCAGACCCCTCCGCCGTACTCACCAGCTCCTTCTCAACAACGCCCCCGCTGGCGCATGCCAATTATCGCGGCCATCCTTCTACTGGTAGTAGCGGGCGGCATCGTACTGACCCTGGCAATCGTGCAGAGATCAAATACCGGGGCAACAAACGCTACAGGACAGGTGAGTTTTCTGGATGGAGCAGGTGAAACTGGCAATACAGATGCCCTGAAAATCTCTATTACTGGTTTATCGGCTCCCGCAAGCGGTTCACAGTACAATGCCTGGCTACTCAATACAGAGACCGAACAGTTTAGTCCCCTGGGAGTATTGAAGGCAACGAGTGCGACAAACTTCGCGTTGAACTTCGCCAGTCCAGGAACCAGCGCTCAGGCAGGCGTCAACCTGCTAAGTCTTGGGAATCAAGTGGTCGTCACATTAGAGCATGGACAGGTAAAGCTGCCAGCGGGACCAACAGTGCTCTCTGCAACTTTTCCACCCAGAGCTTTTGTGCATATCAAACACCTGCTTTTTAGCTTTCCTACGACACCCGGCAAGATTGGACTATTGGTAGGATTGTTTAAACAGACACAACTGCTAAGTGCACAGGCTCAGGTTATGCAAGGGAGCGCAGCTAACCAGAATGCTGGCATACTTCAATGCGTTGCCCAGAGCATTCTTGATATCATTGAGGGGCGAGCTGGCCCACATTATCGTCCACTCTCGTCTTCCTGTGGCTCTACAACCGCTATAGGCGATGGCTTTGGCATTCTGGGTACCAACGGCTATGCCTCTACCGCCGCCGCTCATGCCGCGCTGGCCGCGACCCAGACCGATTCGACCGATGTCATTCGTCTGCATGCCAAAGAAGTGGAGATTGCTACCTCAAACATTACAAAGTGGGTGACAACTATTCAGAGGGATGCTCTTACGCTGCTCAATGGTCAGGTAAACCATACAGCCATCAATGAGATTGCAACGCTTGCAGAGAAGGCTCAGATCGGCTTTGATGCGAATGGCGATGGGCAGATTGAGCCTGTCGCCGATGAGGCTGGTGCCATCACAGCCTATCTACGTGGACAACTGATGGCCACTCTTCCAATGAGTCATTCCTGAGTTTTCAGCGGCTTGCAAAGCCGCCGCTCCCCGAAAAAAGAAGAAGTGAGGCTGGTTGGCGGGGCGCATGCCTCGCCAACCAGCCTCACTTCTTCTTAAGAAAAGGGGGTGGG
>DAOTTL010000073.1:0-26070 GCA_034438135.1 Ktedonobacteraceae bacterium | reverse complement strand
GAGGTTCTCAGAATGTATGATCCCTTGTGGGATGAACATCCCAAGGTCAAAAAAATCAAAGCGACCGCCAGAGCTGAAGCCAGAGCTGAAACTGAAGCTGCCAGAGCTGAAGCCAGAGCTGAAACTGAAGCTGCCAAAGCTGAAGCCAGAGCTGAAACTGAAGCTGCCAAAGCTGAAGCCAAAGCTGAAGCCAAAGCTGAAGCCAGAGCTGAAGTAGAAGCTGCCAAAGCTGAGCTTAAAGTTCAGCTTGAAGCAGACTTAGCCAAACTTCGAGTAAAGGCAGAGCTAGATACACTTGAGAATACGGCACGTGTATTCAGAAAAAATCTCCTCGATCTGGTACGTATGCGCTTCCCAGAGGCAACGGACCTGATAGAACTGACACGCCAGGCGGCTGCGCACGTTGTCACGACCGAAGGCATGAGTCACCTGCTCTTCCAGGTTGCTTCCGCAGCCAATGAGAGTGCGTTACGCCATATTCTCCAACCTTCTGCGGCTTGAGCAGTGCTCAGCACTCAAAAACAACGAATACATAACAAAGCTCTCTCGAAGAGAAGGTCCAGGGCGTTGCAAAAGTCTACTGATTAGCAATAGCCAGACCCCCAACCTCAGGCTTTTTGGGATGAATGGCAGACATGGCGCTGGAGCGCCATGTCTGCCATTCATCCCTGTTGTGTTGGAGGGTGGCGTCGAGAGGCCACAGACTTCGCCAGCAGTATCAAATGAGGGATGATTCATAAGAGGAAAGAAGAAACAAGGCTGTTTGACGGGGCAAATGCCTCGTCAAACAGCCTTGTTTCTTCTTTCCTCGGAGAAGGAGCGGCCTGGCAAGCCGCAGAAAAGAGATGGGATGCCTCATATTCTCTGGCAAGAGAGAAAGTCTTCTCTCTTGCTTTCAGGATTAGTAAGATGCTGGCAAGCCCCCCGGGCCAGAATGGGACGTGTAAGGTCTTTTGCACACCAGAAGTCCTGCAACTTTGCGGATCTTTTAGTAAGGAGGGCCCTTAATGGGTGATGTCTTGGATCGTATAGCTGCGCTTTCGGAGGAAAAACGGGCGCTGCTCATTCGACAGTTACAGAAACGGGAGGGCGCAACTGATGCCTCGCCCGATTCCTATGATGTGGCTATCCTTGGTGGCGGACTGGCCGGTTTGACTCTGGCCCTCCAGCTCAAGCAGAACCGTCCAGCGCTCAAGGTTCTTGTGATTGAAAGGCAACAGCACCCCGTTCCTGAGGCGGCCCACAAGGTCGGCGAATCGACGGTTGAGATTGCTGCTCACTATCTACGAGACATTTTAGGGCTACAAGAGCATCTTCAGATGCAACAGTTACGCAAGTTTGGCCTGCGCATGTTCTTCACAACTGCCGATAATCAAGATATTGCTCAGAGGGTGGAGCTTGGCTCGACGATCTTTCCTCCCCTGAGTACCTATCAGTTGGATCGGGGACGTTTGGAGAATGCGTTGGGACATGAGGTTCGGTCGCTGGGAGTGACATTTTTAACCGAGGGAAAAGTGCTAGAGGTTACACTACAACCGGAAGCTCAAGCCCATCACTTACGTGTGCTTCATGAGGGATGTGAGCACGAAATCCAGGCACGTTGGATCGTTGATGCCAGTGGACGCAGCTCACTTTTGAAGCGGCAACTGGGTATGGTCAAAAAGACGGGACACCATGCCAACGCGGTCTGGTTCCGCCTTGGTCACCCCATCGATATCAATGAATGGTCTGACGATCCAGATTGGCGCACTCGTATCAGCGTAGGTGATCGCTCACTTTCGACAAATCATTTGATGGGACCCGGCTATTGGGTCTGGCTGATCCGCCTGGCCTCTGGCTCCACCAGCGTGGGCATTGTGACAGATACAACGATGCATTCCTTTGAGGAGATGAATCGTTTCGAACGAGCATTGACCTGGTTACATCAGCATGAACCTCAGTGTGCGCAAATAGTTGAGCAACATCTGGACAAGGTACAGGATTTTCGTGTGATGAAGGACTATTCCTATAACTGTGAACAGGTCTATTCTGGTGAACGCTGGTGCCTCACTGGTGAGGCTGGAGTGTCGCTGGACCCTCTCTACTCACCAGGCAGTGATCTGATCGCGATTAGCAATGGTCTGATCTGCGACCTGATTACAAGGGATCTGAACGGTGAGCGCATTGATGAGCGTGCAGTGATTCATGATAAGCTCTTCCTCAGCCTGACAACTATCTGGCTGGGTATATACGAGCGTCAGTATATGTTGCTGGATAATGCTCAGATTATGGTTGCCAAGGTTATCTGGGATACGGCGTTCTATTGGGGAGTTTTCGGTCTGCTCTACTTCCATGATGCCTTTCGTGCGGTGGCTGACAGTCCGTCCGTGGCCGCTAATTTATCACGTATCGCTCTGTTGAGCAACCGCGTGCAGGCCTTTTTCCGCGAGTGGCATGAAGTCGATCAGCCCACAGCGTCCAATGAATTCGTGGATCTCTATTCACCGCTCAATTTTATGGTGAAATTGCATGCCGGAATGGATGAGGGACTTTCAAAAGGGGAGTTAGAGAAACAGTTTGCCGCGAATGTTCGCCTGTTTGAGCAACTGGCCGGTCAGATGATCAGCATAGTCATTGAGGCGTACGCCAGTCGTCCCGTGGATGAGGTAACGCTTAAACAGATGCAGCGCTGGCAGACGGAACCCTACCTTGCCGAGCTGGTTGCGCTCTACAGGCGCGAGAGGCGCACAAATCCGACCAGTAGCGGTTGGGTTACATTGGGCATTCCCAGCAGTGAGCAACTGGAGGTCGCCCGATGAGTAAGGTCAGCTATGCTTTGGCAGGTTCTTCTAGAGACTTAGAGAGAAAGAGGATTTCCCGATGAGTGAGGCAGAAAACCGTACGTTTCAGCGACAGGAGGCTTTATCCGAGCCTTATGATGTCGCGATCCTGGGTGGTGGCCTGGCTGGTCTGACGCTGGCCCTGCAATTAAAGCAGACACGTCCAACAATTCAGATTGTTGTGATCGAGAAACAGCAGCATCCCGTCCCGGAGGCAGCTCATAAAGTTGGCGAGTCTACGGTTGAGATCGCGGCTCACTATCTGCGCGATGTTCTCGGCCTGGGCGAACATCTGCGAGGAGAGCATCTGCGTAAATTCGGACTGCGCATGTTCTTCAGTTCCAACGATAATCAGGATATCACTCGCAGAGTTGAGTATGGTCAGATTGAGGAGGCACCACTTCCCTCGTATCAGCTAGATCGGGGTCGTCTGGAGAATACCCTGGGTGAGGAGGTCCGTGTACGTGGCATTACCTTCCTGGATGGCTATAAGGTACACAATATTATCCTGAGACCCCAGGACGAGACCCACTGTCTGAGCCTGTCCTACGAGCATGGTGAAAGCGAGATCCAGGCACGTTGGGTCGTCGATGCCAGTGGACGCAGTTCGCTTTTGAAACGACAGCTGGGTCTGGCAAAAAAGGTGGATCACCACGCCAACGCAGTCTGGTTCCGCGTTGGTCATCCAATCGACATCAATGAATGGTCAGACGATCAGCTCTGGCGAACACGTATCACGCATGGCGAGCGTTCACTCTCGACGAACCACTTGATGGGACCCGGCTATTGGGTCTGGCTCATTCCTCTCTCCTCAGGTTCGACCAGCGTGGGCATTGTGACCGACGCGAGCATGTACCCTTTCGAGGAGATGAACCGCTTCGAGCGAGCGCTGACCTGGTTACATCAGCATGAGCCACAGTGTGCCCGTGAGGTTGAGCAGCACCTTGATGTCATTCAAGACTTTCGCGTGATGAAGGATTATTCCTATAGCTGCGAACAGGTCTATTCCGGTGAGCGCTGGTGCCTCACAGGTGAGTCGGCGGTGGCAATTGATCCACTCTACTCTTCTGGCAGCGATCTGATTGCGATTGGCAATGGTCTGATCTGCGATCTGATTGATAGAGCACTGGATGGGGAGGAAGTAGAAGAGCGTGCCGCCGGTCATAGCCAGCTCTTTCTCATTTTGAGCCAGGTCTGGCTTGTAGCCTATGAGAACCAGTATCCGATTATGGGCAATCCACAGGTTATGGTCGCCAAGGTCATCTGGGATACGATCATCTACTGGGCCTTTCCTGGCCTGCTCTACTTCCACGATAAGTTTCGTAGTCTGTCCGATAGTCCCGGTGCTGCTATAAACCTGTATCGCTGCTGGGAACTTCACAATCATGTTCAGACGTTCCTGCGTGAGTGGCATGAGATCGATCAACAGCCAACCGCCGCCACTTTTGCCGATCCGTACTCGCTGCTCGACTTTCTGGTGGATCTCCACAATGGGATGGCGGCAGGCCTCTCCGATGAGGAGTTGGAGCTTCAGTTTGCGCTGAATGTGCGTCTGTTGGAGCAACTCGCGGGTCAGCTTGTGAGTACGGTGAGCGAACGCTGTACAACGCTTCCTCAGAGCGAAGCGCTCACGACGCAACTTCAGCGCTGGCAAGCAGATCTGTTTCTCACCGATCTGGTGGAATTCTATCGTCGAGAGGATCAGATCAATCCAATCGATGGACGCTGGATCACGCTGGGATATCAGAGTCGCAAGCAGTTAGAGGTTGCATGATGAAGAATGGTATCTGCGCATGCAAACGTTCCAGTGCGTTACGGAAAGAGAGGATTTTGCGATGAGTGAGAAAGAAAACGATACGCTTCAACAAGAGGCTGAGTACTATGATGTTGCAATCCTGGGTGGCGGACTGGCCGGTCTGACCCTGGCCCTGCAACTGAAACAGGCACGTCCGACATGCAAGATCCTGGTTGTTGAGAAACAGCAGCATCCCGTCCCGGAGGCAGCTCACAAAGTTGGCGAGTCTACGGTTGAGATCGCAGCCCATTACCTGCGCGATATGCTTGGTCTGGGTGAACATCTACAGACTCAGCAATTGCCCAAATTTGGCCTGCGTTTCTTCTTTAGCGCCGACGATAACCAGGATATTACGCGTCGGGTGGAACTGGGACATGCCGTTTTTCCACCTGTGCCCGTTGAGACATATCAGTTAGATCGGGGACGCCTGGAAAATGCATTGGGTGAAGAAGTTCAGAAGCAGGGCGTGATCTTGCTGGATGATGCCAAAGTGCAGCAGGTTATGCTCCAACCAGAATGTGCGGCCCATAGTTTTCATGTACTCCACGAGGGCAGCACGCGCGAGTTTCAGGCTCGCTGGATTATTGATGCCAGTGGACGCAGCTCACTTCTGAAGCGTCAGTTAGGTCTGACGAAAAAGGTAGAGCATCGTGCAAACGCGGTCTGGTTCCGCGTCGGCCATCCCATAGACATTAACGAGTGGTCCAGCGACGAGGATTGGCATGCACGTATTCGTGAGGGCGAGCGTTCCCTCTCGACAAACCATCTGATGGGTCCAGGGTATTGGGTCTGGCTTATTCCTCTGGCCTCTGGCTCGATCAGTATCGGAATTGTCACCGATGCAGATATGCACCCCTTTGAAGGGATGAATCGTTTTGAGCGAGCCATGGACTGGCTGCGTGAGCATGAGCCTCAGTGTGCGCAGGCGGTCGAACAGCATCTGGACAAGATACAGGACTTCCGTGTGATGAAGGATTATTCCTATAGCTGCGAACAGAGTTACTCCTCCGATCGCTGGTGTCTGATTGGAGAGGCGGGCTTTTTCCTGGACCCCTTCTATTCTCCTGGCAGCGATATGATCGCGATTAGCAATGGTCTGGTCGGTGATCTGGTAAGCCGAGAGCTGGATGGGGAGGATATTGAGGATCTCGCGGCTATCCATAATCGACTCATCCTGATGCTGAATGATTCCTGGCGCGGCACCTATGAGCACCAGTATCCAATCATGGGGAATTCTCAGATTATGATTGCCAAGATCATCTGGGATACGACGGTCTACTGGGCAGCTCCTGGCCTGCTCTACTTCCACGACGCTTTTCTCACCTTTGGTGATAACTTTACTGTCGCGATGAACATGTTACGTTTCTCAATTCTGAGCGAGCACGTCCAGACGTTTTTCCGCGAGTGGTGCGCGATTGCTCACGATGTTGCCAGAGAGACATTTGTTAGATACTACGATTTCGACTTTATGGCAAAATTGCATATTGGCATGACGGCCAGGCTGTCCGAATCCGAACTCCATACCCAATTTACCGCCAATGTGCGTTTCCTGGAACAGCTCGCAGGTCAGCTTGTGAGCACAGTCATCGAGGCTTGCTCTGAACAAGCGGAGGATGAGGCGGTGCGCGACCAGGTTCAGCGCTGGCAGGCCGATCCCTTCCTCGCGGACCTGCAAGCCATCTACCAACAGGACAGACAGGAGAATCCGGTCAACGGTGGCTGGATTACCCTGGGACGGCAGATGCAGGAGATAAGCAGATGAAGGATCCTCAGCAAATGCAGGATTGTCTGGAGGCCCCATCCGAGCGCTATGATGTGGCGATCCTGGGTGGTGGATTGGCTGGCCTGACCCTGGCCCTCCAGCTCAAGCTAGTTCGTCCCACGAGCAAGATCCTGGTGATTGAGAGACAAACCCATCCCGTGGCTGAGGCGACTCACAAGGTCGGGGAGTCCACGGTTGAGATTGCCGCTCATTATCTGCGCGATATCCTGGGACTACAGGAGCATCTGCGAGAGCAGCAGCTCAATAAATTTGGTCTGCGTCTGTTCTTCAGTGCCGCCGATAACCGGGATATCACTCGACGAGTGGAACTGGGCCATGCTATCTTGCCTCCACAGGGCGTTGGAACCTATCAGTTGGATAGGGGACGTTTGGAGAACGCTCTGGGCAGTGAGGTCAGGGCGCGTGGGATTGTCTTCATGGACGATTGTAAAGTGCAACAGATTACGTTACAGCCGCAAAAGGATGAGCATTGTCTCCAGGCGCTTTATGGAGGGATTGAGCATCAGTTTCAGGCACGCTGGATCGTCGATGCCAGTGGACGCAGTTCGCTTTTGAAGCGGCAACTGGGTCTGGCAAAGAAGATGGGACACCACGCCAATGCGGTCTGGTTCCGCGTCGGTCAGCCCATAGATATCAACACCTGGTCGGACGATCCGGTCTGGCATGCACGTATCCGCGAAGGTGATCGCTCACTTTCGACGAACCACTTGATGGGCGCGGGCTACTGGGTCTGGCTGATCCGTCTGGCTTCTGGTTCCACCAGTGTCGGGATTGTGACAGATCCAGCCATGCATCCCTTTGAGGAGATGAATCGTTTTGAGCGAGCCCTGACCTGGCTGCACCAGCACGAGCCTCAGTGCGCTCAGACCATTGAACAGTACCAGGACGATGTGCAGGACTTTCGCATCATGAAGGATTACTCCTATAGCTGCGAACAGGTCTATTCTGGTGAACGCTGGTGCCTGACAGGCGAAGCCGGGGTATCCCTGGACCCCCTCTACTCTCCCGGAAGCGATCTGATTGCCATTAGTAATGGACTGATCTGTGATCTGATCACCAGAGATATGGATGGGGAGGATATTGCAGAACAGGCGGCGATCCACAGTCAGCTTTATCTCATCTTGAGTGAATCCTGGCTGGGAGTCTATCGACAGCAGTACACGATCATGGACAATGCTCAGATTATGGCCGCCAAGGTCATCTGGGACACAGCCGTGTACTGGGCAGTACCTGGTCTGCTCTACTTCCATGATAAGATTCGTCGCCTGGTGGATAGTCCTAACGTGGTCATAAATCTGGCGCGTTTCTCTACCCTGAGTGACCGGGTGCAGGCGTTCTTTCGCGAATGGTATGCGCTTACGCCCGTCGTTGCCACGGATGCGTTTATCAGGTACTACGATTTTGAGTTTATGACAAGACTTCAGCTTGGTATGACTGCCGGACTACCTGATGATGAGTTGGAGGTGCAGTTTGCCGCCAATGTCCTTTTCCTGGAACAGCTCGCCGGACAGATGGTCAGTACGGTCATAGAGTCCTGCGAGGAGCACTCGACGGATGAAGCTACGCGCAGGCAGGTGCTGGACTGGCAGGCTGATCAATTGCTCACCAGACTGGTCGAGTACTATCGCCAGGAGGAGAGCACGAACCCGACAGATAGCAGTTGGATCACATTGGGACACCACATCCGGGAGCGGCAGGAGGCAGGCCGATGAAAAACGTCACCGAGCGTATCGCCTCCCTCACGCCAGATCAGCAGTCCGCGCTGCTCCGGCGACTGCGTCAGAAAAAAGCTGATCAGTCGCTGGCCATCTTTCCAGTCCAGGCGTCATCCGATGGATGGATCGTTCGCTATCGCCAGAGCACGTCTGTGCAGCTGCGGCTCTTCTGTTTCTCGTACGCGGGCGGTGGAGCTTCGATCTTTCGTCAATGGGCCGACGCATTTCCACCTGAAGTAGAGGTTTGCTGTGTCCAGTTGCCTGGCCACGAGTATCGACTGATGGAGTCACCGCATACACGTCTGTCGATACTGCTGCCAGAGCTGGTAGAGGCTATCACTCCGTATCTGGATAGACCCTTTATCTTCTTTGGCCATAGCATGGGAGCATTGATAAGCTTTGAACTGGCTCGTCAGCTTCGCCAGACGCAGGCCAGACAACCTGAGCGCCTATGTCTGGGAGCGTACCGTGCTCCTCAGTTGCCAAACCCAAATATTAAGATCTATCACCTGCCAACGGAAGTATTCAAGGTCGTGTTACGCGCCGAAGGACTTGCTGAAACCATTCTTCAAAATGAGGAATTGATGCAGGCCATGCTACCGACGCTGCGGGCAGATTTTGAATTATGCGACACGTATGAATATAGCTCGGAAGAGCCTTTAGGGTGTCCACTGTCAGTCTTTGGGGGATTGGCAGATGTGAGAATCAGCGCGGCTGATCTTGAGGCATGGCGTTTGCATACGAACGCGGCCTTTCGACTCTCCATGCTGCCGGGTGCTCATTTCTTTCTCCATAGCGCACAGGATCTCTTGCTTGCAGCCATTTCTCAGGATGTGCAGGAGTCTCTGAGTTCGCCAGTGCAGTAACAAAGATTTTCAGAAGCGTGCGTTTTTTTGTACCGCACATCCATATAAAGGAAGAAGATCATGCTTGATGAGAACAGATCTGCGCAGCCTGATGCATCTGCACCAGGCGTAGAGGAGCCTCACGCCACAGGAGCAGCTGGCTCGACTCGTGAGCCGCTCGCAATCATCGGGATTGGTTGCCACTTTCCCGGCGGAGCGACCAGTCCCCAGGCATTCTGGGAATTGCTCTGCTCAGGGACCGATGCGACCAGGGAGATTCCCTCTGATCGCTGGGATACGCGCAAGTTCTATGATCCCGATACGAAAAAGTCCGGTAAAATGAATACCTTCCGAGGCGGTTATCTGGAGCGCCTGGATCTCTTCGATGCCCACTTCTTCGGCATTTCGCCGCGAGAAGCGATGTGGCTTGATCCTCAGCAACGGCTCCTGCTCCAGGTAACCTGGGAGGCATTGGAGGATGCTGGCCAGGTAGCTGAACAATTATCTGGCAGCAATACCGGCGTGTTTATCGGCGGTTTTACGCTGGACTACCAGTTGATGCAGAACTTTGGCGTGTTTAGCCGCTATGAACTGCAAACCCATTCGGCCACAGGCATGATGATGACCATGCTGGCAAATCGACTCTCATATGTCTTCGGGTTCCATGGACCAAGTATGGCCGTGGATACGGCCTGTTCCGGCTCCCTGGTGGCCGTTCACCTGGCCTGTCAAAGCCTCTGGAATGGCGAGAGTACCCTGGCAATTGCTGGCGGCGTCAATGCGATGATCGCCCCGACGATGACGATTGCCGAGTCCAAAGGTGGTTTTCTCTCTCCCGATGGACGCTGCAAGACGTTCGATAGTTCGGCCAATGGCTATGCCCGTGGCGAGGGTGCAGGCGTTGTACTCATTAAACCTCTCTCTCGTGCACAGGCCGATGGAGACCCCATTTATGCGCTGATCCGTGGAACCGCTGTGACTCAGGATGGACACACCAATGGCATCACAGTCCCAAATGGCCACGCTCAAGAGGAGGCCATGCGCATGGCCTGTCAACGTGCCGGGATCTTGCCCGAACAGATTAGTTATGTCGAGGCGCATGGAACCGGTACCCCGGTTGGTGATCCTATCGAGGCTCGTGCCATTGGCAAGGTTGTCTCCGCTAACCGGCCTGAGGGGGAAACCTGTATCGTCAGTTCGGTTAAGACAAACATTGGACACCTGGAGGCGGCCTCAGGCGTGGCGGGTCTGGTGAAAACGTCGCTGATCTTGAAAAATCGCCAGGTCCCACCCCACCTGCATTTTCACAATCCCAATCCTGATATTCCTTTTGACGAACTTCAGTTACGAGTTCCCACGACCCTGGAGTCCTTGCCTGAGAGCGACGGACCTACCCTGGCTGGCGTGAACTCGTTCGGCTTTGGCGGGACAAACGCTCATGTAGTTCTTCAAGAGGCACCTGCAATTTCGCCAGATCAATCTCGCACAAACGATACGGGACGCGCATACCTCTTGCCACTTTCCGCCCGTAGCGCCGAGGCACTGCAAGCCCAGGCGGATGCTTATCGAACCTTCCTGGCTGGTGACGAGACTCATTCACTGCACGATATCGTCTACTCCGCCTCTTTACGGCGTAGTCATCACGATCATCGACTGGCCCTGGTGGCTCACTCAAAAGATGAGGCAGTCGCGCAACTCGATGCATTTCTCGCCGACGAGCCACGGGCAGGCACTTCGACTGGTCGAGTAGCAGGCGAGGGTACTAAGACAGTGTTTGTCTGCTCCGGCATGGGACCACAGTGGTGGGCTATGGGACGTGACCTGCTGGAGCAGGAGCCGATCTTCCGGGCCAGCGTAGAACGCTGCTCTACCGCGTTTGAGCGCTACACTGGCAGATCGCTAATGGAAGATTTGACGACCTCTGAGGCAGATTCACATATGACTGTGGTTGAGGTTGCTGAATCAGCAAACTTCGCCATCCAGGTCGCGCTGGCAGAACTCTGGCGTTCCTGGGGGATCAAGCCAGATGCCTTTATCGGTCACAGCACAGGAGAGTTCGCCGCGCACTACCTGGCGGGAGCGCTGAGCTTTGAAGATGCGATATGTCTGGTCTATCACCACAGTCGTTTGCATCAGCGCACAAGTGGAAGCGGTCGGATGCTGGCTATAGGCATGTCATATGAAACGTTGAGCAAGGCGGAACTTGACGCCGATAATCGGGTCTCGATCGCCGCCATCAATGGTCCCAGTGCGGTAACCCTCTCAGGTGACAGCACTGTTCTCGATGATGTCGCACGGCAGCTAGAGACATTCCAGGTGTTCCATCGTTTCCTGGCGGTCGATGTGCCCTATCACAGTCACTTTGCCGAGCCACTGAGAGAAGAATTTTTGGCCTCGTTAGTCAACATGCAACCTCAGAGTGCTACTCTGCCGCTTTACTCGACGGTGACCGGGACGCGCATCGATGGCAGTGGCGTGGATGCCCGCTACTGGTGGCAGAACACCCGCGCAACAGTCCTGTTCTCTTCGGCCATCAATCAGATGATCGCCGATGGATATAACGTTTTTCTTGAGTTAAGTCCCCATCCAGTTCTGACAGGCTCTATCATCGAATTGCTCGCGCAACAGGAACAGAGCGGGACGGCTCTCCCTTCACTGCGACGGCAGGAAGAGGATCATAGCAGTATGTTGGGCTCACTGGGAACCTTGTACACGCTGGGCTATCCGCTTACATGGCCTGCATTCTCCGGGAACACAGGTGCCTTTGTACGCCTGCCAGCCTATCCCTGGCAACTAAAACCGTACTGGACCGAATCATTGGAGTCGCGGGAAGATCGACTCCTGACTCAGGTACACCCTCTGCTGGGACAACGCATGAGTGCGGTACATCCTTCGTGGGAGATGGAGATAAACGATCGTCTGTTGCCATACCTGGCCGACCATCGTATTCAGGAGAACGTTCTGCTCCCAGGAGCAGCCTTTGCAGAGATCGCCCTGGCTGCGGCCCGCGAGGTTTTCGGTCAGGGAGAGTACCTGCTCGAAGGGCTGACGTTCCGCAAGGCCCTTTTCCTGCTTGATGCCTCTGATATCAGGCTGCGAACAGTTTTAAATCCTGAACACGCGAGCGTTGAAATATACAGCTATACGCCAACCGCCAGTGGAGAGAGCCGTTGGACCCTTCACTCCAGTGCCAGGCTACGTCAGCGTCAGACCAACGAATTTGCCACGCGTCTTAACTTTGCGGAACTCAGTTGTGACTCTTCCACATACACCTCCAGAGAGGAATTTTATCAGCAATCTCAACAAATGGGTTTCCAGTACGGTCCAGCCTTCCAGGCCATTCAGCAGGTTGAGGTGAGCAACGGCACAGCGATCGGGCATCTACAAGTGCCAGACATGTTAGAGTCCGAGCTTACTGACTATGCTTTTCATCCTGCTCTACTCGATGCTGCGTTCCAGGTACTTCTCACTACGGCTCGCTCCATCGCGTCCCCCGCAACAACATCCGGGGCCATCCCCTATCTACCCGTAGGAATAGAGCGCATTCGTGTGCTGCATCAACCAGTCGAGCATATGCTGGTTTATGCCAGCCTGCGCCAGGCCGATGGTCAGCTCGTCATAGGTGATATTCAGATTGCGGACTCAGAGGGAAATCTGCTGGCTGAGATCGAAGGTTTTCGCGCTCAATCGCTGGCAGCCTCTATGAATCTGAGTCCTGAACGCATCGATAAGGGACTCTATGAACTGGATTGGCAACCTATGCCCTACTCAGACGAGCCAGACGAGACGGACGATGCTGGTGAGTCTGAAATGGTCAGTACTGCACTCCAAAAAGAGCACTGGCTGATCTTCACCGATCAGAGCGGAGTTGGAGAGGCCCTGTCTCGCAGCCTCGAACAGCAAGGGACACACTATACGCTCGTCTCACATACCGATACGCCTGAACTGGTCCAGCAGGGAGAGCATTTCACGCTCGACCCGACACAACCTGAGCATTTCAAAAAGTTGTTCAACATACTTCTGAACGGTACAGAGGGTTCGTATTCCCACTTTATTCACCTGTGGAGCCTGGACTCTACCTTCACTGAAAATTCGCCACTGGCCGCTCTGGAGCGGGAACAACTGATCGGTTCTCTCTCCATCGTCTACCTCATGCAGACTCTTTCACAGAGCGGCTGGCCTCATCTGCCACACGTCTGGCTGGTCACACGACGAGCGCAGACAGTGGGTCAGGATCAGGGTCCGGTCGCAATCGAACAGGCTCCGGTCTGGGGATTAGGACGAGTGATTGGTCATCAAGAATTTACCAGCATGTGGGGAGGTCTGATCGATCTGGATATCGCCCCTGCCACAGAGCAGGCAGCCCTGCTCTTTGATGAGATTGAGCATACCAGCGGCGAAGATCAGGTGGCCTTCCGTAAGGGACAGCGCTACGTTGCTCGTCTGGTACCGGGGAAGGACCTGACACCGCCGTTGCCGCCTACCTTCCGTGCCGATGGCAGCTATCTGATTACCGGTGGCCTGGGATCATTGGGACTGCTGGTCGCACGTTGGATGGTCGCACAGGGAGCCAGAAGACTGATCCTCATGGGACGCACGCAGCTACCGCCGCGCACGACCTGGCATCAAATGGAGCAGGATCATCCACAGAAGGGATTGACCCGGTCTTTGATCGAATTGGAGCGCCTGGGAGCTACTATCCATCTGGCCGCCGTGGATGTGGCTGACGAAGAACAGCTCACTGACTTCCTGACCACCTATGAGAGCGAAGCCTGGCCACCCATCAGGGGAGTCATTCACACGGCGGGCGTCGTTCAGGACGAACTCTTATTGCGTATGCAGACCGAGACCTTCCAGCGTGTTATGCGCCCCAAGGTCAGGGGCGGCTGGTTGCTACATCGCCTCTTGCAAAACTATCCGCTGGATTTCTTTATTCTGTTCTCTTCGACCGGTTCAGTCATCGCCTCGCTTGGTCAGGGCAATTACGCCGCAGGGAACGCTTTCCTGGATGCCCTGGCTTACCATCGACGATCGCTGGGATTGCCAGCGATCAGCATTGGCTGGGGTCCCTGGTCGGTCGGCATGGTCGAGCAGCTCAAGCTGGAGCAGTTCTATGCCAGACGAGGAATCGAACTCATCACGCCTGAGGTTGGGACCCAAATCCTGGCGCGAGTACTGGGACAGCGATCCGCGCAATTGACCGCCATCACGGCTAACTGGACACAGGCTCGTGAGACCTCGCCAGTGGGCATTCTGCCGCCAATGTTCTCACAACTTGAAGCCCAGGTCGATGAGTCAGCCGCAGGTGACGCAAACAACGATGATGGTTCCCTGTTGCAGCAGTTGGAGGAAGCGCAGACGAGTGAGAGACAGCCCATGCTGGTAACTCACCTGCACCAGCTAGTAGCGCGTGTTCTGCAACTGGATGCCACGCAGTTCACGGAACAAGAAACCCTGACCAGTCTGGGTCTGGACTCCATGATGGCTATCGAGGTTAAGCACCGCATTGAGGCCAGCCTCAAGATAGACGTCTCGGTCCTTGAACTGTTACAGGAGGTCACGCTTACCCAACTGGCAACACGCCTGCTGGCCGTACTCCAGTTTGGAGAAGGCTCCGATGCAGTCGAAGCACCATCCCTGGCATCCATCCAGGATCTAATCGATCAGGCGGATAGCGGAGAGCTGGAGCGTTTGCTCGCTGAGATCGAGCAAGCCCTGGAGGATGAGGCGACCGTCTAGGTTCAATTCCCTCAGGCGGGACGGGCAAAAGGGACACTGACACCATTTCCCGCACGCTTGAGGGAACACCAGGAGGCCGCAAAGGTCGAATAACAATGCATGAAGGAGGCAACACTGGTGACCATTTCGCTTGTAAAACTTCGTAAGTCCCTGATGGGGGTCTCGCAAAAGACGGCTACCGCTTTTAGCGCCGGAGATAGCAAAGAGTGGAAGCATCTGGAGGCAGCGGTTCTCTCGGCCATCGAGGGCTATCACGCGACCCTGGTGAGTAGCAAATTTGAGGTGCTTGTACCGCTACTGGACAAGGTTGAACTGGATATGCGTGGTTTCGCCTATGAGGGAGCGGCCATGGGTCTGACAGGCCTGGACTGCATGCTACCGTGGAAGAATCGCCTCCAGGCCTATCTTGATGGTCCTGGCTCATCTCATATCTATATGGTACACATTGGCGCGGGCGAGGCACTGGCTCGCTTACGCCGTAAACCCGAACCGTTTATTGCACGCATGAAGGACCGCGTCCTCTGCTGGTTGGTGATGGATGGCTATGGCTTTCACGAGGGCTTCTTTTATAAACAGCGCACCGTTGAGCGCCAGATCGTTCCGTCTCACCTTTCCAGCTACGCCCGACGCATCTTTGACCAGGGCGTAGGACGGAGCATCTGGTTCTCCGCCGGGGCTAATGTAGAGCGGATTGCCGCCACGATTGGCGCTTTCCCAGAGTTTCGCCAGGCCGACATGTGGGCTGGCATGGGTGTGGCCTGCACATATGTGGGGGGAGTAGATGGCTCAGCCATCGAGAGCCTGCATATGGCTGCGGGTCCATATGGACCACAACTGGCCCTGGGGGCGGCTGTTGTGGCGAAGGGACGTCAGCGAGCTGGCAACCCGGTACCTCACTCAGATCTGGCATGTGAGATCCTGTGCGGTATCCCCAGTGAACAGGTGGCCCACCTGGTAGACATCGCCTTTCTAGGCCTGCCGGTTGATGGGCAAGAACCGGCATTTGAGATCCTACAGCAGCGTCTCCTGACGGATTTTGCTGGACGGACGGCGGATATCTATAGACGAAAGGAGATCACCCAGTGACCTTTTTCGGAAATATCCTCAGACCCTTCTTCGGGGTCTCGCAGGAAGAAGCCACCTCCTTTGGCGAGGGCGATACTGGTGCAGCACTGCGGCTAGAAACGGTCGTTTCTACGGTTACCAAAGGCTGCCATGTGACCCTCCAGGCGAGGAGTTTTGAAACGATTGTCTCGCGTTTGCATGCTGTCGATCCTGAATTGCGGGGCTTTGCCTACGAAGGCGCGGGAACCGGGCTGGCAGCTATGGACTGTCTGCTGCCCTGGAAGAACCGCACCAAAGCTTTTCTGGATGGAGCTGGAGCGCCATATATCTACGCGGTCCATATCGGTGCGGGCCTGGCTCTGGCCAGGATGCACAGAAATCCTGAACGCTTTCTCCATCGGCTGGACCCGGTTCTTTCCTGGATGGCGATCGATGGCTATGGTTTCCACGAAGGATTTTTCGCCCGCAAACGTCATGTGGAGCAGCAGTTTGTTCCGGCGCATCTTTCTAGCTACGCCCGGCGCACCTTTGATCACGGACTTGGGAGAAGCATCTGGTTCGTAGCTGGCGCAAATATTGAGCAGGTAAAAGAGACTATTGCGGCCTTCCCACAGACTCGTCAGCGCGACCTCTGGAGTGGGATCGGCCTGGCCTGCGGCTATACGGGGGGAGTGAAGCGCGAGGATATCGAGAGTTTACAGCAAGCCGCTGGACCTGCCAGATCACAATTAGCGGTGGGAACGGCAATCGCTTCGAATGCCCGTCATCGGGCAGGCAGTCCAGCACCCTATGCTGAACTGGCATGTGAGGTTCTGTGTGGTACCTCCACAAAACAGGCCTCAGATGCCGTTGAAATAGCCTTTCAGAACTTGCAGGCAACAGAGAACAAATCAGCATACGAAATCTGGCGAGAGCGTCTTGAGGAACGATTTACAATCTCAGCAACGTCCGAATACAGTCTAGAAGTGCATATCACCCAATAGTAGTTTAGAAGTGCATATCGTACAGTAAAGGAACAGCGACATGTCCAATTCTCAACTGGCAATCCTTTTTTTCCTGCAACTGGCCGTCATCCTGGGCGTCTGCCGACTGGTAGGTTTCTTAGCCAAGAAGATCGGGCAGCCACAAGTTGTTGGTGAAATGATCGCAGGAGTCATCCTGGGTCCATCTCTCTTCGGCCTTTTACTTCCGACCTTGCAGCATCAGGTGTTTCCCAAAGGAGCGCCTATGAGCATTCTGTATGCCTCCAGTCAGGTTGGCCTGGTGCTGTACATGTTTCTGATCGGGGTTGAGTTTGACACCAGCTTGATTCGCAAGCGCGTCCGTAGTGCAGTCTCGGTCTCTCTGGCAGGTATCTTAACGCCGCTCATGTTAGGTGGACTACTGGCATTGTTTCTGGTCAGACAGGGCGGTTTCTTTAGCCATTCAGTCTCCCCCTGGGAAGCGATGCTCTTTACCGGAGCTGCGATTGCCATCACCGCCTTTCCAATGCTTGCACGCATCATCTTTGAGCGCGGTCTCTCTGGCACCTCGCTTGGAACGCTGGCCCTGGCAGCAGGCTCCACAGATGATGCCATTTCCTGGTGCATCCTGGCCATCGTGCTCGCGGTCTTTAATAAGAATCCATTGATCGCTGTCCTGGCAATTGTCGGAGGAGTGGTGTACGCGGCAGTTACACTGCTGATTGGTAGACCCCTCCTGCGCCGCCTGGGAGACATGACGGAACGCCATGAAGGTATTAGCGGATCGATGCTGGCTTTTGTCCTGATGCTGGTGATGCTCTGCGCCTGGTTTACAGATGCCATCGGTATCTATGCCATCTTCGGTGGCTTTATTCTGGGCATCGCCATGCCTCGCGGGACCTTCGCCAGGGATCTGAAACGGAAGCTTGAGCCGATAGTTACAAACTTCATGCTTCCACTCTTCTTCATCTACTCAGGTCTGAATACCAGTCTGGGTCTGGTGAATAGCTGGTTATTGTGGGGAATTGCGCTGCTGGTGTTTCTGATTGCGCTAGGTGGCAAAGGGATCGCCTGCTGGGTGGCGGCGTTACTCAACGGCGAGTCGAACCGTGAAGCCCTGGCCATTGGCAGTCTGATGAACGCTCGTGGACTTATGGAGCTTATTCTGCTGAACATCGGGCTTCAGCAAGGGATCATCACTCCTACGCTCTTTACGATGCTGGTCCTAATGGCCATCTTCACCACCTTGATGGCCTCGCCCATCTTTGAGTTTGTCTACGGTCGCCATCGCACAAAGAGTGCTGCTGCCGATCAGAATATTGAGCTTGACCTTGTGGCAACGTCAAAAGTAGATGCATAACTGAGCACTATACGAAAGAGGTAAAGCAGTGGCCCTTACATTTGGAAAAATCTTGAAACCATTCTTTAACATCTCTGCGACGGCCTTTCAGGACATGGCTGCGGAGAGGTACGGATATCAAGAAGACATGGATCAGACATGGCTGAGCTTTGAACCTGTAGCGCGAACGCTGGTAGATCATTTCTATATCGCACTTGACGATAGTAGCGTGGAGGGACTGACACCGAAGTTGGAGTCGATTGAGGTGGAGTTGCGCGGCATTGCCTATGAGGGAGCCGGCATGGGCCTGATGCTGAAGGACTGTCTGCTGCCCTGGAAGAACCGCTTCCAGACGTTCCTGGATGGACCTGGGGCGTCGTACACCTGCCTGCTTTATATTGGCGCGGGTCTGGTTCTGCCCAGAGCACCGATGAAGCCTGAGCGTTTTATGGCTCGTCTGGACCCGCTGTTGCGCTGGTTTGTCATGGATGGATATGGCTTCTATGAGGGCTTCTTCTCCTGGAAGAGCGCGATTGAGGCGCAGAAGATTCCTTCGCGTATCTCCGGCTATGCCTGCCGGGCGTTCGATCATGGACTGGGACGAAGTCTCTGGTTCGCAACGGGAGCAAATGTAGATCGCATTGTCGCGACAATCAACACGTTTCCAGAGCGTCGGCAGGCTGATCTGTGGTCCGGCATTGGTCTGGCCTGTGCCTATGCCGCAGGAGTGGTGGACCGAGAGGCGATTAAAACATTACAAAGAGCTGCCGGTCCACATCGCTCGCAGATGGCAGTCGGGGCCGCCCTGGCGGCAAAGTTCCGTCAGCAGGCTGGCACGTCAGCGCCGCATACCGACCTGGCCTGTGAGGTACTTTGTGGTCTCTCGGGCGAGATGGTGGCCCATATAACCGACGTTGCCCGTAAGAACCTGCCAGCCGATGGCGAGATTCCAGCCTATGAGGTCTGGCGTCAGCGATTGGCAGAGCAGTTTATGGTTTGGGGAGAGAGTCAATCTCAGCAGAAGGAGACAATTCAATGACAGCCTTAGGAAAAGTTCGCAAAGTGCTCTTTGGAGTGCCCTCAGAAAAAGCGGTTTTCAGCCGTCCAGGCTTTGCCAAAGAGGCATGGGAGCGTTTTCAGCCGGTAGGTTATTCACTGGTTGAAGGCTATCATGCGACTCTGGAGGATAGTCGATTTGAAGTACTGGTGCCTCGACTGAACGCGATTGATCCTGAATTACATGGTTTTGCCTACGAGGGGGCTGGCATGGGGCTGGCTGCCCTGGATTGTCTGGCTCCCTGGAAAAATCGTCTCAATGCCTTTGTGGAGGGACCAGGTGCGCCTCATATCTATCCAATCTATGTTGGGGTTGGACTGGCTCTGGCAAGGCTGCACAAACACCCTGAGCGCTACCTGGATCGTCTGGACCCCGTGCTGGCCTGGGTGATTGTCGATGGCTATGGCTTTCACGAAGGTTTCTTCTCGCGCAAGCAGTTCGTCAATGAACAGAAAGTTCCCACGCATCTCTCGCCCTATGCACGGCTTGTCTTCGACCAGGGTCTGGGAAGAAGCATCTGGTTTTCGTCTGGCGCGGTTGTTGAGCTGGTTGCGGCCACGATTGCCCCGTTCCCTCCACAGCGTCAGGCGGAATTGTGGAGCGGTGTGGGTCTGGCCTGCGCTTTTGCAGGAGGAGTAGACAGAGCTGCCATTGAAAAACTGCGCACGCTGGCGGGTCGCTACAGTTCACAACTCGCGCGAGGGGCAGCGGTCGCGGCCAAAGGTCGTCTGCAAGCTGGGAACCTTGTGCCACATACCGAGCTGGCCTGCGAAGTCTTCTGCGGCCTTTCCGGGGAAAAGGCGGCCTACATCACCGACGTAGCCCGCGAAAATTTGCCGACCAGTAGTTCAGAACCAGCCTACGAGATCTGGCGTCAGCGAACTCAAGCACAATTTGCGGCCTAGAGAAGGAAGCAGAGCTGAGTCAGGAGAGAAGAGAAAGGAAAAGAGAAGATGCCAGCAGTGCATGGAGTAACCTTTAACCCGCTCGCGGAAGATCCTTACCCTTTTTATAGTCAGGTCAGGCGAGAGGAACCGATCGCTTTTTGTCCAGAACTGGATGTCTGGATAGTGACGAACCACAAGGATATTCAGAGTATCTTATTGCATCCTGGTACCTTCTCCTCACGGGACACGCTCACTTCATCGGTGACGTTTTATACAAAGACTCTTGAGGAACTTATCCAGGGTTTTCTACCGGTTCCCGTTGTCCTCAATACCGATGGAGCGGACCATATGCGTTTTCGAGTGCCGTTGACCAAAGCGTTTGCGCCCGCTCGAATGAGGTCCCTTGAACCTTTCGTGTACAAGGTTGCAGAGAACTTGATAGACACGTTTATTCATAACCAGCAGGCGGAGATCATCAGCCAGTTTGCCTATCCGATGGCGCTGGAGGTTGTTCTCAAACTGCTTGGTCTTCCCACCCAGGACATCGAGCTGGCCAGAAAGTGGAGTCATGACTGGCTGATGCTTATGTCAATTCAACTGGATGAAGAGAACCAGGCCGAGTGTGCCAGGAGTACTGTTGCCTTTCAGCGCTATCTGTCCCGGCTGATTGCCGAGCGGCGTGACCAACCTCAGGACGATCTGATCAGTACGCTGGTACACTTCAGCATACCGGATGAAGAGCCTTTTACTGAAAACGAACTGGTCATCCTGCTCCAGGGGCTCGTCCTGGCCGGTCATGAGAGTACGACCAATATGATCGGCACCGGTCTCAAGCTCCTGCTTGAGCAACCAGAGGACTGGCGGACACTTTGTCAACATCCAGAGTACATCCCACGGACCGTCGAAGAGATCTTGCGCTTCGATGCTCCGATCCAGATGTTTGCTCGCACTACTACTCGCGAAGTGACTATTGGAGATGTGAAGCTGCCTGAAGATACCTCACTGCTACTGCTTTATGGGTCGGGAAATCGGGATGAACAGGTCTTTACCGACGCTGAAAAGTTTCAGATCAACCGGAACCCTAACCATCACCTGGCCTTTGGACATGGCGTCCATTTCTGCGTAGGTGCGGCGCTGGCACGTCTTGAGGGTCGGATCGCCTTTGAGGTGCTCTGTCAACGGCTACCAGACCTGAGTATCATACCCAATCAGGTCCTGACACATATTCCGACGCTCCTCTTCCGAGGCTATGAGCGGCTCGCGGTGACGTGGGGAGCCATTGAGCATTGAGGTCTGACAACACGGCAATGATATAGACGGACTGATACAGAGAGAAAGGAACGTTTCTATGTACGATGTGATAGTTATCGGGGCAAGAGTGGCAGGCTCGCCAACGGCTATGCAGCTTGCTCGTCAAGGTTATCGAGTGCTCCTGCTGGACAAGGCTACTTTTCCCAGCGAGACGCTCTCGACCCATATGATTACCGTTGCGGGCAGTTCATATCTCAAGCATTGGGGACTCCTCGATCGGATCGAGGCCACGAACTGTCCACCAGTGACGAAGATTATCCTTGATGTCTCCTTTGAAACTTATGGTTCTTTTACCCTCGTCGGTTTTCCTCCGCCGATGGAAGATGGTTTTGCCGCCATCTATGCGCCCAAGCGTCTGGTTCTGGATAAGATCCTGGCCGATGCCGCGGTGGAGGCAGGAGCCGAACTGCGTGAGAATTTCACCGTCAAAGAACTCCTCATGGAGGATGGTCGTGTAGTAGGAATTCGTGGAAGCACCCCTGGCGGTGAAACAGTCACAGAGAGAGCAACTCTCGTCGTCGGTGCGGACGGAAAACATTCGCTGGTTGCGCGTACAGTGGATGCCCCGATGTACGCGGTGGCACCTCCCGGAACCTGTGGCTACTATACCTACTGGGATGGTGTACCCATAGATTGTCTCGAATTCTATACACGTCCCGACCGAACAATCGTCGCCTTTCCAACGAATGACAATCAGGCAGCTATCTTTGTCGAATGGACGAATCGTGAGTTCCACACCTTCAGGGCTGACCTCGAAAAGAACTTTGTAGAGACGCTGGATGAGATTGCGCCAGATCTGGCTCGTCGAGTGCGCGGTGGCAAACGGGCGCACCGTTTTATGGGGACAGCCGAACTGCCGAATTTCTTCCGCAAACCCTACGGTCCCGGCTGGGCGCTGGTGGGAGATGCAGGGTGCCACAAAGATCCAATCACGGCCCAGGGCATCACGGACGCCTTTCGAGACTCCGCTTTCCTTTCAGAGGCCATTGATGCTGGTCTTTCAGGGGTTCAACCATTGGACGAGGCTCTGGCTGACTACGAGAAGCGGCGCAATGACGTTCTCATGCCGCTCTACGAGTTCATCTGTGATCGTGCGACGCTCGCGCCCTTTCCAATGGAGTTTCAGCAGGTCCTTGCCGCCTTACGTGGAAATCAGGATGGCATCGATCGGTTTTTAGGAGTGATCCAGAACACCATCCCGTTCCGTGAGTTTTTCTCATCAGAAAATCTTATCCAGATATTGATGGGCGGAATCAATTCAGAAGAGGCCACTGCTATCGTTTGAGCAAGAAAGGGACCATAGTTATGTCAAACAGCACGCAGCAGATAGAAACAAATAGTTCATCTATCGTTACCCGGTTCACAGTCGAGCATGTCGTCGTTCCCTCTACGCACTCATATGAGGAGGTACTCGTGGCCCTGGAAGAGCGGATAGGGATTCCAGGAAACTGGGAGGTTCTTCCACGTCAACTGGCAGCCATGCATCTTTCCTGGGAGCAGGTCATAGAGATGACTCAGCCACTTATTGGAACAAGCGGTTTTACGACCTTCGTCAAGATGGAGCAGGGCATTTTGCTCTCCCTGACAGGGAAGACGAAAAAGATTACCCAGTACTCGCTTGGCAACCATATGATCGGTGTCTACATGCTTGAGCATCTGCCAGAGGTTGGCCTCTACGCACCGCCCAGGCTTCTGGTCTATGAAGACTACGAGGGCCATGCCTATATTGCCTATGATCGTCTCACCTCACTGGTCAGTCAGTACCAGAACGAAGAGGTGACAACGATAGCGCAACTTGTAGATTTAAAAATGGATGAGCTGGCGAAAGCAGCTACTGGCAATGGATAGGACGAGAGATAAACGCAGCAGACTCAAGGAGGTCTATGCATCATGGCTATCACACTGTCCCGACCAGAAACAGTAGAGCAGAGTCGTATTGCTGGCTGGCTTACACCAGATGAATTCGCTGTGCTAGAAGAGATCTGCGAGACGCTGCTACCGACTCTTGAACCACCCGCCGGAAGTTCTGGCGAGAAGAGTGCCTATTATCGGCGTCGTGCCAGTGATCTGCGTGTAGCTCAGCAGATTGCCGAGATGCTAGGGCGAGAAAATCCTGACGTCCATGCGAATCTGCGCCTCTGGTTAACGCTGTTTACGACGCCGTTGTTTGGACTCTTGTTTACCGGCAGCGCCCAACCTTTCGTTAAACTCCCACAGGAGAAGCGCGAACAATTCCTGCTGGCGCTGGCGAATAATCCTGTAGGACCTTTTCGGCAGGGTTTTCAGGGGATCAAACGTCTGGCAGGCCTGATCTACTTCTCGACTCTTGACGAGCAAGGGAACAATCCCAACTGGCCGGTGCTGGGTTATACTCCGCCCGTAGCACAGAGTTCCAGGGCGGCAGCACCTATCACACCGCTGGAGATCGTCCAGGATAGCGTTTTAGAGGCTGATGTCGTCGTCATCGGTTCAGGAGCTGGTGGTGGAGTGATTGCGGGCGAACTTGCCAGATCTGGCAAAAGCGTCATTGTCCTGGAGAAAGGTGGCTACAATCACGAGGGAAACTTTACGCTGCGCGAGTCACAGGCTATGTCTGAACTCTTTTTGAAGCGAGGAGCGCTCTCCACTAAAGACCTGGGACTGATCATGATGGCGGGGAGTACTCTTGGTGGAGGCACAGTCGTTAACTGGATGACCTCGTTCCGCACACCTGATGACATCCTCGCCGAGTGGGAACAACACTCTGGACTGCGCGACTGTTTCACAGGCACTCAATTGCAAGAGAGTTTTGCCGTCGTTGAGAGACGCATCAACGTCAACAGTGAGCATAGTCAGCATAACCAGCAAAATCAGCGACTCTTCGATGGAGCAACCAGGCTTGGCTATCATGCGGACGTGGTACGCCGCAATGTACAGGGTTGTGAGCAGCGCTGTGGTGCGTGCAACTTCGGCTGTAGTAACGGGTGCAGTCAGTCCACCATGAAAACCTACTTACAGGACGCGTATGAACGAGGTACGAGGATCATTATACGCTGTAGTGCGGACAAGGTTCTCATTGAAAATGGACAGGTGAAAGGAGTTAAAGCAAGCGTACAGGATGAACAGACGGGGCAGATCTATCAGTTGACCGTCCACGCGAGAAGTGTCGTAGTTGCCGCTGGTGCGTTGCACTCTCCGGCGATCCTGCGCCGTTCGGGACTGGAAAACCAGCATATTGGACGTCATCTGCATCTGCACCCCAGTGCCATCAGTGTAGGGGTCTATCCTGAGAAGGTCCATGCCTGGCAGGGAGTACTGCAATCGGCCTATTCCGGTCAGTTCACGCATCTGGACGGTAACTATGGGTACACCCTGGAGACTGCGCCAGCGCATCCAGGTCTATTCGGATTGGCGACCCCCTGGTACTCGGCTCGTAACTATCGGGACGAAATGACCACAATTGAATACCTTAGTTCGATCATTGTTCTGACCCGCGACAAAGGAGAGGGTCGCGTCACCCTGGACCACGCTGGCGAACCTCAGGTGGAGTATCGAGTGAATGCTTACGACCGTCAGCATATCTTGCATGGATTGCATCAGGGAACACGTGTCCACTTATCCGCAGGTGCGGAACGAGTCATATCGCTACAAAACAGGTCTACTGATCTGAGGCGTTCGACAGATGGAACTGTGGGCGAACAACAATTGCGTGCATTTGATCGACAGATCGAGCGTCGGGGACTGGGATCGAATCGCATTATCCTTTTTACCGCCCATCAGATGGGGACCTGTCGCATGGGAGCGCATCCGAGTACCTCGGTGACTGATAACAACCAGCAGGTACATGGAGTTAAAGGGCTTTTCGTCTGTGATAGTAGCGTTTTTCCGAGTGCATGTGGAGTAAATCCGATGCTCTCGATCATGGCCCTGGCGCATCGTGCGAGTCGGGGCATCAAAGATCAGCTATAAAAAGGAGATTACAACCATGACAATTGCCGAACTTTTCGACTCAATGCCAAACAGATTTAACACGACAGCGGCAGCAGGCATAACGAAGACCATTCAGTGGAATATTACAGGGGATGAATCGGGAATCTGGGCCTTCAGTATTGAGAATGGCGTGGGTCATCTTATCCCAGGAGGAGTGGAAAAACCTGATGCCACGTTTACCACCAGTGCGAAGGATTGGGTTGCCATTGCTGAGGGGAAACTAGACTCAATGAAAGCGTTTATGACGGGCAGACTCAAAGTTGCGGGCGATATGATGCTGGCAATGAAAGTTCCCCAATACTTCCCTCTGTAGTTGATAGGGTTCGTTGTCTTACCTCTGGCCATAGAGATTCGTCAGAGGTAAGGCCGAGCCATATGGCGAGAAAAAGACCGATTTGTCAAAAGAGATGACCTGACAATCTTTGTAGAAACTCTTGACAGATTCTCTGAGAACATGGTATGATCGCCTGGAATGATTAGCCGGCGTGGCGGAATGGTATACGCGTCTGTCTCAAAAACAGATTCTCGCAAGGGATTGTGGGTTCGAGTCCCACCACCGGTATTCTTCGTCTACCGCTATCTATCGATGTCTTCCCGGTACTCCACAGGCCGAGCGAGATTCCACCATTGTCTCTCTGGATCGCTTGTTATCTACCCTGTCTGCTGTCAGTTTTGCTGGCAAGCGCAGCGTGTGAAGACGCGATAGAGGCTGGTGGAAAAACGCGAGTGAGGGTGAGTCAGTTATAAATGGAACGAGAGTTGCAAGTGATTGTGGCTCTCGTTT
>DAOTTL010000072.1:0-4512 GCA_034438135.1 Ktedonobacteraceae bacterium | reverse complement strand
GATCATTGGCCGCCTTGCTGAGATCCTGGTGTGCAGCTCTCTCAGCTTTATCCAGAGCAGTTTTTGTCTCCATGTACGAAGTCCGATTGTTGTTAAAGTTTTCAGGAGTTAAGGCCGGGAAGTCAGACTGGGCCGGAGCCATCTGCTCCTGGGCTGCGGTTATTTGCTGCTGGTAATCGCTAAACAACTGATTGAGTTGGGCTTGTTTATCTGCAGGTGCTGAAGGGATTGCAGCTTTTATTACGGGAGCGGCATCCTGCATTAGATCTTTTGTGTGCTGCTCAATATTCAGGTAAAGGAGGCGAGCATCTCTCGGGAGTACGACTGCATAAATGCGGAATTGCAAGTATATATTTGAAAAATCGGTTCGTGCGGCTGTAAAATCTGTTTCTGCGTCAAGTTTTGTTTTCAGATTATTCAGACCTGCCTCGTTCGTAGATACATCCGCTTTAAGAACATTAGCTTGAGTATCTGTAATCTTATGCGCGGACAGATCTGTTGAGATCTTCGTGCTAAAGGTATTCAGGTCAGTTATACGATTAGCGATAAGTAGATCACCAGCGGAAATGACGCATTTGACGTCTTTCGCAGCACATTTTGCATGCTGAATACTTGCAGCAAAGGCACTTGTTGGCAGTAGCGCACAGACCGCCATCATACCCATGGTGCCGAGCATAAGTATGTACCTTACATAACTTCGAGATGATAAGTGTTTCATAGCAGGGAAGCCTCCATTATTTTTTGAAAGTGTGTGAAAGTAGAAAAGATTAAGGTTGTTGTGTTCCGCCAGACTCAGTAGTTGCGGTACTATCAGCGCCGTTCACATCGTTCTGGGCACCGTTCACCGACTGTATGGCGCTCTGCACTTGTTGATTGATTGCCTGAACAGTACTGCTTGCACCAGGAGTACTGCCTGAACTGGCTGTCCCGGCACCGTTTGGCGAGGAGGAGGTTGATGTTTGTTGCGAGGTGACGGTTGAGCTGGATGAACTGCCTGAAGTGGTACTATTATTGGTATATGTTTGGGAACCGCAGGCAGTAGCGAGAAGTGAGAGTGCTAGTAGAGTCATAGTGAGTAAGGCCAACACTCCCCAGCGCTGATGAGCTTTAGTTGGATTCATGAGTTGCTCCTTTTTCTTTTAATTGTTTTCATTCGCCAGCCACATAGTATGTGAGAGAAAAGATTGCAAGAGTGAGGCGCAGAAGCGTTCTCACAAGACGCCCTCACACATGTGTATAATAGCAGTCAAATCTCAAGAATAACTCAAGATGAGATAAATATTTGATCTGGTTCATAAGAAAGAGAGGTTGTTTAGCGAGTCCAGACGCCATCGGGATCGTATTCACGAATGACATGTAGTTCTTCAGAGTTAGGAGGAATTGTTTCAGCGCAATCGGGAGCGAGTCGGAGAGGCCAGTCGGTTTGTTCCTGAACCATTGCAATGCTAGTCCCAGGGTGGTAGGACTGGAGCAGAGCTTCGCCGGTAACTGGATCAAAAATAAAGACAGCAAGGGTTGTGATCAGTGCGGCAGGGCCTCCGCGTGGTAAACCCTGACGGGTGCGCCAGGCTGAACCGGCTGAACCCTGTTCATCGGGATAACCGTAGCCGGGACTGGTAATAAAGTCTACGCGTTTACGCAGACGGTGACGTTCGTGTGGCATAATGATCGCCAATCGATCTGCCAGGGAGGCAATATCCGCACCGCCGCCACTTCCAGGCAGACGTACTTTGGGGTGTTCCCACTCGCCAATCAAGGAGGTATTCAGGTTCCCGTAACAATCAATCTCCGCACCCCCTATAAAGCCCAGATTTACCTCTCCTGAGGCCATCAGTCCGATCACGTTCAAGGTACCGGTGGCCCAAATGGCGTCGGTGATATTAGATGGATCGCCCATCGTATAGAGTAGTTTCGCCGCGGGTGTGTCGCGTACCACACCCGATTCAAAGAGACCGACCGCAGAGGGTGCATGGGTTCGTTTTGCCAGTGCAAAGGCAATGAGAGGGAGGCGCATGCCGACGAAAACTCGCTCGTTATCTCGGATCTGTCTTGCTGCGCAGACGACCATCAATTCTTTCGAAGTGTATTCCATAGTCAAAAAACTCCCTCAGTATCCATAATCTACTGGTGCCGCATAGCGATGCTCCTGTACCTCTAAAGACTTCCTGCGACCATCATTCAGTTTTTTCAGATAGGTAGTGCGGTCCGGCACATTCAGCACCCATTCTTCCAACCAGGACTGATAGCCTTCGAGGGTACGTGTAGAGACATGATACTCGGAGAAGAAAGCATGGTCACGATTATGGTAACCCTGTACTGGTGCGGGATGTGCACCCCAGGGTTCATGTACCACTGCTCGTACCTTGAACGAGGGTCCCAGAACGCGGCTGGGGTCACTGATAATCACCGCGCGAGGTACAATCTCCTCAGCGACTACAATTACATCGCGTGCGGCCAGAAACGCCTCTCGTACAACTCCTGTACTACCCCAAAGATGAGCATTTCCATCCTCATCACTGCGCTGTACATGTACAACCGTCACATCGGGCTGAATAGCTGGGATAAGTAGCACGGGCGAGCCGTCCAGTGGTGAGATTTCACGGCGCAGAGTAGGATTATGGCGCGGAATATCGCTGCCAAGCAAGGAACGAGTTGGAATATAAGGTGAACCCATCGCAGCGGCGAAGAGCGCCAATCCAATCGTGAAATTACTATGTGATTCAGTGATCAGAGGATGGGAAATAGCTTTCTCAGTTGCCCGGCGATAGCAGTGCCCCAGTCCCTCGCTTACATTACCTACCCAGGCTGCCTGAACTTTTGTAACACAGTCTGCGCCAATCAACTGATCGAAAAGGATATCTGAGATTGGACCGATCAAAGTGAGATTGCGGCGATGCTGACGGATCATCTCGTGGGCCGCAGCATAAGGGACAAGCGCTTCCAATGCCAGTCCTATAGCTACTGAGGATCCATCAGGTATGTAGCGAGTAATGGCATCAGCCATGGATACGAGTTTACTCATACAAGTATGCTCCGGGCGCTTCGGCGAATTACAATCAACATTTTCCCATTGTACCACTCACTTCTTATGTACATGAACTCATCAATGAAAATGAGAGCATTGTGATACCCTTATGAGTCATCTCTGAAAGGGAGAAGTGGCTGAGTTTGGAAGCAGCAAACTGCTTCCAAACTCAGCCACTTCTCCCTGAAAATCTGGCGGCGCAGCCGCCAGCAAGAGCGTTTGCTCATTTTGTCAAAATGAGGGATGACTGATGCCGGGGTTATTTAATGCTCCGAAAGCCAAAGGCTTTCGGAGCATTAAATAACCCCGGACTGATGCCCTCAAGCATGGACAAAATCTTAGCAAGAGCGGTATACTGACAGACATGTTACGTATCATTTATATGGGCACACCCCAATTTGCTGTGCCTGCTCTGGAGGCTCTGGTGTGGGGATCTGTTCCCGGAACGGTTCTCTCCGAGGGCTACGAGATCGCCACAGTGATCACACGACCAGATAAGCCTGTTGGACGTAAGCAGGAGATAGTTTACTCTCCCATCAAGCAGGTAGCGCTGGCTCATGGTCTGTCGGTCTGGCAACCGGGTTCTCTTAAAAAAATTGAAAACCAGACTGCCCTGGCTGCTTACCAGGCAGATCTCTTTATCGTGGCTGCCTTTGGTCAGATTCTGCCGCAACCAGTACTTGATCTCTCTCGCTACGGTACACTGAACATCCATGCTTCACTTTTGCCGAAGTATCGTGGTAGTTCGCCTATCTCAGAGACCATTCTTCAAGGAGAGCATGAGACAGGAGTTACCATCATGCTCATTGACGCAGGAGTTGATACAGGTCCGATGCTGTTACAGCGTTCTCTCCCCATCGATGCCGCCGACACAACTGCCAGTCTGAGTGCAAAACTTGCGAAACTGGGAGCCTCAGCTCTGCTTGAAATTCTTCCAGCGTGGATCGGGGGTCAAATCAGCCCACAACCGCAGGACCAGGCTCAGGCCACACACACCCATATGTTAAAGAAAGAAGATGGTCGGATCGACTGGTCACAGTCTGCTGAAACGCTGGCTCGGCAGGTGCGGGCATATATCCCCTGGCCAAATGCCTATACTACCTGGAACGGCAAACAACTCAAGCTCCTTGCCGCCTACGCACAACTCTCGCAATCAGCAGATGAGCATTCTCCCGGCCAGGTTTTTTTGGAGAATAGTAGTTTGCCCTACTCACCGCGCAAAATACTGCGCGTGGTCTGCAGCCAGGGAGATCTCTGCGTAGTGCAAGTGCAATTGGAAGGCAAGAAAGCCATGTCCGTTGATGAGTTTGCTCGTGGCAATTCTCAAATACATGCAGCAATTTTAGTTTAGCATTGGATGCTTCGCGTTTGCTCATTGTGCAATAATGAGCAAACGCCTTTTTCTGGCGGCTGTGCCGCTATATCTTCATATGAGTCAATTCTCATTTTTCCAAAATGAGCAAACGCTCTTTCCGGCGGCTGCGCCG
>DAOTTL010000071.1:0-4231 GCA_034438135.1 Ktedonobacteraceae bacterium | reverse complement strand
ATACTAGCAGATGAAGGGAAATAGGCAAGAAGTGTTGAGGAGAATCGTTGCACATGACAGAGCAGAGCACAGCAACCATCCAGGTCAGGTTCTTTGGAGCCTTGAGTGTGGCCCATCGCGATGAAGTGGGCACATGGCAGGAAGTCCCGTCAGCAGTCTGGGGCAGCAAGACGCATTCCCGCCGCCTGCTCAGTTTTCTCGTGTTTCATGGCCGTCGCTTGAAAAAATGTCCCTCCCGATCAGGCAGGAGAAGCATATCAGGAAGCGATCCACTATCTCTCCTCGGTATCCCCATTACTTCGAGGCCGTCTTTATATGGGGTTAGTCGAAATCCAGAGCGAACGTGGACAAGAATATGAGGCGAAACATTCTTTGGAACTCGCTTACACTCTCTTCCCAAGTCATCCCCAGGATGATCCACATTACGCGTACACTCATTTTAAAATGCCACAACTCTCTGAAGCGAGAATGTATTTGAACCTTCAACAAGCAAAGCAAGCACGAGAGATCCTGGAAAAGCTTGATGATGCTGTCCAGATGGGAAACGTACCAGATAGAATCGAATTCTTGCCGTACCAGACAAAAGCAGCGCTTTTGCTTGGTGATATGCAGCGAAGCTTCACCTCTATGGAACAGGCTATTCTCTCAGCAACCGCCCTTGGGTCCGCGCTGCGACTCAGCGAAGCTGCTCTCTGTTATAAACACATGCTCACTCTCTGGCCAAATGAGCAAGACGTGAAATCACTGGCCGAATACTTTCAAAAATGAAAACAGGAACGTCAATAGCTATCATTCGTTTCCCTCGTTCGTTTGGACACTCTTCCGTAGAAACGAACGATTGAGAGTCTTGAGGGTTGGGCAGCCGACCAACGCCATTGTTTGTTCAAGTTCAAGGCGAATCATATCCAGGACCTGTTCCACTCCCCTGGTCCCGTTGACAGTTAATCCCCAGAGGACGGGGCGGCCCAACAGAACGGCCTGTGCGCCGAGAGCAAGGGCCTTGAAAACATCAGCCCCGCGTCGAATTCCGCTATCCAGGTAGACTTCACAACGCCCCTGAACAGCCTCGACAATTTCAGGGAGAACATCGAGAGTAGCTGGCACACCATCCAACTGGCGACCTCCATGATTCGAGACAATGATGCCATGGATGCCATGCTCAAGCGCGAGTTGCGCATCTTCTCCCGTCTGGACCCCCTTAAGGACAAGAGGCAGGGAGGTGAGGGAGCGCAGCCAATCAAGCGCATCCCAGGTTGACAGAGAAGAGAAGTTATTTCCCAGAGGGACAGAGCCAAAATTGGCCTTGAAGGGAGGAAGCTGAAAGCCCTGGCGGTCAGCACGCTCTTTTCTCCCAGAACGAGGAGCATCAACGGTGATGACGAGCGCACGATAACCAGCAGCGGTCGCACGTTGGAGAAGCTGCTCTACCCATGGGCGATCGGGAGCAGACAATTGAAACCACAGAGGGCCTGTTGCTGACTGTGCAATCTCTTCGAGCGACCGTGAAGAAAAAGAACTCACTACCATAATGGGGCCAGTTGATCCAAGAGCACGGGCAACAGCGCATTCTCCTTCTGGATGCATAAGACCCTGGAAACCCATGGGAGCGATGAGCAAGGGCAGAGCAAGAGGGAGACCAAGGGCGCCTGTCTGCATGTCAATAGTGCTCACATTAACAAGGACGCGCTGGCGGAACTGAACTCGTTCAAATGCCCGACGATTCGCGTGCAACGTCACTTCATCATCGGCACCTCCACTCATATAGGCCCACGTCCCCGGATCTAAAAGCTCTTGTGTTGCGGTTTCGTAGTCAAAGACATTCACATACGCCATAACGTACGATGCATCTCGACGAAGAAGCACCATCCCCCTTTCCTGCTCACAGATAACATATGGTAGAATGAACAGCTTTTCCACTATCGACAGGGATACATATCCTGAGACTATTGTACCCTCTCATCTTTTCTCTTTGAGTGAAAAGGAGCATTGGTAGATCTTAGACAACAAGAGAGATGGATTACTCCGCAGAACTATGACCTCACTGAAGCGAAAAATGGCACCAAAGACAATCGCAAAATCCACCCCCAGGATGGTCCCACCAGCAAGGCCTCCATCCAATCCACAAAATGAGAGAAAACGCCCTACTGAACGGTTTCTCTCTTCTTCGAGAGCTGCCAGAACACACTTCATGAGGGAGTAAGGGGGTTCTGGCCATCGTCTTTTCCAGGCAGAGGCCCGGAACTACAAAGACGATGTGCGCACACATCGTCTTGAGAGATGCATACTATGAGAGACAAAGAAACATCTTTGGTCATCTCCAACAGCAATTGACCAGCAAGAACGATGCCTTCTCATAGGAGATACAGCTCTTAGTGGCTGAGCCTTTTGAACTCCCTGCTCTCTAGCAAGAAGAGTAATCCTGCAAGTAATTTATCATGCTCCTCGTCATGGAAGTAGTTGTACACATCCGAGAAGTACGTGGCGATTTTCCCATCAGATTTATAGCATTCAGTGATAAATGTCCCCAGTTGAGAGGCTGGTGATACTTGTGGGTCGGAAGGCCATTGAGTCCGTCCAGTTTGGAGAAGATACGCGATCCTCGCAAGCTCTTTCACAATCTCGTTTTGCTGTGCTGAAGGTATGACTGGATAGAGAACTTGATCTCGACCCGCAAGACGCAAGTATGGCTTCCCTACATTGACAATCATGCCAGCGGTTCCAGCACCTTCAAAAACCGCAGGAAGGGTCGCGAGCCCATAGAACAGATCAAAGATGTCAGGAGGTAGTCCCGGCATACTGAGCACAAGAATTTCATCTGATTGAAGCGTTTCAATCACCTGCTGGACGTTCTCAGCGCTCTCCGTGGGAAGAGAGATCTTCACCTTTCCCTGAAGATGCTTCGTGATATAGTGCATCAGATGCTCGTTGAGTCCAAGATCTGAAAATGCACCATGCATGGCGTTCATCAGGTGGAGGTAATTCTCTGGTTTCAGGTCAGCAAGCACAAGCACAACTGCGGCTCGCTCTCGCGCAGCAGTACGAATACCTGCAATCAGATTCAAGAGGACTAGCCAGGAATCAGCTTCCACGATGGTCTTGGAATCCGACGCCACATCTGCTATTCCGTACACTGGGCAGAGATCAACATGCGGCTTTTTCTCAAGCGTATCCACAACAGCCCTGGCCAAAGCAATACGCTTTCTGGCATCCTCTTTGAGAGTGGGCAGTTCTAAAAAGTGCTGCCAATCTTGAGCAGACATGGCCGGAAATGGCCGATAGTAGCATTGTTTATAATAGTCAGGGAGTTGCTTCGCATAGCTATCAAGAGCGACAAAAGCAGGAGCAGGAGCTGTTTTGAAAAAGGCCGCATTCGGGGCCCGCTCCCATGTGAAAGGCTGGAGGACGACGAACCAATCAACATTCAACTGTCGAAATACATCCAACGCTGGCGACGACTTTGCCAGCGGAGATGGAGGTTTTGCGTCATCGTAGCCCCCAGAGATGGCAAACGGTGCTGGCGGTAATTCGCTGCTGCCAAGCAAGGTAAATGAGACTGTGGCCTTCTTATTCTGACTCTCGACGAGAATGGATTGATCGGGATGATTCCGATCAAATCCAGGGAGGAGGATCTCCAACTTTTGAACCGTTGGACGGACCTCATCAAGCCCTTTATGATAGACAACCCGGATCTTGCTCGCGAAGCCGAGGGCAATGAAACGCTTCAGGATCGCAATGGTTGATGCAGCATGACCAAAAGCCGGGCTTCCATCAACGAAAAGACGGATTTCATCGGCCATCATGAAGTATTCGCGAAGTTTCTGCTTTTTCATAGGGAAATCATTTGACGTTTGCACGGAGTTCTATCCTTCCACTTACCTACAACATATTTCGTCCAGTTCCATGCTCTATAGTAAGAGAAGACCACGGAAGAGTCAAGCTTTCCTATCTGCTATGCAAAGTTGAGAGCTTGTGGCACCTATCAATGCGAAATTGACGTTTCGCACTGATAGGCGGTAGTCGCTCATTAGAGATCAGAGCTGCAATGCCTCTTCGTCTGCTGGAAGCAGAGACAGTAAGGCCCGATATTGCTCTCCAGCCTGATACCGTTTCCCCTGCGCTTCATATCCTTGTGCCAACCAGAGGCGACATTGTCTGAGCATCTCTTCGCTTTTCTTGCGCCACCCATAGACCCAGATCCCGCTCTCTCCCTCCAAGACCTCGCCCCGCTCAA
>DAOTTL010000070.1:0-21773 GCA_034438135.1 Ktedonobacteraceae bacterium | reverse complement strand
CAGTCAGTGCTACATGCCTGTTCGCTTGCTCGCGCTACTCTTGCCTGAGGCTTACCGCTGGCGAAATGCGGCGACGAGTTCAGCATGGACAACGGCCAGTGGATTTGACCCGGGTATACTTGAAGTCTGGCCCAGCGACTTCTCGATCGTCTGGATGGCCGTATTACCGCATACGGCAGCAGGTTGTTGATTAGTCGTCTGACAGATAGTGGCGGTGATATAGTTCGCCATGCCCAGAACATCTTTAGAGACCGTCGATTTGTTATCGGAGAGCGAACTGGCGATACTCTGCCAGGTGAGCGGATTTTGCGAGCTATCTAACAGAATGGTAGGATCATAACCAGCGGAGAGAGCAACATACTGGTTAGCGGTATCCACGAAAGGGAATGTCTGCCCACCATCAAATTTGCTGAAAATCTGCGTCTCACTTGAGGAGAGCGTTTCTAAAGGCACGTATGCGCTGCTGCTACTGTTCAAAGCATTCCCATCGATCTCTCTGGGCACAAAATCCACATATTGACTGCTAAAGCTACTGCCATAGAAACTGAAGGTCGAGATATTATCTTCATAAGATTGGATCTGGCTGAGATGATTGAAGGTCCCGAAGCGACTCAAGGCATTTATTAACGACCAGCGAGTCGCTGCACAGTAGGGACAAAACTCGCCGCCGATATAGAGTAGCTCTGGATGACCGTTTGGACCCTTCAAGATGGCCTGACTCTTCTGGGCGGTAAATGGATTCGTCACTCCTCCGGTGCCAACGGCTGACCAGGTTGCGGGTGTGACCGTCGTAATCTCGTCCACCACGGTCTGATCGGCAGCAGTACGCTGATGTGAAGTGGTTGAACTGGTAGACGTAAAATGATCGAGTAGAATAAAACCGACAATAATCACGGCGATCAATGACAGGACACCGATCACCATATAGAGCGTGCTACGGTCCTTTTTGCGTACCATGGGACCTTTATTGGTAGATTTATTGCGTGCCGTAACGCGTGCATCATTGCGGCGTTGTCTTTGTTGATTCTCCTTAGCTCGTCTCTGCGAGGCAGAGCCAGATTGCTGTGAGTTTGCCATGCGATACTTAATCCTTCTTAAACATACTCTCAAGAGCACCTTGCCCCTATAATATCACAACGTCACACATCCCCCACTCCTCGCAACTATTCAGGGTTTCTTAAAAGTCTTTCTTTCCCCGCCCATCCTCTTTTTTCCTGGGGTGGGCTTTGGCAACGGCTGAAATGCGACTTTTGCGAACCTCTGGGCAAATAGTTGCGCAGAGGTTCGCAAAAGTCACGGTTCAGGAGTGGCCAGCCCTCTCCCCAGGAGTACAAGAAGGACGGCGACCCTCTGGCTCACCCCATTTGATTATTCTCTCGTCCGAGCGTTTAGAATAATTAAACGAGACAATAAGCAAGAAACCTGTTCTGGTATTTCTCGAAGGGAAAAAAGTGTGCTCACGACCGTTGTAACGATCTGCTTTTTTGGCGGAATCTGCTTTTTTGCCTTATGGATAACGTTTCAGAAGTGTCCCCAATGTGGGAGTCGAGCGTTTATCCAATATCGATATGAGAGAAAGCGCGTGTGCAGGACATGTGGGTATGAAGATCCCAGGAACATACGCTTGTCGGAAGGTCCCCCCTGAAGCTGTCTCTCAAGCGGGATGTTCTGGCAGATGCCAGTCATCGGAGGTCAAGAAAGGGATTGACAGCTTTTGCATGCTATCCCGAAAGCTCGCTTTTCTTTCTCCTCTTCTGGTGATGTAAGGGAAGCATCAAAAGCATCGGGAGGGAAAACTGCTCCTCCTGTGGCTCCTCCGTTGGCGGAAGGCCTGCTTGCAGAAGCTCATCTTTTTCTACGGCGGCAAAACTGATCCGCAAAGATGCTGTTCCTCGAACTGTACTTATGGCAGTATTTTTGCGCTGTGATACGCTGACAGCTATAATCTGGTATGAGAACAACTACAAATAAAACAGGATAAGGAGACTATTTTTATGGGACAACTGGACCAAAAAGTCGCGATTATCACGGGAGCTGATAGCGGTATTGGTCGCGCCATTGCATTAAAATTTGCCAATGAAGGTGCGACCGTTGTCATAAATTATGCACATGCGCAGGACAAAGCAGAGGAAGTCTACCAGCAAATCATCCAGAGTCAGGGCAAGGCGCTGGTCCTCCAGGCCGATGTTTCACAGTATCAGCAGATGCAATCCCTGGTTCAACAGACCATCGAGCATTTTCAGCATCTGGACATTATGGTCAATAATGCGGGTATGGAGATACACAGCCCATTTCTTGATGAGACTGAGGCGCATTTCGACCGGGTACTGGGGGTCGATCTCAAAGGGACCTTCTTTGGGGCGCAACTGGCGGCCCGCGAGATGGTGAAGCAGAAAACCTCTGGTCGGATCATTAACATTTCGTCGGTCCATGAAGATTTGCCGATGATCGGCAATGTGCCCTACTGTTGCGCGAAGGGTGGCGTGCGCATGTTGACGCGCACTATCTGTCTGGAGCTAGCTCCTTATAATATTACCGTGAACAATATCGCTCCAGGTGCGGTTCACACACCGATCGATGCCGATGTAGAGGCCGATCCAGAAAAGTTTGCGGCGCTGCTCAAAGAGATTCCACTGCACCGCATGGGTCAGCCGGAAGAAATTGCTGGCCTGGCGGTCTTTCTGGCTTCGGACGCTGCTTCCTATATCACCGGTTCAACCTACACCATTGACGGTGGATTAACGGTCAATACGGGTGGACTCTAGGAACTGGAAAGCTAGCTTGAGAAGGGGATATGAGTCAGCGTGGCGTGACTCATATCCCCTTCGCGTTTTTTTTGACATTGTCAGTGGCGATTTATTCGCCGATATCTCCACCGCCGCGACTGATCACCGGACAGGTCACGATAAAGCCGGAGGGACCAAAGGCGGCTCCCTGGAAACCGGTCACCAGACCTTGCTGGACCAGTTGCAGAACGGTATCGAAGTCTTCCTGGCGGGTATTCTGCTGATTGGCGATTGCCTGCTGGGTCCATTCGGCAAAACGCACATCCCACAGTGGACTATAGTCGTTGTTTTCGGGTGGAATCTCGTGCAAGATGTTCAGGGGATCTTTATTATCCAGAATGGCCGAGCTTAAACCCTGACGATTGGGATTACCAAGTCCCGTCTGACCATTGGTAAAGGCGATGAGTCCCTCACGTGAGGACTGTTCACTTTCGTCCCCCAGGCCAGGAGCGGCGTTGAGTCCAGGCGCATAGGTCACGTCCTCTATGGTTGCCGCAGTGGGATTGGAGGAGTCGAATGAGGCATAGTGAACGCTATCATTGTCATAGAAACCATGCGTCTCGCCGTAAGTAACGGTCATTTTGATTAGATTAGTGCTGATAACTTTGTCAGCTCGTCCAGTGATATTGGAGATCTGAGGAGCATTTAAGATCGTTCCATCGGGAAGTTGGATTAACGGGCTATAGCCAGCATCGCCAACAGCACCCGGCTGCGCGACCGAGGGTGGAAAGCCAGTGGGACCTGCGACGAGCTGGCGGTCAGGTCGAAAATCGACGGTGGCCGGAAAAGATATTATACCACTAGTGGTATAGGTGACAAGTTGCACCGCTGATGTGCCCCGCGCGTTGGCGAGCTTTGGCACATAGTTAATGCCGAGCTGGGTAGCGAGCGTTTGATCCGAGGTATCGGTAAAGACATAATAGACGTTTCCACGAGGACTGGTACCCCTATGCAAAGGAAAAGTCACCTGGGTAAAGTCACTGTTTTCCTGGGCACTTGTAATAAACACAATATGCGGAGTCACATCTTTACGCGTAAGGCTCTGAGCAAATGCCAGAGATGTTGAGGCCATAAGCAACAGAAACAGGGCCAGAGATATGCTAAAGCCTTTTAGGAGTCTAAAAAAGCCCATCAAAAAATCTCCTCTTTCTATATTGTATTGAAAAACAACTATCGCAGGTGAAGTAAAAAGGTGAATGTAGAGAACTACTTGCAGGTATATCTTCGATAGTTTTACTATGCTGTCAAAATAATTCTCTAAGAGAAATGATCTTCGAATACTCATTTCTCTTACCTGCCTAAAGGTATAGTTACCGCTTTTGAAGTTTCGTTACAACGGATTGCTGTGTGTTCTATCGTTTCTCCGAAGTCTATGAATTAACCCCTGGTGGATACCGTCTGTCTACAAAGAGGCATGTGGAGAGACAAAAGTCAGAGGGACTTTCGAGCGGTTGTGCAGATCCTTATAGAAAATCATCAATTACCCAAAGTGGAACAGATCTGTCTACTGACGGATACTCTTTGTCTATAAGAAAAATATCCGTCAGTAGACAGGTTATCGCTTGAGAATGGCGCTCAGGACGTTGGGGGCAGCTTTTTCTCTGGAACCTCTTTGAGGTGCAAAGCGGCGTAGATCCAGCCTGCCAACCAGCCAGCGGTGACCAGGGGATCGTGTACATAAGCGCAGTGTTCAGCCGCCCATTGCAGCAGTGACACACGCTTATGAGTCATGCCTGGTAACGACTCAGTTGCTCTAACGAAACCGCCCCACTTCATGAGGAGAACATGAGTCATCCCTCACTTTTCTGCGGCTTGTAAAGCCGCCCCTCCTCCCCGAGAAAAGGAGATAGACTCCTGAACATCAATCTTCTATAATAGCGTTTGAATATGGAATTCATGAATAGGAACAATTTATAGGAATAGGGACAATGGAATGGAAGAAATGCCTCATCGAGCGGAAAAATCAAAAAAGATGTCGTCAACAGTTCCCCTCGACAAATTGAAATATGAGTGAGAGTTGCGTGGCTGGTCACAGGCGCTCGTCGCAGAAAAGATTGGCGCACCCCAGCCCGGCCTGATCAACCGTTGGGAAAATGGACACGCCTTTCCCAGTCCTCATTATCGAGAGAAACTGTGCACCCTTTTTGAGAAAGGGAGGCATACAGATCTGGAACTCGACCACGGCAGTGAAAAGCTCTACCTTCGTCTATCAAGGTCCAGCAGGCACTGTCACGGAGATCGATTGGTCACCAAATGGAAACCGCATCGTATCGACACACATAGATTCTTCGGTGCATATTTGGGATGCGTTAACTGGCTATAATGTGCTTACCTATACAGGTCATAAGGCAACAGTGGAGACAGCGAGATGGTCTCCCAACGGGGAATACATCGCATCGGGAGCAGATGATAAGACCATGCAGATCTGGTCCTCTGTGAGCGGAAAACGCTTTTATACCTATCAGAAGCATACAGATAAAGTATCAGAGGTTTCCTGGGCACCGGATGGCCAGGGCATCGCCTCTTCCAGCATTACAAGCGATGATGAGACCATGCATGTTTGCAGATTTCAGCAACCAGGATGATACGCCTCCTCTTTTTGCTCTTTGTGATTCAGGGGTCGCCGGATTGACACCTGATAGTGGCCGCATGCTGTTCAAGCGAAAGGATCAGATAGCAGCTTCCTATAGTTTTTGTCGATCCAATCTAGTAGTCTAACAGGTCTGAATTCTCGTCTGAAACGAGGGATAGAGCGATCACACAGGATCAGGCAACGTGTGAAGCGCCCCAAAACTGACAAAGAAATCGCTTGACAGGCTTCACATGATACGCTACAATCGACTTGCTACTACGATATATGCCAGTAGTGAGCCTCGTTCGTCTAGTGGCCTAGGACGCCGCCCTTTCAAGGCGGAGATCACGGGTTCGAATCCCGTACGAGGTATATTTTCGAGAGAAGCCTGCTGTATCCTTTTATTTTGATATAGCAGGCTTCTCTCTTTGCAAGCGATGTTCATGGGTTCTCTTCTCTCTCCTGGAGAGAGGAGAGGAAGTGTCAAACTTTGTTTGACAGAGCACTACTCTTTCTTAGCGAGGAACAAAAAGATGATCAGCGTCGAAGAAGCACTGGAACGTATCTTGAACGAGATCCAGCCATTACCAATCGAAACTATTCCCCTGGCGCGAACGTCGGGGCAGGTGCTGGCCGAGGATATCATCGCAGGCGATGATATTCCCCCCTTCGCCAATTCAGCAATGGATGGTTTCGCGCTGCGCAGTCGGGACAGTCAGTCACAGACCGGACTACCGGTTCGCTTGCGTGTAACCGGCAACATTGCAGCCGGTCATATGTCCGATAGCGTTGTAGAGAACGGCACAGCCATGCGCATCATGACCGGCGCACCGGTACCCGCAGGCGCGGACGCTGTCATCCAGATAGAATTGACGCGCAACGACGGACCCGAGAGCACCGAGGTCGAGCTTTTACAGCCTGTTGTGCCTGGAAATAACATACGCCCGGCAGGCGAAGACATGCGCAGTGGACAGACCATTCTCACCAGGGGCACGGAGATAGGTCCCTGGGAGATCAGCATCCTGGCGACCCTTGGTCATGCCTTTGTCCCGGTCACGCGTCAGCCACGGGTCGCCATCCTCGCCACCGGAGACGAGATCATCGACATCGACCAGCTACTCACACCGGGCAAGATCCGCAACAGCAACAGCTATCTTCTTGAGGCCGCCGTTCACAGAGCGGGGGGACTACCCAACCGTCTGGACGTAGCCCGGGACACCATTGAAAGTCTGCGCGAGAAGTTCAGTCAGGCCACGCAAAGCGACCTGATTATCACCTCCGGCGGAGTTTCCGTAGGCGATTTCGACCTCGTCAAAGAGATCATGGCCGAACAGGGCAAGATCAACTTCTGGCGTATCAACCTGCGTCCCGGCAAACCAGTCGCCTTTGGACATATCGGCAATGTTCCCTTGCTCGGTCTACCCGGCAATCCAGTTTCAGCCGCCATAACCTTTGAACTGCTTGGTCGTCCACTGCTGCGCAAAATGGCCGGACATACCCGCCTGTTTCGTCCCCAGATCGAGGTCAACGTCGTGGACGGCATAGAGGCAAACACCTCGCGCCGCCACTACGTTCGCGCCCACGTCACCCGCAGCAACGGACACTTCACCGCTCGTACCACCGGCAACCAGGGTTCAAACATCACAACCTCACTCATCAATGCCAATGCTCTGCTCGTTGTTCCAGAGGGGGGACAGCGGATACCGCCAGGCGGTCAAGTGCAGGCCCTCATGCTCAACTGGCCGGAGGAATAAGAGAGCAAAAGTAGAACGACGTTTGACAGAGCACTACCTTTTGACGCGGTAGGTGAGATGAGTAACCCCTTTGCCGATGCTCACATATGGGTCTTCCAGGGCCACGGGCGCTAGCTTGAGATATTCAAACAAGCGAACCCCGTCACCAAGCAGGAATGGGACCAGATCGATATGAATCTCGTCAAGCAGTCCGGCGTTGAGGCACTGCTGCACAAGAGTCGCGGAAGCTATCGTCACCTGCTTGTCTCCCGCCAGCACTTTTGCCTGTGCAATGGCACTCTCAAGGCCATCGGTGACAAACGTCACCGGCCACTCCTCCCTGACCCATGCTGGTGCGGGTCGATGGGTCACCACCACAACTGGAGCATTCACAGGGTGGTGGCCTTCCCAGCCACCTGTGAGTTCGTACAATCTGCGTCCAGCCACCAGCGCACCGATCGCGTTGAGGGTGTTATCGAACATCTCAACACTTTCCTGTGAGATCTTGAGCTTTTGCTCCCGCTGACCTATCGTGAGGGAATAATCTGTATCACCGCTCGTCATCCAGGCAAAGAGTTGTTGGAAGTCTTCGTGGGGTCCGGCGATAAATCCATCAAGAGACATTGAGAATCCCGTCGTGACTTTTCCGGCATTCGCCATAGTGGTGCTCCTTCTTCCTGTAGAATATGATCAAGCACTACGATTTGTGCAACGTTTGCACATACTCGGCCAGGTAGTCCCAGGTCATGTTCATCCCTTGCAGCATGCCCATATCGACCGAGACGCTCAGATCTGCCGCGCTCGCGAATTGAACATGGGCGGAGACCTGCGTTTTACCGGCCTCCTCTTCCATGAAGGTCACTATAATCAGGTGCTCCGGCATCCCCTCGATGGGGTTAGCATGCTCGTCGGCGAAGGTCGAGGTGTAAGACAGCTTCTCCGGCGGCACAACTTCTCTATACACACTGCGTGCCCAGTGCAACTGTCCCTCAGGCGAACGCATACAGTAGTGCCAGATGCCACCTGGCCGCAGGTCGATGGTGCAGACGGGCACAGTGTACGGCTGTGGTGCCCACCAGCGCTTGAGATCTTCCGGTTGGGTAAAAACTTGAAACATCAGTGTGCGGGGTGCAGCAAATTGCCGTGCTACAACAAATGCTTGTTCCCCATCATGGGAACGCAGAGAGCGATCATCAAACATTCTTGTCCTCGATTCGGTTGCTGATATGTGGCTCATTGGCCTGCAAATCCAGTAGGTAGTCGTCCAGACTATCGAAGCGTTCTTCCCAGAGGCGACGGAAAGATTGGAGCCAGCCCTCCAATTCCCGGAACGGCTCAGGCCTCAGCTTATAAATCCTCCGATTGGCCTGCGGCTGAACCTCCACAATATTAGCCTCGTTCAGAATCTTGAGGTGCTTCGACACCTGCGGTTGCTGTAATCCCAACCGCTCGGTAATCTCACCTACCGTCAGCGGGCCATCGCGCAAGAGTTCGACAATGTGTAAGCGGTTTGGCTCCGTCAAAGCAGTCCATAGTGTTTTCATATCTTAAGTATAACCTGAAAGGAATATTCTTGTCAAGGAATATTCATAAAAGAGCAGACCAGGATTTCCGCTGGCAAGTCACAGCTCATTCTTCTTTCTAGCGGGGAGATCTTTGAGGCGATAGCGCAACTGATCGCGGGAAATGCCCAGGAGGGCAGCCGCACGGACCTGATTACCACGACAGACCTCCAAAGCTTCCTGCACCAGTCGCAGTTCGATATCAGCCAGAAAAGCAGAGAGATTCAGTCCCTTTGCGGGCAAATGGAGACGCTCCACCACTTCCTGGAGGCGCTCCACATCGGCCCGTCCACCTCGACGGATCGCCTCTGGTAAGTCCTGTGGTAGAATCTCGTGGTCCTGACAAAGAATCTGGCCGCGCTGAATCACGCTGCGAAGTTCGCGTACATTGCCAGGCCAGGAGTAGTCCTTGAGCAGATCCATGGCCTCCGCGCTCATGAGCAGTGGTTCCTCTCCCTCAGGTGAAGACAGGCGTAGAAAGTGACGGATCAGAGGTTCAATATCTTCGGGACGATTACGCAGCGGAGGTAAATAGAGCGTAATCACATGCAAGCGATAGTAGAGATCCTCGCGGAATGTGCGATGGGCGACCGCATCATGTAGATCAACATTCGTGGCTGAAACCACACGCAGGTTTACATGGATCTCCTTCAGAGATCCCACACGCCTGAAACTACGTGTCTCCAGAAAACGAAGTAGTTTCGCCTGCACAGCGTGAGGCATCGAACCCACTTCGTCGAGGAAAAGTGTCCCGCCATCGGCGCGTAAAAGATAGCCCTCGCGGGAAGCTTTCGCATCAGTGAACGCTCCAGCCTCAACACCAAAGAGTTCAGTCTCCCACAACGTCTCAGGAATAGCGGCGCAGTTCACATCCACGAATCGGTAGGCACGTCTACGACTCAGAGCGTGAATGGCATGAGCAAACACCTCTTTGCCCGTACCAGTCTCGCCCTGGAGTAATACAGTTGTATCGGGGGAGGCAGCTACCAGACGCATCTGTAAGACTACTTCGCGCATAACGGAGCTATCGCCAACCACCACACCCATTGCAGCAAGTTCGTCCGAAGCACCGGGTCCCTCACCACCAGCCCCAGACGATCCACGATTATACCCTGATGACACAGGTTGTCCCTTCACACATAACCACAACAGCACAACAACAGCACTACAATAGCACAATGCAACCAAAAAGAACTACAATCGCGCAACAGAATTACAATCGCACAATACAAGCAAGAGAGGATAGAAGAGAAGCGTTCCCTTCTCTAGCGATACTCACCAATAGGAGCATACGACGAACTGGACTGACCTGGATGCGCCATTCCCTGACCAGGAGTCATCATCCAACCGCCACCGACCATAAATGTCGCGCCATTATTCCCATTTCCCCACTGCGATTGAGTTGCCACAGGAGGACTGACCATACTGCCAGAGGATGACTGAGGCGGCGACCAGGGGGCAGCCATAGGAGCGCCCCGACCGGGCATATAGACAGGCCCATTATTCGAGCCGCCCACCATATAATCGCGTGAAATCGGCGAAAGCTCGCCCGACAAGCCTGCAATTAGTGTTAACGGCATCACCAGACCAATCGCAATCAACTCGCCAGCCAGCACACAGATCTGCTCGCTGGCAATCATCAACGATTGACACAAGACGCCGAGAGAAGCATGACCATCAATCAGCGCAAAAAGTCGCCACTCATCAGGGGTCAACTGCACCTGTGGATTCCTCTCGCGCAAAACCGAAAGATCAACCGGCACCAGCACCAGGTCAGGAGTCATAAAAGAGGTATCAATACGCATAGGTATCTGAGGATGAGGAACAGGTTGAGGCTGCACAAAAGAACTTTGCAGTGAAGACCCTGTATTCGGTGGTGACTGTGGCTCCGGCGAAGCCTGAATCAGAGAAGCAAAACTCACGGCAGGTGATGATTCAACCATACGGGGAGTACTCACGATGCCAGGGACCAGTGAACCAGATGGATGTTTTTCAATGAGTTGAGCATCATTGACCTCGCTCACACTCTCAATCTTGCCAGAGAGGGGTCCAGAAACCGGTGGGTTTTCAAATGCTTGCGAACTGGCCAGGGTATGAACTGGTGGGGGAAGAGGCACATTGGCTGCAAAGGGCGTAGAAGACCGGTTCTGGCGCATCGAAATCGCAGAGGAATCTCCTGTGGAAGAAAACGCTCCACGCAGAGGTTGGGAAGGCTGCTGGACAGGAAAAGGGACGGGCTCGTTCGTTGTAGGTGCATCAAAGCTGGCGGGCCTTGGAGCCGAGGCAAGGGGAGTAGACGGTGTCGCAGGCAGAGAGTTCGAGAGAACGGTATCGAGCAGCATATTTACCGAAAGAGCGACCAGCAAACGATCAGCAGGAACCTGTTTATCCTCTTCAAAATAAATCTCACCCTCAGGCCAGGAGAAAATGACCTGCAAAACCTGCGAAGTCTCTTTTGCAGCCCAATTGCGCAAGGTCTCGTGGCTCAAACAGCCATCATTGATCAACAAAACGGCCAGCCGCGTCTCACTCAACCCGGAGGTGGCTACCAGCGGCATCACGCGTGGCAACTGTTGCTGCGTCAGCAGATTGGCCTGTAAAAGGCGATCTACCAGGGTCATATTTCCGCGCATCGGGCCGATACACACTAACTGGCCCTGCCGAAAATAAATCTCAACCCAGAGTCTGCTCTGCTTCACTACCAGAAGCCCGCTTTTCTTAAAAACCTCTATGCGCCGCAAAATATTTGCGAGATCAAACTGCTCTAACGAACCTATGAGAGACACTATTATTCACCGTCCGTCCAGAACGACCAGGCCGCGCCTGATGCTTTTCTTCTCAAGCAGCCAGCACACGCCAGGGCCTGATCAACTACGAAAAATTGAAAGTCTTCTCGGATATGAAAAAACAGCGCAAACCGACCACAAGCATACGTCAGTACTTTCTTTACTAAAAAAAAACGCGTCCCCAGGGCTTTCTGGTAGTCGGTTCCAGAAAAAACAAGCAGTGTTACTTCGTTGATAAAGGCCGGAACAGATCGTTCGGCCTTTATAACGGAGGGAGAGGGATTCGAACCCCCGGAGCTTTTGACTCAACTGTTTTCAAGACAGTCGCAATAGACCACTCTGCCATCCCTCCGTCGTAAACTATACCATACCATGCACGTGTTTACCAGAGGGTAGGACTCAAATGTGCTAAACTTGTGACAGATTTCTTTCAAGGCTGGTACTTTCAGGCTATTGCCTCACGAATTGCTGAGGATCGAGGTACCCATAAAGGGTCTGAGTACCCTGGGAATGATAATTGTACCATCGGCCTGTTGATAGGCTTCCAGAATGGCGGCCATGGTGCGACCAACGGCAAGTCCAGAAGCGTTGAGGGTATGGGCATACTCGGCATGTCGGCTCTGGCTGGGACGATACTTGATACTGGCCCGACGCGTCTGAAAGGTCTCACAATTGCTAAGCGACGAGATTTCCAGATAGCGATTCTGACCGGCCATCCAGACCTCCAGATCGATGGTCTTTGCAGACGCGAAGGGCAGATTGCCAGCGCAGAGCTTGACGACTCGATAGGGCAATTCTAGTTGACGCAGGATTGTCTCGGCATGTTCAGTCATTTGATCCAGCACGTCATACGATTGCTCAGGCTCGACGATCTGGAAAAGCTCGACTTTGTTAAACTGATGGAGACGCTGCAAGCCTCGGTTCTGGCGATTGGCCGATCCCACCTCACGACGAAAGGCAGTGGTCCAGGAGACATAGCGTAGGGGCAACGTACCAGCCGGAATGATCGAGTCGCTGTGCAGACCCACCAGCGGCACTTCAGCCGTGGGATTGAGATAGAGTCCATCCTCCTCGCAGAGGTACGCTTGATCCTCAAACTTCGGGAGCTGGCCAGCGCCAATCATAAGTGCGCTTTTGACCAGGTACGGCGGCATAATCTCGGTATAGTTGTGCTCGCGAGTATGGATATCCAGCATCAAAGTGATCAACGCACGCTCCAGACGCGCCCCCATACCCTTGAGCACCACAAAACGACTGCCAGCTAACCGGTTCCCACTCTCAAAGTCGGTGAGGTGAAGGGCTTCGCTCAACTCCCAATGGGGTTTGGGCAGAAAATAGAAGTTCAGAGGATCGCCCCACGTGCGCAGGGTCTCGTTTGTGTGGTGTACACCACCGTCCTGGACACTGCTATGGGGGATATTAGGGAGTGCAAGCAGAAGAGGATACACTCGCGTCTCTACATCGCTGATCTGGAGTTCAAGCAGGCGGATCTCTTTTGTGACTTCCTTGCTTTGCTCATCGAGTTCGCTGAGTTTGCGCTCCCGTTTAGAGGTCCGTATCTCATCCTTTAGCTGTTTCAGAGACGTGTAAAGTCCATCGCAGCGTGTCGCCAGACCGCGTCGCTGCTCTGAAAGACGGAGGATTTCATCTATGTTTTGGGGATCGTGTCTACGCAACAACCCCGCACGCACCACATCTGGATGCTGTCGAATAAAATCCAGGTTGAGCATGGCACAAGTATATCACGAGTGTCCATCAACCTCCCTACCTTCCCTTTATCCCCAACGGGGAGCCAGGAGTCTCTGATTGATCTGAAAGACACCCAATGTTACCAGTGCAGGGCCAATCTCGCCCAGTACCTGAATAATCAGCTTATGTGCCTCAACTTCACCAATGATTGGCGCACAAAAATACTGGCAGGTAGCAATCAGGGCCTGAAAGCCGTCCAGCAGCTCGCGACGAGGCATACGATCAAACTGAGTGGTATCGGTGATCTGAAGGTGTCCATTGACCGAGATATGCAGACTGTTAAAGGCGGGAAACGCTGTCGAGCAATCGTCGAGAACGTCACGTAACACGGTCAAGGCCTCACGGGGACCAATCAAACGGGAGACCGCCAGGGACACGCGGCGCGTACTTTCCGCCAGTAATCGCCATTCTTGAGGAGTCAGCAATTGCTCACTATGCATACGACTAATGAGGTCCCCTTCAACTACACGCGACTGGGAAGTCATTCTCGCCGTCAGACCCATCCTTTGAAGATGTTGCAGGACATTCTCCAATCCCTGCTCCAACTTCTCGGTCACTATTATACTGGCAGAAACTGTACCTCGATCAAAACGCACAATAGCATGCGCCCAACGTTGCAAATCTTCTAATGTGGCCTCCGCATCCCCGCTACTCCCTACGATATGAGCGAGCCGCCCCCCTTGAAAATACAGATGGGCAAGACCTACGCGATCACTGTTGCGTAACGTCAGGCGACCGAAAGCATGCGATCGACGTATAGATACAATAATCCGCGTCAAATCCCACAGTGACCCCTGCCACGGTGATTGGAAAGAATTTGGATGTGTCTGTGCCACGAAAATCACCGGCCTTTTCTAGCCGCGAGGACTCCAGTTCCATGTTCATGAACTGATGAATAATAGTTCGATGACCAGGCGCTCTCCATATACCGTTTTCCCTCGCGATTTCTCTCTGCTACAAGTTTCGCACAATTTTGCTTGTGAGTTTCATAGACCAGATTTCCCTCCGCTTCGACCGTCAAATTCGAGCATACAGGATAAGTCATACTCATCATACAAAGAATTTCGGTCACGGTCAAGTTTCTCTCTACTCAACTCAGGATCAGGGTCTCTCCCGACCCACCCACTCTTTTTGGATGGTGGCAGCGCAGTCGCGCTACCACCATCCATCTTGTCCTCTTAGAATAGAGTTTGGCCGCTGATGCGCAGTGACTTTTGAGAAATGCTGCTGCTCTCCTGGAATTTACCAGACCGCGCCGTAAAGCCCCTGCCTTCAGCCATGGGGAGTAGTTACAAATAGCGCTATCTGATTGGGAACATGGTACCAGAAAAGTTACATGTGGTGAGCCTGCAACGATATATTTAAAGAAGTGATCCTTGGGGATATTTATCAAAACAAAGGGAATGGCCCCATAATGCTTCATCTCAAGAAGTGATCCTTGGGGATATTTACCAGAGCAAGATGGGTCTCGCGAAAGACAGTGGGGTCCAGAGGCACATGGTCTGACAAAGAATAATGGCAGGAAGCAGATAAAAAATATGGGAAAACAATTTAAGCCATCCTTTTCAAATCCGGAGGAGCAACCCTCGAAGAAACCCCCTTTTTCATCAATGCCCGATCAAACGGCCTTGTTGAATTCACCGTCCGCTTCCATCTCGCCTATTCCTGATCAAAAAACCCTGAAATTGCCATCTGCGCCATCTGCACCGTTTCAGACTGCGCCCAATGCCATGCCGTCTCAAGGCTCAATGCAAGGTCAGTACAGCCAGCCTGGTACCCGTCCTCTTCCGAGCGGTCAGCTCTTCCATGGGACAGGACAGCTCGGCGAAACGCAGACAAAGCAGCCCTTTGCAGGTCAACCGGGCAATTATCGGTTTGGCAACCCGCAGAGTGGTATGCTAAACAATTCCTTCGTTGGAGTTTCGCAGCCTCCGTCAAGACCTGGTATGTCCTCCGGTCCTCAGGAGATGGCTGGTATGGGTGGCAGCATGGCACCTCATCCCACCTATGCCCCGGCGAGCCAGTTTACCGAGAAACCTCCCGTCCATAATAGGAAGCAGAACAAAAGGAAGAAGCGCCGCGTGCCGATCTGGATGCGTGTGACGATCGGATTTTTAGTTCTGCTTCTGGTGCTTATTGGGAGTGCCTTTACCTATTACCAGCTCAACTATGCGCCGGTACTCAACAAGGTCACTGGCCAACAGTTTACGCGCCAGCATGGTGAAGAAGATCCGAATGCAGGAAAGACTGGCAGTATTCTCAACTGGGGACGCGTCAATATTCTGCTTCTGGGCAGCGACACCGATGAAAAATCGAATTGGACCGGTAATTTGTTTCTGGCGCAGACGGTAATTGTGGTCTCGGTTGACACCAGTACCCATGAGGTGGATATGTTATCGATCCCGCGTGACTACTATGTTCCTATTCCCGGCTATGGTCAAGATAAGCTTGACACAGCCTTTGCTTATGGTGGAAGCATCAATAATCACATGAGCGGCGTAGGTGAAGTGACGGCAACGCTAGATCAAGACTTTGGCATCAAGATCAATTTCTACGCCTGGGTTGGTCTGCAAGGTTTTATCAAAGTCATTGATACGGTACAGGGAGTCGATGTCAATGTGACGCATCCGGTAGTAGATGACACCTATCCTGACGACGTCGGGACCAAAGGAGCGGCCCAGTCGGGCTATAAACGCGTCTATATTCCCGATGGTCCGCAGCACCTGGATGGTCCAACGGCCCTTGAGTATGTCCGTTCGCGCCACTCTACCAACGATTTTGATCGCTCAGCACGTCAGCAGCAAGTATTGGGAGCGCTCAAGCTCAAACTGTCAAATCCGAGTATTTTCGGTGATTTGCCGCAGATTGCGCAAGATTTACAGGGGTCGGTTGAGACCTCGTTGAGCACCACACAATTACTGGATCTGGGAAATTTCGCCCGTGGCGTTCAACCTGATATGATCAAACACCTCACACTGGGGGGTTCGCTCTATTCGACATCTGCGACCATCGCAAAGGGTGCTGGTACCACAGAAGACGTTATTTACCCCAGGTGTGATACTGTGCCAGGTGCAATCAATACATTCTTACATATAAAGACAGCGACCTGTAACATTGCCCTCAGGTCGGGGTCTCTACCACCACAGCGTGCCAGTTCGTCTGGCTCCGGTATAGGCGGAATGACAGCTGCGCCTCCGTCTGTCACTGTTGCGCCACTGACCGAACCAGGTCTGGGACAGGATATGCCTTCGTTCAATGACCTCTTTGGTATGCGCGACCTGCTGGACGTAATGGCGATGGTTGTGCTCGATTCGCCACAGGCCTGACGGCGGGGGAGGAGACAGAGATATGCGCTACAAATATCGAGCCTGGGGGTTACTGTTACTGGGTCTGTGTGCATTTATCCTCCAGGGATGCTTCAGCATTGGTGGACCTGTCACAAAGAGCGTTGGCACCAACTCAAGTGGCACAACGGTCAGTGTCGTGCAAGATGCCTTCAAGGGCAAAATTTATGCGACGATTGGGCATAATCTCTATATCATTACTGGCGATGGATCGTCGCATCAGGTGATAGGTGGCGGCAATATCTACGATCCAGCGGTCTCGCCCGATGGCAAAAAGATTGCCTTTATTCGACGTTTTAAGAACTACTCGGATCTGGACGAAATCGCTACCAGTGGCGGGCAGTCGCATATCCTGCTCACAGGCAACGGAAAATTCTTTGCCAATAGTACCGGCTTCGAGCATAGTACGTTCCACTGGCTTTTCGAGCCATCCTGGTCTCCTAATGGTTCGACATTACTCTTTTTGAGCGATTGGTTGAAGCTGGACTATACTGTTCAACAGTGCACGGGACAGGATGCTGATATGCTGGATTTGATGGTGTTTTCGCTCCCCCTGAGTAATCCAACAAACGTTCAACCCCTGGCCTATGCGAGCTTTGGCGGTGGCGGTGATCGTGATCCCGGCTATCGTCCCGGTGATGCCAACCAGATCGTCTATGTCCATTACGCGAATATTTCCAGCGATGGCTCCAGACAGATTGTCCAGATTATGCTGGCCGATCCACGCCTGGTGACGAACTTTCCTGGCCGCTATCCCTGCATTGGTGGAGTAGACTCAGGAGTTGCCATTACCAGCTCGAAAGATCAGGATATCCAGCCAGCGTACTCGCCTGATGGTCAGTCACTGGCCTATGTCAAAGACGAAAGCGCCACCACAAGCGGCATCTATGTGATGACCTTGCCAAAGAATGTCACGCAGACCCCCAACACTACCAGTACCCAACAACAGGCGCTCCTGCCCTATAAAAAGTCGTCGCACCTGTTGTCGGGTACCTATCTCTCGCGCCCAACCTGGTCGCCTGACGGCACACAGATGGCCTATCTAATTGAGGACAACGAAACGTTAGATCTCTGGGTCGTCAATCTCACTCATGATGCCCAGACGGGCACGTATAGCATCAAAGGTTCACCAGTGCAAGTGACCAGCGGCGGCATCGATGGCGATTCGCGTTTCGACTGGACCAATTGAGCGCGGGCTCTTGAAGGCTCTATTCGCCATAGGGTATCCAGATGTTCTTCACCTGGGTAGCTTCACGCAGGAACTCTTCTCCCTCGCCCTGTAGACGTTCGGTCCAGATGCGCGGTTGACCATAGTTGACCCAGGTACGCTTCATGTTATCGGCTGAGGCCAGTTCAACCATCTTGCTGCCCTCAGCCGTACCAAAGTACCACAGGGCATCTACGTCGTCATGCTCGGCCAGAACTTTGCCCAGCGCATCCCGCTCACCTGTGACGATGTTGATAACCCCAGGAGGTACGTCAGAGGTCTCAAATACCTGATAGCTGTCGGTTGCGCTCAAGGGGGACTGCTGCGAGGGAATGACAACAACGGTATTGCCCATGGCGATGGCGGGCGCAACCAGCGAGACAAAGCCCAGCAGGGGATACTCGTTGGGACAGACCAGTCCCATAACTCCAAGCGGCTCCGGCAGGGCCAGAACGGCTCCGCGCAACGGGGGTCGATGGATAAAACCCTCGTACTGATCGGTCCAGGCGGCATAGCTAAAGAGACGCGCAATACTCGCCTGTACTTCGTCTATACTCTCCTGAAGCGTGCGACCACTCTGCTCGACGATGCGTCGGGCAAACTCCTGCGTGCGTGCAGCCAGGTTCTCAGCGATATAGTAGAGGATCTGGGCACGATTATAGCCTGTACTCATGGCCCAACCGCTGGCCTTGTGTGCCGCCTCTACGGCGTTGCGGATATCCTTACGGTTTCCCTCGCCCACCTGACCGATCAGACGCCCCTGAGGTCCGTAGATGTCACGCGTATAGCCCGAATCGGGTCGTGCCTGCTTGCCACCGATATATAGTTTGGGAGTACGATCAAGTGCGGGCAATATCGTTCCCTCGGTCAAGGGTTCACTCTCGTCTGAGGCGTCGTCTGCATAGGATGCATCGGACTCGGAGGATAGCGCTGTCTGGGCTGGCTCTTCTGCCTTTGCCACCTTCCAGAGCGGCTTGACATACTCGTAGAGTCCCTCTTTGCCACCTTCACGACCATAGCCACTCTCGCGATAGCCGCCAAAGCCGCTGGAAGCGTCGAACAGATTGGTGCAATTGATCCAGACACTTCCGGCCTTGATCTTCGGGGCAATATCCAGAGCCAGGTTAATAGTATCGCTCCAAACGCTGGCCGCCAGTCCATAACGCGTATTATTCGCCAGCTCGACCGCCTCGGCAGGAGTGCGAAAGGTCATCGCGACAAGCACCGGACCAAAGATCTCCACCTGAGCTATGATGGACGCGGGTGAGACGTTTGTAAAAAGCGTCGGCGGAAAGAAATAGCCCTCCGTTGGACAGGCCCAGGTCGGCTGCCAGAGTTCCGCGCCCTCTGCCACGCCTCGCTCCACCAATCCCTGAATCTCTTTCAACTGGCTCGCAGAGACGATCGCGCCTATATCGATGGCTTTGTCCAAAGGCTCACCGAGTCGCAGCCGCTCCATGCGCGCGCGCAACTTCTCGTACAGTCTCTCCGCGATATTCTCCTGCACAAGCAAACGCGAGCCAGCGCAGCAGACCTGTCCCTGATTGAACCAGATCGCATCAACGACCCCCTCAACTACGCTATCCAGGTCAGCATCGTCAAAAACAACAAACGGCGATTTGCCACCGAGTTCCAGTGACAGCTTCTTCCCCGAGCCCGCGCTGGCACGTCGGATACGCTTTCCCACCTCGGTTGAACCCGTAAAGGCCAGCTTGTTCACATCTGGATGGTTCACCAGGGCCTCTCCGACCGCCGTAGCCTCTCCCGTCACGATATTGACCACACCCGGCGGTAGACCAATCTCCTGCACGATCTCAGCGAACTTTAACGCGGTCAAAGACGTGTACCGCGCCGGTTTCAGAACCACAGTATTGCCCATAGCCAGAGCCGGTGCAATCTTCCAGGCCAGCATCAAAAGGGGAAAATTCCAGGGAATGATCTGTCCCACCACTCCGACAGGCGTATAGCCTGTCAGTTCGCTCTCCATAAGTTGTGCCCAACCGGCATGATAGGAGAAGTGACGCGCCACCAGCGGAATATCGATATCTCGTGTCTCACGAATGGGCTTACCATTATCTAGCGACTCCAGAACGGCTAACAGGCGTGAATGTTTCTGAACATTGCGTGCCAGAGCATAGAGATAGCGTGCCCGCACATGACCTGGACTTCTGCTCCAACCCTCAAAGGCTTGACGAGCCGCTGCAACTGCCGCATCTACGTCGGCACTATTGCCAGCCGCCACACGCGCCAGCTTCTTGCCGCTGGCCGGATTAACACTCTCCATGTAGTGTCCACTGGCCGGTTTTCGCCAGGTGTTATTGATAAACAGACCAAACGGCTGATGCTCCTCAATCCAGGCCAGTCCAGGAGCCGTCGCCTCAGGGGCGGGTCCATACTCCATCGTCTCAAAGATTTCCATAATCTTCATAGTGCTGCGATACTCCCATGACTACTATCCGACGATCACACCAGAGGATTGTGATGGGCAGCGGCATAATGGCCGGTCACAAAGTGCGAGAGTTGGCGCTCAATATCCGAAAGCAGACCGCTGGCCCCCAAACGAAACAGCTTATTATCTAACCACTCGTTTCCCAACTCCTCTTTCATCAAGATTAGCCAGTCCAGCGCAGATTTCGCACTACGAATACCGCCCGCTGGCTTAAATCCAACCCGATAGCCAGTGTTTTCATAGTAGTCCCGAATGGCCCGCGTCATCACAAGCCCTACCGGCAGGATCGCGTTCACAGCCTCCTTGCCAGTTGAAGTCTTAATAAAATCGGCTCCGGCCATCATACAGACCAGACTGGCCATACCAACGTTGCGCAGGGTAGCCAGTTCATGAGTGGCGAGAATCGTCTTCATATGCGCCTCGCCGCAGACCTCGCGATAAGCGTGTACCTCGTCATAGAGAGCCTGCCAATCGCCAGTCAGCACATGAGCACGAGAGATCACAATGTCAATCTCGTCCGCACCTGTGGCAACGGAGGAGCGAATTTCCGCAATCTTCTGCTCAAACGGATTCTGGCCAGCGGGAAAGCCCGTTGAAACAGCCGCGACGGGGATCTGCGAACCGCTCAGTGCCTGAACCGCCGTAGCAATCAGATTATGATAGACACAGACAGCTCCGACCGTCAGATCCAGACCTTCAACGTCCAGCGCGGTCAGCAACTCCTGACGCACCGGCTGACGCGCCTTCGCACAGAGACGCAACACATTGCCAGGCGTATCATCGCCCGCCAGTGTAGTCAGATCGATACAGGTAATTGCACGCAGCAGCCAGGCCGCCTGCCACTCCTTCTTTACAGTGCGCCGGGTTGGAAGCGTAGCGGCCCGGCGCTCAACGGCACTTCGGTTAACATGTACCTGTCTCACCCAGCCCATATCCAGGGGCATACCGGGATTGCGCTCAAAAGAGGGAAAAATAACCCCCTCAAGCTCCGGGCGTTCTCTGGTAGTAGCCATAGACGTTCCTTTGCTGAGATCTCCTTGCTATTGCTCCGTCAACCTTGTATTGAGGGTCGCACTCCTCCCTGGGGAGAGAGAACTCGTTTCTCATCTCAAGGTTGACAGAGCACTACGAATGCAGAGGAAAACAAATCAGAGAGTGATCACCTGGTCCGGCATATTGGTGGAGAGCGCAGCATAGAGATCGGGAAAGCATCCAACCCTGACACCCTCAACCGTATCGACGGGATAATATCCCTCGCCATTCTCATTTGGGGCCGCCAGTCCACGCTCGGTCGCGCACTGATCGCAGAGCATCAACAACATGCCTTGCTCACGAGCAACCGCGCTAAGACGCTCTCCCAATGGATCACCTTTACGTAGTGCATAGGTATTGTCATCGAAAAAAACATCCCTACGACTTCAACGCCATGACGATGCTCTTCAAGCTGGGGTAAAATCATCTTACCCAACTTATAGCTCACCGTATGACCGGTGGTGCTAAAAATATACGCGACTTTCACACAGATCCCTTTCTTTTCCTGACACAAAAAGATCAGCCAAACACATTACAAATATATCCTACCCAA
>DAOTTL010000069.1:0-21859 GCA_034438135.1 Ktedonobacteraceae bacterium | reverse complement strand
GAGCAACTGGACTGTTTGGTGGAGCTTCCGCGCCACCAAACAGTCCAGTTGCTCTTGTTCTTCTCTGCTGCCTCCGGCAAAACCTCTACATGTAAGCTTCTCTCCCCATCCAATCACCCTTTTTGGAGGATCGGAGGCAGCGCGACTGCGCTGCCTCCGATCCTCTTTTTTTCCTGGGGGGGCCTGGCAACGGCTGCAAAGCGACTTTTGCGAAACCCTGATCAGAAGAAGAAAGTGCCTTGACAAATAGGCCATAACTCAGTACACTACCTACACAATATGAGGATAAGCGTTACGAGGGACAAATCCATCCTGGTACGAAATGCAGCGAGTCGGAGAAGGTGCAAGCCCGACATCTCAAACCCAATGGAGTGCCACCCTCCGATCCGGTCATAACACCAGATCACGATAGAAGATGAACGTCCCACAGATGGATCTCTCTCACAGCCCCATCCAAACGACAAGTAATCTGATACGGTAAGCCCCCCGTTATCTCAGGGCAGCACATCAAACAACCCTTGAGCTATCATATCGACGGCTCGGGTCTTCCTGAACTGGAAAGTCAGGACAGGTGTTGTGCTTATTGAGTGGGAAGCTTAAATAACTTTCAGCTTCCAATCAGGGTGGTACCACGGGCCTCGCCTTTAAAAAGAGACATGCCCGCCCCGGAGAGATTCTTCGGGGCGGTTTTTTTATGTTCAGAACATCTTATGTTAAGAACTTTTCAATACGTATCAAGGAGGAACGAATATGCTGAAATCAACTGAAGTACGTCGTGCTTTTCTGGACTTCTTTGTCAGCAAAGGACACACAATTGTCCCGAGCAGTCCGCTGGTCCTGGCAAATGATCCGACGCTACTCTTCGCCAATGCAGGCATGGTTCAGTTCAAAAACACCTTTATCGGTCTGGAACCCCGTCCCTATACCAGGGCAACCAGTGCCCAGAAATGTATGCGTGTCTCTGGTAAACACAACGATCTGGAGAACGTCGGACCGTCACCACGCCATCATACGTTTTTCGAGATGCTTGGCAATTTCTCGTTCGGCGATTACTTCAAACGTGAGGCGATCCAGTTCGCCTGGGAACTGAGCACACAGGTCTACAAGTTGCCCATTGAACGTTTGTGGTTTACCGTGTATACGGACGACGATGAAGCGGCGCAACTCTGGGAGGAGATAGGCGCTGACCCCAAACGCATTCTGCGCTTTGGAGAGAAGGAAAACTTCTGGTCCATGGGAGACGTCGGACCCTGCGGTCCCTGCTCGGAGATTCATTACTATCAGGGTGACGACCCCGATAATCAACACCCGGAGGGTGTAAACTCTGAAGATGACGACTACCTGGAGTTCTGGAATCTCGTCTTTATGCAGTATGAGCGCGATTCCCAGGGGACTATGACACTTCTCCCTCGCCCATCCATCGATACTGGCCTGGGTATGGAGCGCATGACCGCGATTCTCCAGGGCGTGAAACAAAACTATGAGACCGATCTGTTTGTGCCAATTATCGAACGTACAATGGAGCTGCTCGGCACCGATCGCAACCACTATGAGCAGCATCGCTCAGCCTATCATACGATCGCTGATCACAGCCGGGCCATTGCGTTTCTAATTGCCGATGGTGTTCGCCCAGGCAATGAAGGTCGTAATTATGTGCTGCGCCGTATTCTCAGGCGAGCGGCGTATCAGGGACAGGAACTCGGCTTCACTCAACCATTTCTGGCTGAGACAGCGGATACGGTAATCGACATCATGGGCGAGTCTTACCCGGAACTGCTCATCAAACGCACGTTCATCAAAGAACTTATCACTGCGGAGGAAGAGCGTTTTAGCAATACCCTTGCAACCGGACTGGCTCTATTAGAGAATACCTTTCTGTACAAGATTGAAGAAAAGAAAACAGCCACATTCTCTGGACGGGACGCGTTTACGCTGCATGATACCTTTGGTTTTCCGCTGGATCTGACCCAGAAAATTGTGGCCGAGCGAGGATTGAGCGTTGACCTGGACGAATATGAGGAGGCCAGACTCCAGCAACAGGTTCGCTCGCGCTCGGCCTCCCAGTTCAAAAAAGGCAGCGACGGAGAACAGTGGAGTACGCGTGAACTCCCCTTAACAAACTTCACTGGCTACAGGGAGTTGTCTTCGCATGGACGCATTCTGGCCCTGGATAACGCTGGCCAGGAGATTGAACAGGTCTCAGAGGGTCAGCAAGTCAAATTCGTTCTGGATACAACGCCGTTCTATGCAGAGTCGGGTGGCCAGGTGGCAGACACCGGTCTGCTCGTCGGACCCAACGGTCAGATTCGCGTTGAAAATGTGCAAAAGCCCATTCCTGACCTCTTTGTCCATACGGGCACCGTTGAGAAGGGAACCATTGCTCTCGGTGAGCAGGTCAAACTAACCGTGGACGTTCTTCGACGACGGGATATTATGCGCAACCATACAGCGACTCACCTGCTCCATCGGGTCCTCCAGGAGATCCTGGGTTCGCACGTAGAGCAAGCCGGTTCGCTTGTCGCTCCTGATAGACTGCGCTTCGACTTTACACATCCACGCCAGATCACGCCTGAACAGCTACGTCAGATTGAACAACGTGTGAATGCCTGGATTCGCGAGGACCAGGAAGTCGGGGTCGTGAGCATGAAATATACTGACGCCCGCAAGCTCGGAGCCATGGCGCTCTTCGGCGAGAAATATGGCGAGATTGTACGCGTGATCAGCGTTGGCTGCAACGGTGACGATCATGAGACCAGCGATGAGGTGAACGAACCTACCCTTTGTTCACGCGAACTGTGTGGCGGCACACATGTGGCACGTGCTGGCGAGATCGGCTTCTTTTGCATAGTCAGCGAAGGATCGGTGAGCGCGGGGCTGCGGAGAATTGAAGCTCTGACCGGTCGAGGTGCTGAAGAGTGGCTTGACCAGCAACGCCAGACCATACGGACCCTTTCAACCCAACTGGCTGCTCCGTTGCCACAGCTTGCCGAAAGAGTTGAAGCCTTGCAGGCAGAAGTGAAAGCCCGCAATGTCGAATTGGCGACTGCCCACGCGCAACTCGCCGAGGGACAGATTGATCAGCTTCTCGAACAGGTGCAGCAGGCAGGCCAGGTTTCCTATATTGCGGGACAGGTTGAGGTTAGTAGTGTAGAAGATCTGCGTCACCTGGAAGAGCAGTTGCAGCGCCGCCTCACATCGGGCATTATCGTGCTCGGAGCGGTCATCAGCGAGCGCCCACAACTGGCCGTAGCGATCACTCCCGACCTGGTAAAACAGGGCTATCACGCGGGGAAGCTTGCGAAAAAACTCGCTGTCACAATGGGCGGCGGCGGCGGTGGCCGACCCGATCAAGCCCAGGCGGGAGGTCGCGATATCGCCAGCCTCCCGGCAGTCTTTGCACAGGTCAATGAATTGCTCAAAACGCCAGAACGAGCGTAAAAGCGGAGAAGTAGCTGAGTTTATATCAGAGCTTGTGACTCTGATATAAACTCAGCTACTTATACATTGCAAGTATGAACGTAGAAAGGGTTCACGTCCCATACTTCTCATTCACACACGCGATCTCATACTCCAGAGCAGACAATGGATGGCCGATTCTCTCTTGCAAGAAAAGAGAGAGCTTCCCGCTTTGTTCTACATACTGCTTGATAGTTTCTGAATCTATCTCCATCAGTGCTTCATTCTGCCTGAACGCGATGAACATGTTCGCAAGTCTGTCGATGCAAGCAATGACTTCAAAATACTCCAGGTGCTCAATATTCTGACCACGGGCCTTCTCATATGCTTCCCTGATCATCTCCATCCATCCATCTGGCATATTGAGATACGCGATCAGTAGTGTCCGAGCAAGGTCAAAGCGATAGTCAGAAACATCAAAACCCGTCCAGTCAATCACCACTGCGTTCCCATCTGATCGAAGCAAGATGTTGTCCAGGTGGAAATCTCCATGTATCAGTGCAAAACAAGGTTCTGACAGGTGCGCACATCTCTCGTATAACCAATCGAATGCCGATGCAAAGATGTGATGCAAGGACTGCTCTACGAACTTTCGCTCTTCAGCCAGTTGCATCCTCAAAAAGTCTGATGCGCGGTAGTCATCGGGATCAGGTACGAACATTTGCCAATCTGTGGTATGCAGCGTGACCTGAAGCTGACAGCACTGTTGAATCAGAGCTAGCTGCTCCTGCTCTGGAGATGAAAGAAAGACCTGTCCCATACCTGGACCCTGAATACCCTCCATCAACACACATGCCTGTTCCAGTGGAAAGTGTTCAAACGAACTGGCCAACACTCTGGGTACAGGATACGAGCACTGCGCAAGCTGGCGTAATGCCAGCCATTCGGTATAGCCCTTTTTCTGCCCCATTTTACCATGATACCATTTGAGCAAGACCTGCTCTATGTACTCACTCCTCTCTTCCTCATAGCCTAGCTGGAGCGAGAAAGCAGTTCCCTCCCAGCCGGTATGGCTGTTTGCCTCCGAGAGAAGGCGAATATGCTTCCTTTGAGGAAACGTAGCTGCATAGAGACGCAATGCATGCGACGTTGCTTTTTCAACTGTTTCAAGCATTCTACCTCTCCTTTTAAAAGGTGCGAGTTAAAAGGTGGGAGCGAGAGACTCTTTGTTATCCTCAACTAGCTTCTCAGCCTCATCGTCGTCCATTTGTTCAAGGGTATCAATGAGCATGAGTTTGATTTCAAGGGCGAGTTCGGCAATAGTAGGCGCTTCAAAGAGCAATGAAAATGGCAGATGCACCTGGAAAGTCGCGCGTAAACGTGACATAAGCTGAAGTCCCATGAGAGAGTGACCACCGAGCGCAAAGAAACTAGCATGGAGGCCAGGCCGTTCCGTTCCGAGTAGTTCAATCCAGATCTCTGCTATTTTTTGTTCAACAGGATCATCCGAGACTCTCAGTGATATGCCAGCTTGTGATGGAAAAGAAGCCGCATGCCCTTGATGTGTGCTTCTTGCCGCGTCCATTTTTACCGCATCTATCAAGGTACGCGTTGAGAAATGCTTACTTCCCTCGACCATGTCAACGAAGTCCTGGGTAGCAACCACAACCTGTGATACATTACGGGATAGGATGCGGTTCAAGGCCTCAAGACCCTCTTCAAAGGTGATGCCAAATTTCTTTCGCACATCGCGGAAGTATTGCTGTAGTACTTCTGGAAACCCGAGTAACCCCTCAGCCCATGCATCCCACTGCCATTCGCCCCAATCAATCGCAATTATTTTGCGATACCTGGTCGCATTGCAACGCGCATAGGCATCCAGAAAGGCGTTGGCAGCACAATAATCAACCTGACCAGGACCACCACCAGTAAATGAACTCATGGATGAAAAAAGGATCAGGAAATCGAGATCGTACCCACGTAAAACTCTTTCAAGAGTGAGAAGACCCTGCACTTTCGGGGCCAACACTGCCATTGCCATCTCCGGCGTTTTCATTTGAATCAGCCCCGAGGGAGGCACCGCCGCCGCATGGATAACGCCGTGAATAGTGCCAAACGTGGCGACTGTACACCGGATAATCTCTCGCATTACCTCTTCGTTGGCAACATCGGCGGCGAAAGTTACGACTTCTGATCCCAGCGCCTTTAAATGCTGCATGCATTGTAATTTGTAGCGCAAGTCATCGTTCAGATCAAGCGTCTCCAACAATTCCGACCAATGTTCACTCTCTGGAAGCGCTGTGCGACCCACCAGTACCAGGCGAGCCTGCACAGTTTGAGCAAGGTAGGTTGCTATTGCCAGACCAATTCCCCCCATGCCGCCAGTGATCAGGTAGACGCCTTGAGGCCGAAAATTCTTTGCCTGTTGCTCAAGTCTGGCAGACAGCCTGATCGGTTCAACGATCTGCACCCACCGTTGGTAAAGACGTAGCGCGACAAATGTATCATCTGACTCATTGATGAGTTCCCCAAGGAGTTGCTGAACGAGCATTTCTAACTCGCCTGGCGCAGGAAGACAGATGTCAACGCTCCTACATGCCATATCAGGATGTTCTTGAGGAATCACTTTGCACGGCCCGATCAGCGTGGCCTTCTCTGGAGAACATTGCTCATTGCCTATCACACTCTGCATATTCGTCGAGATAATCGTAATATGCGTCTCGTCAAGCCCATAGGCGGTCAATGCCTGCGTCAGGGCAAGCAAACTATGAAAGCCAATACGCAGGGTACGCGCCAATATAGTCTGACCCTCCATCGGAGGCTTGTCGTCAGTAACTAACCAGCAGTGGGCAACCTTCTGAGGCTCAAATCCCTGTACCTTGAGAGTTTTCAGCAGAGCGCTGTAATCTGTACTCTCATCTGGACGTACCTCATAGTGCAGGTCGCTTCGTTGTACGAATGCTGTTCCAGGAGACACTGTGATAACGTTCTGATTAAAGATGCGTAAGGCCTCAGCAAGCTTCTGACCTATCCCGCAATCATCTATGAAAACAAGCCAGTTAGACTTACTTTCCTCATTCAAAATGTCTAAATCAAAGGGCTGAATAGATATAGACCGTTTCCATGAAGGTACAAAGAACCAATCACTTAAATCTTCGATCCGCTTGATCTTATCCACAGGGTTATCTATGGTAGGAGAAGCATCCGCGCTAGAAGTAGTAAGCTGAGCCGGCGGTTCGATCCAATAAGAGATATGCTCGAAGGGATAGGTCGGCAACATCAACCGCTGCCTGCGCTCCTGCCCATACGCCCGCTCCCACTTGAGCGCCACTCCCGCCACCCAGAGTTGTCCCACCGCCTTCAAAAGGTGCTCCCGCGCTCCCCCTGCCTCATATCGACTCCCCTGACTGGCCAGCACCACCTGTCTCTTTCCCTCTCCCTTCCCTCGCTCCTGCGCCTGCCTCAGCAACCCACTGAGCATCTGACCCATCCCCACCTCCAACACCACACTCTCCTCTACCTCCTGCACCTGCTCTAGCCCCCTGCCTAGTTGCGCTGGCTCACTCATCTGCCTCACCCAGTACTCCCTATCCATCGCCTCCTCCGCCTTGATCCACCTGCCCGTTACATTCGAGATATACGGCACCCGAGGCGCTGCCAACTCTATCCGCCCCAGTTCCGCTCGCAACCCCTCACTCGCTCCCGCCACCAACGGCGTATGAAACGCCTGCCTCGCCTGTACCTGCCTGCTCACGATCTCCTCTGCCTCCAGACGCTTTTGCACCCGCTCTATCGCCTCCACACTCCCTCCCAGGATACTCATTCCCTGCCCTCCATCTGCCGCCAGCCAGACCTGCTCCCCCATATACTCCCGCACCTCCTCTCTTCCCAACGGCACCGCCAGCAGCCTTCCCTCCCCTTGCTCCTCCAACAACACCGCTCGTCGCGCCACCAACCTCACCCCCTCCTCCCACGTCCACACCCCGGCCAGCGTCGCCGCCACATACTCCCCCAGACTGTACCCCAGCATCCCTATCGGCTCTATCCCCCACTGCTCTAGCTGCCTGGCCAGCGCATAGCTCAGCACAAATAACACTGGCTGCCCATAGCGCGTCCGACTCAACTGCTCCGCTGGTCCTGCGCTTTCCGCTGCTCCTCCCCGTACCATCGCCCGCAGATCCCGCCCTGCTGGCTCACGGCTCTGCTCTCCTCCATACAACAACTCCCGCATATCCACTCCTAGCAATGGCTCCAACACGTCTGCTCCTCGATCCACCCACCCTCGAAACACTTCTTCCTGTTCATACAACTCCCGTCCCATCCCTACCGCCTGCTCTCCCATCCCTCCCAGCAGATACACCACTCGTTGCTCCTGCTCAGGTGCCATCCCCTCTGCCTGCCAGCCTCCCATCACCTGCGCTGCCTGCTCCCCCTGCTCCCAGAGAACCACCCGTCGCCGACCAAAGGCATGCCGTCCCACCTGCAAGGTGTAAGCCACATCCGCCATTGCCTCTTGCGCTCCCTGCTCCTCAAGATACTGCTGCAACCGCTGCGTCATCGCCGTCAACGCCTCTGGCGTCCGAGCCGACAGCGGCAGCAGATAGCTGGACTTCCCTGGACTCGTCGGCCACGCCGCTGGCGCTTCCTCCACGATCACATGCACATTCGTTCCTCCCATGCCCAGCGAGTTCACTCCCGCTCGCCGCATCCTCCCCTGCTCCGGTTCGGGCCACGCCCGCGTCTGCTGATTGACCACAAACGGACTCCGCGCAAAATCGATGGCCGGATTGGGCTGCTGATAGTGCAGACTGGCTGGCAACCTGCGATGGTGCAGTGCCAGCGCCACTTTGAGCAGTCCCGAGATCCCCGAGGCTCGATCCAGATGCCCGATATTGCTCTTGACCGACCCCAACGCGCAGTAGCCCACGCGCTCCGTCTGCTGCCGATATGCTCTGGTCAGCGAGGCCACTTCGATGGGATCCCCTAGCGCCGTCGCGGTCCCATGCGCCTCCACATACTGGATGCTTTCGGCTGACACCTCCGCATCCTGCAAGGCCGCCTGCACCACCTGAGCCTGTCCTCCCACACTCGGAGCGGTATAGCTGACTTTGACCGCCCCATCGTTGTTGGTCGCCGACCCTTTGAGCACCGCCACAATGGGATCTCCATCCGCCAGCGCCTCCGATAACCGCTTGAGGACCACCACTCCCACCCCATCGCCAAACAGTGTGCCCCGCGCCTGAGCATCAAAGCTGCGACAATGCCCGTCTGGGGATTCCTGGCCTCCTTCTTCGTAGAGATATCCCCTGACCGTAGGCACACGGATCGAGACTCCCCCCGCCAACGCCAGATCGCACTCCCCCGCTCGTAAGCTCTGGCAGGCCAGATGCACCGCCACCAGCGAGGTCGAGCAAAATGTCTGCACCGCATAGCTGGGTCCCTTCAGATTCAGCTTGTACGACACCGTCGTCGTCAAGGAATCTTTGTCATTCCCAATCATGAGCTGGTAATCATTGTTGAGCTGTCTCACATGCGGGTTATTGAAAAAGCTGAGAAGATAGGTGCTGATATTGCAGCCACCGAAGACGCCGATGAGACCGGGGAAGGTGAAAGGATCATAGCCAGCCGTCTCCAGCCCCTGCCAACAACTTTCCAGGAACAGACGATGCTGAGGGTCCATCACCTGCGCTTCCTGCGGACTGTAGCCAAAGAAGGCCGCATCAAATCCAGCAACATCATCCAGAACCGGAGATGCTGGCACATAGTTCGGCTCCTGTAGCTGCTCCACCGGCACACCCGCCGCTTGCAAGTCTTCAGGCGTAAACCGCGTAATCGACTCCACCCCTGCGGCTAGATTCTGCCAGAACGCTTCCAGGGTATTGGCTCCTGGAAAGCGACCGGCCATCCCCACAATGGCAATCTCTCGATCCTCGACCTGTTGCCGCCGCTTCTGTCTGCGCTCCTGGAGACGGTCCTCAAGGGATTGCGCCGGAATACTTGACGCAAGCGGCCCGCTCCCCGCCGAAGTACTTCTATCAGGTTGTTTTACCATTTACTTGCTCCTGATCCCTCACTGTTTTTCAGATGAACGTGGAAAAGCTTTTTTCACTATTGCCGGGCTACAGTTCCACATTTTTCTCCAAATCACTTATTTGTCCACTGAGCACTGACACGGGTGCTCGTATTGCCTGGCGAGGCGCTAATGTGATAGCAGATTTCGCAACCTCAGTCCCGCGAGCCTGCATCTGGTCGATTCTTATGGCGAACTCTGCGAGAGTAGGAGCCTGAAAGGCTGTACGCAGAGAGAGATTCACATGAAATACTTCCTGGACCTGGATGAGCATCAGAGTGAGTAAGAGTGAATGTCCACCGACCTCAAAAAAGCTATCATCTCGACCGATCTGTTGAATATGGAGAAGAGAGCACCATACTTCGCTCAGTCGTTTTTCTGTCTCAGTAGATGGCGCGATAAAGGCAGTTGACAGCGTATTAACAATTTCAGTGGGGGCAGGCAATCCCCGACGATCCAATTTACCGTTGACTGTCAATGGGAGGGTACTCAGGAAGACCAGATAGGCGGGTACCATGTATTCGGGCAATTTTGCCTTCAAGAAAGCGCGAACCTCGCTCAAGCCTGGTTTATTGCCTATGCTCTCAGTGTCAGACACCACGACATAAGCAACCAATCGTTTATCGTTCTCTGTTTCTTGCCAGACACTCACAGCGCAATCTTGCACCATAGGATGTGCTCGTAACACAGACTCGATATCTTCAAGCTCAATACGATAGCCACGAATTTTTACTTGATTATCCGTACGCCCAAGATACTCGACACTGCCATCAGACAGGTATCTGGCCCTATCGCCAGTCCTATACAGGCATGCGCCTGCCACATCACTAAATGGGTCAGGAATAAAGCGCTCGCTGGTAAGTTCAGGACGATTGATATACCCTCTTGCTATCCCTATCCCGCCAAGGGAAAGTTCCCCCACCGCGCCAATTGGAACGAAACGATGATGAGTATCGAGGATATAGGCCTGGGTACCAGGAACTGGATAACCAATAGAAGGCTGACGCCTCTCAGGGGAACATCGGGCTATCGTTGCAAACACAGTTCCTTCTGTTGGGCCATAAGCGTCGAACATCTGCCGTCCAGCAGACCAGCGAAGGGCAGTTTCCCGTGCAAGCTCCTCTCCCGCAGAGATAACCGTGCGCAAATCCGGCAAGCGCTCAGACGACATTTGCGCCAGTACTGAGGGAGGAAATGAAGCCATCGTAATGGTATGCTCTTGCAAATAGTGCTCTAACAACGGCGCAGGCCAGCGTTCCTCTTGAGGAATCAGAAATAATTGTGCACCCACAAGGAAAGCTGTAAACATTTCTGTGACGGATACATCAAAACTGAACGACGCAAAATGGGCGATGCGATCATGTGGCTGTGCATTAAAGATGCGCACGTGTGCCGCAATCATACTGCCCAGTCCACCATGCTCGATAACCACACCCTTGGGCAGTCCCGTTGAACCTGAGGTATACATCACATAAGCGATATCATGATCCCCCACTACGCAGTCGAGATTTGCAATGCTTTCCCGCTCAATAGTCTGCCAGAGCGTATCCAGAAACATGACGGACGCGGGATAATCAGACAGGTTTTTACCGCTTTGGGTCAGGAGGAAACCCACCTGAGCATCACGCATAATAAATGCCAGACGTTCAACGGGATGAGCAGGGTCCAGCGGAACATAGCCTCCACCAGCCTTCAACACAGCCAGAATACTGATGACCATTGTAAGTGAGCGCTCTAAACAGATCCCTACCAGGGTTTGAGGACCAACGCCTGCCGACTGCAAATAATGTGCAAGCTGATTGGCGCGTTGATTTAACTCCTCATAGCTCAACTCTTCCTGTCCAAAGAGTATTGCTGGCGCACGTGGCGTACGCGTCACCTGCATTTCAAATAACTCATGCAAACGGGGTGTACGAGGAGGTACCGGCTCTATCTCGTTACGAGCGAAAAGCCACTGCTGCTCTTCTGCTGACAAAAGATCTATTTCGCTGATGCGCCGGGTGGGATCAGCAACGATGACCTCCAGTACTCGCTGAAAATGGTAAGCCATACGCTCCATACGCGAAGCATCGAAGAGATCCCGGTTATATTCGATAGATACATGCAGTCCCTCATCGTTCTCCTGCAATAACAGCGCGATATCAGCTTTTGCGGACACGATGCCAAGCTCTACCTGTTCTATCGTTATATCATCCCGTTGAACGGCAGAAACAGGCATATTTTGCAGCATAAAGAGAACCTGAATAAGCGGAGAATGATTGAGTATTCGTGCCGGTTGTAACTCCTCAACAAGCCTCTCAAAGGGTACGTTCGCGTGATCAAGTGCATCTAAAGTCACCTGGCGCACCCGCTTCAAAAGAGTACGGATATCAGGATCACCAGCCAGATTGCTTCTCAGCACAAGCGTATTGAGAAAGCAGCCAAGTAACTGTTCATACTCGCGTCCAGGCCGATCAGCAATCGGTGAGCCTACGATCACATCGGTAAGTTGGGTGTAGCGATGGAGCACAATCTTAAAAGCAGTCAGGAGCGCCATGAAAAGCGTTACATCCTCCTGCAAACTGCGTGCATGGAGAGCTTTTAGCAACCCGGGCGGAAGGAGAAAAGCATATGCACCACCATTGTGGGAACCCTCATCCATATCTGAACGCGGACGATCAGTTGGAAGTTCCAGGATGGGAAGTTGATTCGCCAGTTGCTCTTTCCAGTAGTTGAGCGAAGAGACAAAGCTGGCGTGCTCCAATGTTTGCTGCTGCTTGCGCACGTAATCAGTATATTGCACGTGTAGCGCAGGCAAGGGAGACGGTAAGCCACTGGCAAAAGCGAGCGAGAGCGTTCCTAATTCACGCAGGAAAATCTCTGTTGACCATGCATCAGTAATAATATGATGCATTACCGCTAAGAAAATATAGTCATCTTCATCACATTGCAGCAGAGTAAAGCGCCATGGAGCCTGTTCTGCCAGGCGAAAGGGTCGTAGCCGTTCCTGATCCATAGCGTATTGTATATCGGTTTCGCGTCTTGCCAATGGACCTGAGCGCAGATCGATCACAGCCAGCAGATCCTCTTGCTCGCAGCAGGGATGAACGACCTGCACAAGCTGCCCTTCAAGGACTTGAAAAGTGCAACGCATGACAGCATGCCGTTGAATAATCTCTCGCACCGCTCGCTTAAATGCCGCAAGTTCCATCCGACCCTTGAAACGGAATGCACTGGCCTCATTGTAGCTGCTGCCCTCTGGTTCAAGCTCCTGCAAAAACCAGAATCTCTGTTGACTGGAGGAGAGAGGAAACGTCTGAGGTGTCTCTTCTATAGAAAGCCTTGCCGCTACCGGGACCGTCACTTCTGGAGCTTCTCCTTGAAGAATCTGCTCAAATAAATGTTGTTTTGCCAGCGAAAGTTTACCCAACCTGCTTAACATTTTCTCTTGTTTTTGCATATTTCACGCCTTCTGCTGTTTATGAAAGGATGATGCTCTATTTGAGAGAGTACCCAATAAATTCATGATTGTCATAGCATCTCAAACGTATTTTCTTTTCGCAGAAGATAGTATGCTGAAAGACTTCTTCTTCATGCAGCAAAGATCTAGGGTACCCGACGTAGAAAAACTACACCTGGAACGGCATGACAGTCTCACCTTTTTCTAAGTATTCTCATTAGATAAGACTCTATTGCCTAAGTCTCTTGCCAATCGAAGCCACCCCACCCCAGAATATAAAAGAGGTATTTCGGGCATAGCTTACACCCCATGCCCGAAATACCTCAAAAGAGAAGGGAGTGCAGAGGGATGCCCTCTGCTAACTTCATGCCTGAGGGGCGGCGAAGCGCATTCGGCAACAAAGTCACGAGTGCTCTGACAGGCTTCATCTGAAAAGCAGGGACGCAAGGGGTGCAACCCCTTGACTGGGGCCTGGGGCTGTGCCCCAGTACTTTCTCCCTCTTTGGGGGAGGGGTCATGCCTTTCAGATGAACGTTGTCAGAACATTAGTTAAGAAAAGCTTTTCGGTGAGGCGACAAGATTAAGGTACTGGATAAGAAGGATTAAGCTAATGGACATAAGCAAAAGCGAGGACAGCCTTACACCATCCCCTACATGTCTCACTTCTGACGAAGAACTGCCGTCCGATCAGGAAGTGTTTGTCTTTCCGGCTTCTTTTACCCAGGAACGATTATGGTTCTTTGAGCAATGGGAGCCTGGTGCTTACAATGTTGGGCTTACCACCATTCCACAAGGTGAGATTGATTTAGAGGCGATGAAAAGGACCCTTCAGGAGATTGGTCGTCGCCATGAAAGTTTGCGTACGACCTTTTCTATGGTTGACTCGCAGCTCTATCAGCTTATTTCTTCCCAGCCAGGAATTCACTTCGCCTACATCGATCTATGTATGTTTACCCGCGATGTGCAACGCACAAAGGTTGATGCTATCGTCAGGGATGAAGCCCGTCATCTCTTCGATTTGAGTCGCGATCCATTGTTACGCGTGTCGGTCATAAAGGTGCGCCAGGAACGCCATGTGATCCATTTCAATATGCACCATATCATTTCTGATGGCTGGTCCATCGAAGTACTGATGCGTGAAATCTCGACGATATATGTTGCCTATACTTCTGGCCAACCTTCTCCTCTCCCTGAACTTCCTCTCCAATATGCTGACTATGCAGTCTGGCAAAAAAAGCGCTTTCAAGATGGAGAACTCAATCCGCATCTAAATTACTGGAAACAACAGCTGCGAGAGCTTCCTGTCCTCCAACTTCCGTTCGATCGTCCTCGGCCAGCCATTCAAACGTTCCACGGTTCAAAACGTCATATTACTATTCCCCCCCATATTCATACGGCCCTGAATGCCCTCAGTCAGCAAGCTGGTGTCACGCTTTTTATGACCTTGCTGGCAGCTTTCCAGACACTGCTCTATCGTTATAGTTCCCAGCAGAGTATTGCAGTGGGTACGCCTATTGCGGGACGCGATGAGAGTAAGCTGGAACTCTTGATCGGCTGTTTTCTGAACGTACTGGTACTTCGTACATCCTTTGCTGATAATCCCTCCTTCTGGGATCTCCTTAAACGTGTGCGAGACGTTGCGCTGGACGCCTACGAATATCAAGATATTCCTTTTGAAAAACTTGTAGAGGCGCTTCAGCCTGAGCGCGAATTGAGTCACCATCCACTGTTCCAGGTGATGTTTGCGCTTGAGAACCTTCCTCATACGACGAAATTAGCGAATGCCCGCCTGACGCCCTTAAGTGATGCGGAGCAGGCAGAACTCTTCCTGGGAGATGCGTATAGTAACCACACGGCAGAGAAACATTCAGAGCTGTTCAAAAACGAAACGGCTATCTACGATATGCATCTGTCCCTGTATGAACGCAAGGACAAGCTTTTCGGTGAGATCGAGTACAATACGCATCTTTTTGATCCCTCGACCATCGATCGAATGCATGACCACTTTCTTGCCCTGTTACAATCTCTCGTGAAAGCTCCCACTCAGCGCGTTGACAGCATCCCTCTGCTGTCGCCGGAGGAACTAAAACGCTATCTTGAAACGCCAGCTAGTTTGCCAGACACCAGTGCACGAGCAAGCTCTTTTCTCGCGGGATTTCTGGAACAAGTCCACACCAGACCGGCAGCTCTGGCTGTGAGCGATGAACAACACCAGCTCACCTATGCCGAACTGCTGCAACAGGCCCATGCTGTGGCCCGTTATCTGCACATGCAGCCTGCCACTCAAGAACAACTGGTTGGTCTTTATACCGTACGTTCAGTTTCATGGGTAGCGGGTTTGCTGGGCATTCTCTTTGCTGGATGTACCTATCTTCCCCTGGACCCACGTTACCCGGCTCTACGTATCCAACAATTTGTCCAACAGAGCGCGTGCCATCTCCTGCTGACCTCGCACGACCAGCAAGAACAGGTAGAACAGCTATGCGAGGGCATAGACAAAGCAGGCGGAATGCCGCCTCAGATCCTCTACCTGGAAACTGCATGTGAGAGTGTCCAGGATCATTTTGACGAGTACGAGAACCTGATAGAACCTCAGGAACAGCAGTTGGCCTACATACTCTATACCTCCGGCTCAACTGGCACACCTAAAGGTGCCATGATTGAGCATCGCGGTATGCTCAATCACCTGTACAGCAAAATCGAAGCCCTCTGCCTGAGTGAAAAGGACGTAGTTGCTCAGACAGCCTCAGCTTGTTTCGATATCTCGATCTGGCAAGTCTTAGCTCCATTGCTCATAGGAGCGAACGTCCGTATCTATGCCGATACGGTTGTGTGGAATGCTCAGGAACTCTGTGAGCAGATAGGACGCGACGATGTGACCATCCTGGAGATCGTACCCTCGTGGTTGGGTGGGATGCTCGATCTCGATCTCCCTATCCAACCACAAAACAGTGCTCGTCTGGGAAAATTACGCTGGTTAATGACAACGGGAGAGACGTTACAGCGCGATCTGTGTCAACAGTGGTTGCGGCGCTATCCACAGGTGCCTATCATGAATGCTTACGGTCCCACAGAATGTTCAGATGATGTGACACACTACGTTATCTCCAACGAGAGGAAAGAGCAAGACGATGAAAGCTCGCTCCCTATCGGCACTGCCTTGCCAGGATTGTGTGTCTATGTGTTAAACGAACAGATGCAGATTCAGCCCATTGGAGTGAATGGAGAGATCTATATAGGAGGCTCTGGCGTTGGCAGAGGATATTTAGAGGAGGCCGAAAAGACGGCTGCCCTATTTGTGCCGGACCCCTGGGGTGTACAGCCAGGCAGCAGACTCTATCGCACAGGAGATACAGGACGCTACCGCAATGATGGCGTTATTCTCTTCGATGGAAGAAAAGACGAGCAAATAAAATTGCGTGGGTATCGTATCGAGTTAGGCGAGATCGAGCAAACCTTGCAGAAACTACCAGGTGTCAAAGAGTGTCGGGTCATGAAACGCCTGGAGAAAGCCCGGGCAGGCGAGCGACTGGTAGCTTACATGATAAGTGATGACAGGTATGAAGATAGCGGGACGCTACTCAAGAGCATGAAGGAAAAACTGCCAGACTATATGCTCCCTTCCGCGATAGTAGTTGTGAAGGAATGGCCTCTTCTGCCTAACGGAAAATTGGCTAAAGAGCAACTGCCCGATCCCCAGGAAAAAGATGGACTGAGCAGGAAAAAAGCATCGGTTGCTCCTCGCGACGAAACCGAAAAGAAACTGGCCATGATCTGGTCCGGCTTACTCAATATTCAGCAGGTCGATGTATACGATGATTTCTTTCTGCTGGGCGGCTATTCACTCCTTACTATCCAGATGGCCAGGCAGATTAAAATCCATTTTGGGAAACCCATTTCCCTGACAACCATCTTCCGAGAGCCTACCATTGCGGCAATCGCATGCTTTTTACAGCCTCAGTCTGAAGATACCTCCCAGGCTGCGCGGAAAGAGCCTGATCAGGAGGGAGTGTCTCTGCTGGATGACGCCGTACTCGATAGTTCAATCTCGCCAGAAGCAGGATCAGCAAAACGCTGTGGGAACGCCTACAAAGATGCCCTATTGACAGGAGCTACAGGTTTTCTGGGAACGTTCTTATTAGCTGAACTACTCAGACAGACCTCAATGCATGTTCACTGTCTGGTACGCGACAGCAGCGAGTCAGGGGGAAGGCAGAAACTCCAACAAAAGCTAGCAGAAGCGCATCTCTGGCAACCAGAGTGGAGTCTACGTATCCATCCACTGACTGGTGACCTGGCCCAACCGCGATTAGGTCTCTCATCACAAGATTTTCAGGCACTGGCTCAGAAGATAGATATCATCTATCATAATGGTGCCTATGTGAACATGCTGTACCCGTATGATGTGCTCAAGCCAGCAAATGTGCTTGGTACCAGGGAGGTTATTCGCCTGGCAATGACCCATCAACTCAAACCAGTGCACTACGTCTCCACCTTAAATGTCCTGGGCGATAAAAATGAAGAGCAGCCCCGCTACAACGATGAGCATACCTCGATTGACGATTGCTGGCACTATTTACATAGCGGCTATGCTCAAAGCAAATGGGTAGCGGAGAAGCTTGTACAGACAGCGCGTGCGCGTGGATTGCCCGTTGTCATCTATCGCCCTGGCACGATTACTGGCTTCCCCCAGAGAAATGCTCTCTATGAGGATGACAACCTCGCTAAACTGATCAGAGGATGCATCGAATTAGGCCAGGCACCTGTTTCTAACCGAAAAGCTACCTTGCAAATGACGCCCGTTGATTGTGTAAGTCATGCGATGGTTGCGCTGTCCCGCCAGGATACATCTCATGGCGAGACATTCCATTTCAACAATACCCCTCAGGTAGAGGTTAATGACATCATTCAATGGCTCAATACCTTCGGCTACCCTGTTCAGCCTGTCGAATACCAGGTCTGGTATAAAGAGGCAGTACGCTTCTCAGAAAGAGAGAACACGAAGAGCACTACTCTAGTAGACCTTCTTCCCCAATTTCCCAAACCTGAGCAGGTAAAACACGGGACGAACAAAGAGCGAACACCTTCAGTCGAGTTTGACACCGGGTTCACCCGGACGGCGCTGGCTGAGCTCTCTATCAGGTATCCAGAGGTTGATGAGAGCCTGTTTCATACATACCTGGCTTCCCTGGTACAAAGTGGCAAACTGCCCTCGCCTGTATACACAGAGAGTCTCGCAATTTGAGCCGGGCCTGAGTGTCAGAAAACGCTTACGAGGACAGGGTCTCAAAACGCTGCGCGGCCTCATTCCAGGCCGCGCTGGCGATCTCATTTGGAGTGTAGACCTGCACAGATATATTCTGCGCTATGGCACGTACTTCACTCAAATTGTGGAGTTCTCCCAGACCGACCAGTTGCATCAAAGCGTTCCCCAGCGCGGTCGCTTCGTAAGGTCCGGCGACCACTGGCACCCCCATGGCATCGGCTAACCACTGGTTGAGGCGTACATTGCGTGTGCCCCCACCGACAACATGGACCTGCTTAATTGGAAAACCTGAGAGCCGTCCCATCTGTCGAAATACCTCTCGATAGCGCAGCACCAGACTCTCCATGATGCACCGCGCAAACGCCGATGGCGCGACAAGTTGAGCCTGATTGTGCTCTCGCAGATAGGCATTGATCGCGACCGGCATATCCTCTGGAGCCAGGAATCGCGCCTCATCTGGATCGATCAGAGAAACGAAAGCTGGCACAGCATCCAGATCCGCTAACAACGTATCATAATCGATGAAATGACCCTCGCGCCTCCAGCAACGCTGACATTCCTGCAAAAGCCAGAGTCCCATCACATTCTTGAGGTAGCGCGTCGTCCCAAATACGCCGCCCTCATTGGTATAGTTTGCGGCGAGCGACTCCGTAGTCATGATAGGTTGGGGAAGCTCAACACCCACCAGTGACCACGTGCCGGAGCTAATATAGCCCCAATCATTCGTGGGTTGCGCGGGAATAGCTACAATCGCGGAGCCAGTATCATGGGTCGCGGGCGCAATAACCTTTGCCACACCAAGATCGCTACGCCATTCTGGGAGCACCTCGCCAAGAAGAGTGCCCGCGCCTACAACTGGCGGGAGCATCGACGTTGGTATCTGCAAACGGTCAAACAGATCGGTGATCCACGCTCCAGCAGCGGAATCCCAGCACTGCGTCGTCGTCGCGTTCGTGTACTCGGACACGGTTGATCCACAGAGCCAGTTATGCAGCAGATCAGGAATCAATAACAGACGATGCGCATGAGCCAGGACTCCCGGCTGCATCTGCTCATGCGCATAGAGCTGGAAAAGCGTATTAAAAGGCAGAAACTGGATACCTGTGCGCCGATAGATTTCCTCACGCTGGATAGTCTGAAAGACCTGCTCCATCACACCATCGGTGCGGTGGTCGCGATACTGGAAAGGCATCCCTTGCAAAAAACCGTTGGCATCTATCAAGCCATAATCAATGGCCCACGTATCAACGCCAATGCTATCAAGCGTTCCCGCCACCTTTCTGGCTTTACGCAGTCCCACAAGTATCTCATCCCACAAACCAGCCACATTCCAGAAACGGTGCTTGTGCACCCTCACCGGACGATTAGGAAAACGATGTATCTCCTCCAGACTGATATCTCTGCCATCGAAACGCACCAGGATAACCCGACCACTCTCAGCACCGAGGTCGATCGCAGCTACGTTGCGGGTCGCCATGCTCCTGACTCCTCTCTCTCCATGCCACCTCTAACGAGTATACGCAGCCGCGACGCCACCATCAACGTTGAGGATGTTGCCAGTGCTTTTCAGCGAACGAGTTGGTGAGGCAAAGAATGCAACCGCCTCAGCGATGTCATCTGGCAGAATGTTGACTCCCAGGGTTGTACGCTTTCGATACACTTCCTCCAATTGATCTGGTGCGACCCCGTATGTGGCCGCCCGTTCCTGTCTCCATGAACTGCTCCAGATACGCGAACCACTCAACACCGCGTCCGGGTTGACCGTATTTACACGTATGCCGAACTGCCCACCTTCTTCCGCCAGACAACGCGCCAGATGAGCCTCTGCGGCCTTGGCAGTTGAGTACGCGGCTGCGTTCTTGCCAGCAACCAATGCATTCTTGCTGGCAATAAAAACCAGACCGCCGCCTCGTCCCTGCGCCTGCAAGACTCGAAAGCCCTCACGCGCCACCAGGAAGTAACCGGTGGCCAGTACATTCCAGTTCTTATTCCACTCCGCCAGAGTGGTCTCAGTAATCGGAGCGCTGGAAGCCAGACCGGCGTTATTGACCACAATATCGATCCCGCCAAAGGTCAGAGCAGCTTGCTCAAAAGCTGCCTGTACGCTGGCCTCATTGGTCACATCCATCTTTATTGCTATCGCCCGTCCCGCGCCAAAGTGCTCGTTAAGGTATCCCGCCAGTTGTTCCGCGCTTTCCAGATCGATATCGGTGGCAACGATCTGCGCTCCATCTTGAGCCACACGCCGACAGATGGCCGAACCAATACCACCAGCCGCGCCAGTGACCAGCACGATGCGCCGCGAGAACTCGCGCTCCGGCGGAGCCTGCTTGAGCTTATACTGTTCCAGCGGCCAGTATTCGACAGCATAGCTCTCCGCGTCACTTAGCGAGATAAAACCTCCGCAGCTCTCCGCCCCACGTATCACGGCAATCGCACGGTGATAGAGTTGAGCGGAAACACCGGCCATTGTGGCGTCCTTACCAGTCGTAAACATGCCAACGCCTGGAAGCAGGATCACCCGTGGATGCGGATCGGCCACACTCTCAGGATCGCGATAGACAGGCGTGGCGGCATCGGGATCGAGGTCCTGGTGCGTGTTCGTCTCCACATAGTCTCGATACTTTGCTGTATAGGATGCCACACCCGTTCGTAGGGACTCAAGCAGGGACTCAGCATCTTGCCCAGGAGTCCAGTCAACCAGCAGCGGCCAGGGTTTTGTGTGGATCAGATGATCGGGACAGGCAGCTCCAATCGTTGTCAGACGCGGCGCATCCTGACTACTGACAAAGGCCAGCACGTCCTCGCTATCTTCAAAGCGGAGAATCTGACGCTTCTCTGCCGAAACCAGTCCACGTAAAATGGGTGCAACACGGGTTGCGATACTGTGCCGCTCTTCAACCGCAAGGGCAGTCACACGACTACCACCAAAGACCTCTCGCGAGCGTTCGCCCCCTGAACCTTGCAGAATGCGGGCTTCCACATAGTCTCTCGCCTGCGAGATATGGGCCAGAGTTGAAGCGTAGCACTCCTCGTCGCTCTCCCCCCAGGTGATCAAGCCATGTTTCGCCAGAATGACAAGCTTTACATTCGGTTGAGTGCGAACAGCCAGAGCAACCTCACGTGCCAGCCCAAAGCCAGGACGGCGATAGGGAATCCAGATCAAGTCATCCCCAAAGCAGTCCCTTGCCAGACTCTCCCCATCGACAGCACAGGCAAAATAGTTCGTCGCGTCAGCATGAGTGTGATCGATATGCGTAAATGGAAGAAACGCATGCAAAAGAGTTTCGATAGAGGGACGTGGACGACCTGGCTCATAAAAGCAGTGTGCGAGATAATCAACCATCTCGGTATCACTCATCTGCTCACGCTCCAGCAGGGGCAGCACATCATCCAGATAGAGTCCAGTAAATGAGGCCTGTGTGACCGTTGCCAGGTCAGAACCGGAACCCTTGACCCACAGCACACGAGCAGTACGTCCACGAAAATCCACCTCGTCGGATTTCACCGAGGTGTTGCCACCTCCCCAGTTACAGACCGAACGGTCCGCGCCCAGCTTACGCGAACGAGCGACAAGCTGGTCCAGGGTAGTTGATATTGAGCTATCTGCCATCATTGTGCATCCTCACTGAGTATAATGAAATTCCCATAAAAAGAGCACTGGCCTGTTTTGTGAGGCAACTGCCCC
>DAOTTL010000068.1:0-13445 GCA_034438135.1 Ktedonobacteraceae bacterium | reverse complement strand
ATGACTCATAGAGAGTGTGGTGGCGTAGCGCCAAACAGTTCATAAGAGGAGCAAGTCGATGGGTTGTGTCTATCTGTTAACAAAGTTGTTCTAAGAAGAGGTTGAGCTATGTCTGTGCCATTACTGGGAAAGATTGTACTGCCTGAGCGCGTTTTTGATGGAACAGTCTATCTTTCAGGCGAGATGATTGAGCGGGTTGAGGAGGGTTTTCCTGAGGATCTGACGGGTGCGCTAGATTTTCGGGGCAAGTACCTGTTGCCTGGTCTGATGGAAATTCATGGGCATATGCGTGAACCGGGTTTGGAATATAAAGAGGATATTCCTCATGGAACGCAGGCAGGCGTAGCGGGTGGCTACACAACTCTGCTGGATATGCCCAATACGCTTCCTCCGACGACGACTCCAGCACTGTTGGACGCACAGATCGAACGCTATACGGGACGTTCGTATTGTGACTTTGCGATCAATATGGGTGTGGCTCGCGATGCGCTTCAGGAGTTGTGGAACGTTGAGAAAGAGAAGATTACAGGGGTCAAGATCTTTGCCGCTGGCCATGGAACAGCTCTGACAACCATTCCTGAAGCAGGTGAACTGGCGGAGGTTTTCAGGATTCTGGGTCAACGAGGTATAATGGCGCTTGTCCATGCAGAGAATCAGGCGTTGATTGACTATTTTGTTCATCACTATCGGGATCAGCAGGGCAGGACAGATGCGGCTGTCTGGTCCGATGCACGTAATCTTGCGGTTGTTCTGACCTCTGTGTTAGAAATGATCTCTCTGGCTAAATATTTCGGGGTCAAGCTGCATTTGTTGCACCAATCGACCCCTGAGGAGTTCGCGGCTATCGAGTTTGGGCGTAGTCTGGGCGTTGAAGTTTCTGGTGAGGTGACGACGGTGCACCTGGCCTTTAGTAGTGCTGACTATGTACGCTATGGCACAATGCTCAATATTGCGCCAGCGCTGCGTGATCCTGCGTCGGTAGATCGGCTCTGGCAATTGTTGCGAGCTGGCAAGATCGATGCGGTGATTACGGATCACGCTCCCCATACGTTGATGGAGAAACGGAAAGAGAATATGTGGGAGGTATCGTCAGGCATGCCTGGTTTACAGGAGGCGTTGCCGGTTCTGGTGACGAACTGGGTCAGGCGCTTTGGTATGGAGACTTTGGAGGAGGGTCTGTCGTGTATCGCTCGGGTTACATCTCAGAACATTGCACGCATCTTTGGTTTTGCTCAGAAAGGAAGCCTGACCGCTGGGAAGGATGCAGACGTAGTAGTAGTGGATGTAGAGCGGCCCTGGACCGTCAAAAAAGAGGATCTTTTTACGAAGAATGCCTGGTCCATCTATGAAGGGATGGAACTGATTGGCCGACCTGTAGCGACGTTTTTACGTGGTAAACTGGTCTATCAGGATGGGCAAATTGTAGATGCGCCTCGTGGACAGAGACTCACAAGAGGTACAGTATAGCTAACGCATATCAACGGGAGAGCACAAACCATGTCTGAGGGAGCTTCAATCGATCTGCGGACAGAACTGGCTCCGCGCCATGAGAAGGGATTATTGTTGCGCAATCCAGTTCTTGTGGCCTCGTCGGACTTTATTCGCTACGGCTTCGACTATGCTGACCGGGAGAAGGTTGGGGCGATTGTTTGTAAGGGAACGACTTTGAGGGCGCGTGAGGGTAACCCGGAGCCGCGCATGCTGAATGTCACAGCGGGGATGTTAAATGCCATTGGTCTGCGCAATCCTGGGATACATACGCTAATTGAGGAGTATGCTCCTGTCTGGTCGGGTTGGACGACTCCGGTGATTGTCAATATCGCCGGTGATACTGTGGAAGAATTTGTGGCGCTGGCTGAGTTTCTTGAGGGTGTGCCTGGCATCTCGGGCATAGAACTCAACGTTTCCTGTCCCAATGTGCGCAAGGGCGGCAGCGTTTTTGGGGCTGATGCTCAGACAGTTGCCGAGGTAACTGCGGCTGTGAGGAAGGTGACAACCTGGCCATTGATTGTCAAACTCTCGCCCAACCCTGGGGATCTACGTCCCATGGCTCTTGCAGCCGCAGACGTGGGTGCGGACGCGATTTCGCTGATTAACACCATCACCAGCCTGCGCATAGATACGCGTGCCCGTCGTCCTATCCTGGGCAACGGTACCGGCGGTTTGTCGGGTCCAGCTATTATGCCCATTGCGTTACGTATGGTCTCCGAAGTTGCCTCCGTTCTACATCGTTCGCACCCACAGGTACCTGTGATCGGTATTGGAGGGATCAGTAGCGCTAACGATGCTCTGGAGTTTTTCATGGCCGGTGCCTCGGCAGTCGAGATTGGCACGGCCAATTTTGCCAACCCACATATCGCGGCAGAGATTGTGGAGGGGATTGAGGCTTTTATGGCGTGTGAACACGTGGGAACGTTGGCGGAGATTATATGTATATAAGACGCACTCTTCCCTTGAACATCCTACCGCGCTATGATGCATAATCGTGGTCCCGTGGGGAAACGCAGCTATTTTCATGACAAATCGCACCCTTATAGAGCAAGATTATAGCCGTAGAACTCAGTCTCGCGTAGCCAGCCAGTGGACTCATAGAGAGACTGGGCGGTGAAATTGTCCACGGCTGTACTGAGTTCCAGACCCTTCGCATGGGTCTGAATTGCAAAGTCTCTGGCATGCTCCAGCAGGGCGCGGCCCACACCTGAACGACGTGCTTCAGGTGAGACAAAGAGATCGTTCAAGATCCAGAGACGTTGCATTGAGGTCGAAGAGAATGAGGGATAGAGTTGCATGAAGCCGCTGGCCTGAGGAGGGCTATCCTCGTTTTTCTGCCAGGCCACGAAGATCACCGAACTCTGTTCTTCCAGTCGCTCACGAAGAAAGTGTTCCGCTCCTGTCAGGTCACTGGCCTGTTTGTAAAACTGCCTGTATCCATCGAAGAGCGGCGCAAGCACTGGAAGGTCTGCCAGCTCAGCTCGCACTATTTCTATCATATGGTTCTGTTTCTCCATACTGTTTCACTGCGTTTCTGGTATTTTGCTCTGAAGTGTCTCGTTTACATTACAACTCGTTGCGAACTGCTGTCAAGAATTCGCTGGTACTGGCGCTACCGCCCTGGTCTACGGGTACGACCTGACCTCGTCGATAAACGCGTGCAATGGCATCCTCCAGGCGCTGGGCCTCGTGAAAATAGCCTAGATAGTCCAGCATAAGTATTCCTGTGAAAAGCATCGCGGTGGGATTGATGATATTTTTTCCGACTAGATCGGGTGCGGAACCGTGGACGGGTTCAAAGTAGGCATACTCTTCGCCATAGCAGGCGCTAGGAGCGAGTCCAAGACCTCCGATACAGCCAGCGGCCACGTCTGCCAGGATATCGCCGTTCTCGTTGTTCAGCACGACGACATCCAGTGTCTCAGGTTCAGCAATCATGCGACGGGCCAGGTCGTCGATCAAGAATTCCTGATAAGTCAGTCCGGCTTTAGCCTGGACCATTGAACGGACAATTTCGCGGAAGCGTCCTTCGGTACGTGGCTGGATCGAATACTTGGCACCCAGGGTAATGCGACCGGGAAAGCCGATTGATTGGCGCTCATAGGCGAAGTGGATAGCCGCCTCTGCCACGCGTTTGATCTGCTCATCTGTGCAGACACGCACAGCATATGCGCCTTGCTGTTCAGGTTTTGGCGGCAGGTACCAGCTAGAACTACTGGAAAGTGCAGTCAACTCGCTCAGGTCGCCCTCGCGCGGTGGGTAAAGTCCCTCCAGGTTATCGCGCACAATGAGATAGTTAATGCGTTCAGGATGGCTCATTGGACTGCGATAGCCCTGTCTCCAGCGGATTGGACGTACATTCACCGCTGTCTGCATGCCCCAGCGCAGATGCCAGAGAACTGGTCTGCTCGGTCCGCCGCTGGCCCCGAAGAACGTACAGTCAGCGGCACTGATGGCCAGGCGTGTCTCTTTGGGAAACGGATCGCCATATTTTTCCTGTGCCGCACGACCGCTCAAGGCCTCACGAAAGCGAATGCCGGGTGTAAGCTCGTGCAAAAGCTCGACCGTAGGTAGAACGACCTCTGGCGCTGCGTCGTCGCCTGGGATAACGCAGACCAGCGGTCCATCTGAACAGCCGTGCCCGTGACGAAAATTCATCGTAACGTTCCTTCTAAGCGAATATATTCAAGGATGCCACCGGCCTGTACAATGCGTGCCACAAAGGGGTCCAGCGGCTCCGATTGAAACGTTTGTCCGGTAGTGAGATTGGAGATCTCGCCGTGTTCGAGATCTACAGCAATCTGATCGCCATCGTTACTGGCCAGAACAGCTTCTGCACAGACCAGGACAGGTAGACCGATATTGACTGCGTTGCGGTAGAAGATGCGTGCAAAGCTATGAGCAATCACTACGCGTACCTGACAGCCCAGGATGGCCGAGGGGGCGTGTTCACGTGAAGAGCCACAGCCAAAGTTGTTTCCGCCCATGAGTACATCGCCCGGCTGGACCTGTTGTGAGAATTCTGGCAAAACTTCGCAGAGACAGTGTTTTGCCAGTTGCGCCCGGTCGGTTGTGACATTGTAGCGTCCAGGGATGATGATATCAGTGTTTATGTTGTCGCCAAGTTTCCAGATTCGGCTCATGAGTGCATTCCTCGGTTCTCTATTGGTGCATGTTCGACTTAAGTATACAACAAGGATCTGATCTATAACTGAGTACTTCTTAGAGATATTCGCGTGGGTCGGTGATGTATCCGGTCAATGCAGATGCCGCTACGCTGGCGGGACTGCCCAGGTAGATCTCGGCTGTGGGATCGCCCATACGTCCGGTGAAGTTGCGATTCATGGTCGTCAGGGCACGCTCACCAGGGGCGAGTACCCCAAAGTGGCGTCCAATGCAGGGACCGCAGCCAGGGGTGCCAACGGATGCTCCGGCCTCGATGAAGATTTCGATATAGCCCAGACGAAGCGCCTCTAACTGAATCTCACGCGAGGCTGGAATGATCACCATACGAGTCTCAGGATGGATCTTGCGGCCTTTGAGAATCTGGGCAGCGATTGCGAGATCGTCCAGTCGTCCGTTGGTGCAGGTACCCAGAAATACCTCATCAAGCTTGACCGACGAGACTTCCCCGACTGGTACGACGTTGTTGACATCCGGTGGGCAGGCAATCATGGGAGTGAGTGCTGAGGCATCAATCTCAAAGATCTGCTCGTACTGTGGATCTTGAGCCTTCAGCATAGGATATTCTTTTTCAGTGCGACCGTGCAGCCATTCACGAGTTTTTTCATCTGCCGCGACCAGTCCCGCCTTGCCACCCATTTCAATGGCCATATTGCAGAAGGTGAAGCGTTCACTGATAGTGAAGTTCTCGACCAGTTCGCCGGTGAATTCGAGTGCCCGGTAGTTCGCACCCTCCACTCCAATCTGGCGTACCATCTCTAGTGCAACGTCTTTGGCAAAAACACCCGGTTGCAATTGACCGGTCAGATGGACATTGATAGTCGTGGGGACGCGGAACCAGGCTTTTCCAGTTGCGTAGGCTACTCCGATATCTGTTGAACCCATGCCAGTCCCAAAGGCTCCAAAAGCCCCATAGCTACAGCTATGACTATCTGCTCCCACAATGATTGCGCCCGGTGTGATAAAGCCCATTTCAGGCATCACCTGATGACAGATGCCCTGCTGCAAGATACTAAGGCCCTGTTCGCGTGCAAAATTGCGTGTCTCGCGGTGGAGGGTTGCGGCCTGGATGGTGGAGGCTGGAATAATGTGATCAAAGATCAGATGTGAGCGTGAGCGGTTATTGACCTGTCCGCCGGTCTGATCGGCCAGCTTGCGGAAGGCCTGGATCGCCAGTGGAGTGGTGGTATCATGGCTCATAATGTGATCAACTTCTACAACAACTGTCTCTCCCTGTTCAACGCGGCGTCCCAGTTTGTAGCTAAAAATTTCTTCTGTTAATGTTCCCATGGTATGCTTCCTTCTTTCTGTACTCTTAACGGTATTCAATAGATCTTCAGGTTAATTGATAGTTCATGTGCCAGGAACGTATAAAGATATCGACCTCATCCAGGCTTAACGCGCCCGTTTCGGCTTTGCCTTTGAGTGCTAGAGTCAACTCTCCAATTTCTTCGCCGTTTAATTGTAAACCCAGTTCGCTGGCGCGTTGACCCACTGCGTGTCGTCCTGTATAGCGGGAGCCGATATCGAGTCGTCGCTCCAGACCGAAGTCTCTGGGATCGAGTGCTTCGTAGGCTCGTGGGTTGCGCAGTACCGCTCGCGTGTGAACGCCAGCGCGATGCGTGAAGGCACCGGGAGCAGTGATGGGCATGTTGAAGGGAATATGAACCTGGAGGCAGTCCGCAACATAGTGATCGAGCGCGGCTAACTGGCTCAAGTCGTAGCCTTCTAAAAGGTCAGTGTGGTGTATATAGAGCTGCGCGATCAGACCGCTCAGAGGTGTGATTCCGTTGCGTTCACCGATGCCCAGTACAGTTACATCCAGACAGTCTGCGCCGCCTTCAAGTGCGGCTACCGTATTCGCAAGGGCGCAGCCGGTATCGTTGTGTCCATGAAACTCAATACCCACATCTGGATAGCGTTCACGGCACAATCGTACCAGTCGTTCAACCTGTCGTGGTGTGGCGATACCAACCGTGTCGGGCAGTCCGATGCGCTCCGCACCAGCCTCGACTACCGCATCAAAGACAGTTAGCAGGTCAACCAGATCGCTCCGAAAAGCGTCTTCGGCTGAGAAACGTACATAGCGACCTGCCTCACGTACTCGTCGGATCAAGGGGAGTGCGTCTATGAGTATCTGCTCAATGTTGCGTCCATGACTGTGAGTGCGCAGCTCTGTTGATGTGCCGTAGAAGAGATTGAGTCCGTCTACTGGTGTTGCCAGGGCTGCCACGACATCGGCCTCGACACAGCGCACATGCGCGATAATCTTTGCGTGCAGATTGAGTGCACATATGGACTCGATCGCCTGGTGTGTCTCAGGTGAAGCGATGGGTGAGGGGACTTCAATCATTCTTACCCCGATCGCATCAAGCTGCCGAGCGATAGTTAACCGTTGTTCCGGTTGAAAGTACGCACCGGTAAATTGTTCCCCTTCACGCAGGGTCGTATCAAGTATCGTCAGTCTGTTGTTCATAGGACCGTTTCTCCTGATTGGATCAGGGTATGTAATGTGTGTTCCAGAACATCAATAGAGTGCAAGTACTCATCGATCGATATGTGTTCATCAGGAGTATGATCCAACTGGGAGTTTCCGGGTCCGTAGGCCACAATATTCTCGCCCCAGATCGGACCGACAACGTTCATATCGGACGTGCCAGTTTTCAGCTTGAAGGTTGGTTGAACTCCGCTTGCTCGTAGTGCGTTCACCATCGCGCGAGCTACAGGAGCTGTACGGGCACTTTGAAATGCCTGCTCCTCACCTCTAAAGGTCAACTGGATAGATGACTCTGCCGCCCAGGCTGTCAATTGATCCCGCAGCTCTGCGAGAGCGAACTGGGGAGGAAGTCGATAGCCAATGGTAAAGTCGCTTTGTTCGTGCAGTCCATCCTGCTGTGTGTTCAGACCGCGTAGAGAAGGCATCAATGAGGCAAAGGTTGAGGTGCCAGCGTGCTCTGCGTTCCAGCGTTCGGCATGGGTCCGTACCAGTTCCCAGAGGGCCGCCACCAGTTCGCTGGTAGAGCGTTTGGGTCCAGCCGTATGACTGATTGAACGGCTGATCGTTCCTTCGACCAGCAGACGACCCTTGTAGCCGAGGGTAATAGCTTTGCTGCCGCTGGGTTCGCCGATGATGCAGGCTACAGGACTGTAGCGCCCCACAACTGCCCGCGCTCCACGGGAGGTTGCCGACTCCTCTTCAACCGCGCCAACGACCAGCACAGGTCGTTCCAGGGTACCTGTACGTGCCACACGAGCGGCAGCACAGACAAACGCCGCCAGCGGTCCCTTTGCATCCACCGAGCCACGTCCGTACAGCTTGCCATCCTCAATACGCACTGGCACCACGCCGCGTACCGTATCGATATGTCCCAATAGAATGACTGGCTGGGTGTCTCTAGTCAGGGCAGTTCCGGCGATAAAGTTGCCTGCCTCGTCAACACCTGCCTCCAGACCTAGCTTGTGTGCCTGCTCAACCAGGTAGCGCACGGCCACACCCTCTGAGCCGGAATAGCTTACGCGACTGACCAGTCCGTGGAGCAGTGCCACCTCTGGCTGTATTGTGTCTGGTGTCTCTCCTCTTTGTGAGGGCTTTTCGGTCGAAGCATCCAGCATATGCTCGATTACATCAAGTACATGCTCCAGTTGTTCTCGACGAATGACCAGTGGGGGTAACAGTCGTAGAACGCGTGGACCCGCCGGTAGGGCCAGGATGCCCTGATCGCAGAGTTGTTCTAGATACGGCTGAACCTTGCACGTCAGTTCGATTCCCAGCATCAGACCACATCCACGCACCTCGCGAATCAGTGGCGAATGCATCGCTTGCAGACGTGAGAGCGCATATGCGCCCAGTTCTTGGGCACGACCGGCCAGGTTTTCTTTTTCCAGAATATCCAGTGTGGCCAGTGCAGCCGCACAGACCAGCGGATTACCTCCAAACGTCGTCCCATGTACCCCTTTGCCGATGCGTCCGCTCTCCTGAACGCGACTACCCAGACAGATAGCCCCCATTGGCAGGCCACCGGCCAGCGATTTGGCCAGACAGAGAATATCCGGCTCAAGACCGTAGAGTTGACTGGCAAAAAGTGCTCCAGTTCGGCCAAAACCGGTCTGCACCTCATCCACAATCAACAGTGCGCCTCGTTCATGACAGAGTTTAGCCAATCCGTGAACATACTCTTGTGTTGCTGGATGAACTCCGCCCTCGCCCTGAACCAGTTCAATAATTACTGCCGCCGTTTCCTCGTTAATAGCCGCTTCTGCCGCATCCAGCTTATTATAGCGCATATGAGTAATGTCAGGAACCAGGGGCGCGAACGGCTCACGGTAATGTGGTTCCCAGGTGGCCGAGAGAGCACCAAGCGTGCGCCCATGGAAGCCACGCAACGTAGCGATAATGCCAGTGCGTCCGGTGGCCAGACGAGCGAACTTGATGGCCCCCTCAACAGCCTCTGTGCCGCTGTTGCAGAGAAAGATCCGCGTCTGCTCGACTGGAACAAGGCGAGCCAGCCGTTCCAGCAATCGTGCCCGTGTATCGTTGTAAACGACTTCGGGACAGGTTATCAGACGTGCTGCCTGTTCGGAGAGTGCTGTGACCATTTCAGGGCGTCCATGACCCACATTTGCCACGCCATGGCCCGCCATACAGTCGATATATTCGCGTCCATCTTCGTCCCAGAGCAGGGCACCCTCGCCGCGTACAATTGCCACCGGTCGTTTGCCATAGACCCCACTTGTATATGCCTCTTCCGTCTCAATACTGGTACTGGTGGTTGCGAGCATCGTTTACCTCTTTCTGCCTGCTGTGAGCGCGACCTCTGCTGTTTCGATCTTCGTTCCCTCGCCAGCGAGCAGAGCTTCAAGGGTTGCATTGCCGATGTAAACGCGCCTCACGCCCTTCTCAAGGGCCTCGCTTGCACCTAACATCTTCTTGCGCATCCTTCCCTGAGCGTAGGAGGTATATTCATCTAGCCGATGGGCATCAATGCGACGAATAAGACTCGTGCGGTCAGCGGGATCGCGTAACAGGCCAGGAACATTTGTCACAATTGCCAGATCTTCAGCTCGTAGAGCGCCAGCAATGGCAGCGGCGACCCGATCGCCATCTACATTGAGCCGTTCCCCCTCATAACTCAGCGCCAGGGGAGCGATTACTGGCACATAGCCCGCATCCAGCAGCAGATGTAAGAGCCTGGCGTTAACCTGTTCAATCTGTCCCGTATAGTCATCGCGCACAATCTGCACCCGTCCTTCGGGAGTCACCGTTCGGATCGCCGTTTTGCGACGAGCCATCAGAAGTTGTCCATCGACGCCAGCCAGGCCTAGAGCGTTAATTCCGCGCCTTTGCAACTGTGCTACCAACTCGGTATTGATCTGTCCAGCCACCGCCATGGCATAGATGCGCAAGGTCTCGCTATTGGTGTAGCGGCTGGTCATACCGTTTGGCGAGGTCAGAGTGCGAACCTCCTGGCCCAGATCGTTCGCTAGCTCATTTGTCAGATCGGACCCTCCGTGAATGAGAACCAGGCGGCGTTGTTCTCCCGGCTTATTGAGATAGAGCGCGACCTCGTCCAGGATATGCTCAGTGGCGACACCAGCCGCGCCGCCGATTTTAATTACCAGCGTCATCTCTTAACTCATTCCTTTCTTCTCTTCATACTGGATGAAGACCCGGGAAGCTCAGTCCCAGCGTCTCATCCCAACCGTACATACAGTTCATACTCTGTACCGCGTTTCCCGCCGCGCCCTTGACCAGATTATCCAGCGCCGCCATCACCACGACCCGATCACGGTCAGGGTCCACCTCAAAGCCCACATCGCAGTAGTTACTACCAGCCAGTATCTTGGGTTCAGGATAGCGATAGTTGCCCTGACGTTCTTTCACCAGGCGCACAAATGGCTCAGCTTGATAGGCTTCCCGATAGATACGCCATAGCCGTCGATCGTCCACCTGTTCTTTCACAAAGACATGAGCCGTGATCAGTATGCCTCGTACCAGTTCAACCGCCGTCGCAGAAAACGCCAGTCTTTGCGGGATAGTGTCGGATGGGATGCCCGTATCTGTTTCTGTTTCGCCTGACTGAAAAAGTTCCTGGATCAGTTCGGCGCTATGTCGATGTCCCGTTGGCTGAAAAGAGCGGACAGATCCGCTACGATCGGGATGATGACTGCTCGCACCTGGTGTGGCACCAGCCGCCGATGAACCGATCTTGGCCTCAACTACCAGAGGTACCTGAGTATCTACCAGTCCGGCCCGATAGAGTGGTGCCAGTCCCAGGATAGCTGCCGTCGCCATACAACCTGTACCGCTGACCAGGCTGGCCTCGCGCAACTCTGTGCGGTGCAATTCCGGCATACCGTACACCGCCTCTTTGAGCAAGTGAGGTGTGGGATGGGCACTTCCATACCAGTGTTGGTAGAGTTCAGGTGAGCGCAGACGAAAGTCCGCCGAGAGATCGATGACACGCGGCGCGAGTTCACGGTACTGCTCAATGTTTTCCGAAGAGCGACCATGGGGCAGGCAGAGGAATAACAGATCACAGGATGTCAGATCCTCAGGTCGGCAGTAACGCAACGCCGTCACACCGCGCAGATTGGGATGAGTACTGTGCACAAATTGGCCCGCATGACTGCCAGAGGCTACCTGCGTAATCTCCACCTGAGGATGGAAGAGGAGAATGCGTAGGAGTTCACCGGCTGTATAGCCTGAACCACCTATGATCGCGGCCCGTATACCGCTCATCGAGCCACCTCCATCCGTGCAGACATGCAGACATAGTTCAGGATCTCCTGAGGGATATCTACCCCTGTTGGCGCAATGCTATTGCGAAACTCCATCGTAGCGTTAATTTCGTTTACCAGGTAGCCGCGCTCCTCGTCCTCAAAGAGATCGATAGCCAGAATGCCACCGCCAACTGCATGCGCGGCCCTGAGACATATATTCTCCAGTTCAGGAGTGATCTCACATTTGCTTGTCGTCGCTCCACGTGCCGTATTTGTCACCCAGTGAGTGCTTGAACGGTATATTGCGCAAATAGTTCGCTCGCCTACAACGAAAGCGCGAATATCACGTTGAGGTTTATTGATATGTTCTTGAATATAGTGGATATGGTGTTGGTAGCCACCAAGTGTCTCCTGATGTTCTAAAATGGCCTCGGCAGCATCGCGATCATTGACTCGCGCCAGCAGACGTCCCCAGGAGCCGGAGACAGGTTTGAGCACAGCCGGGTAGCCCAGTTCTTCAACGCCCTGAAGAGCCGTTGCCTGCTCAAAAGCTAGCAGCGTGCGAGGCGTAGGAATATCGGCCTGAAGCAGTGCCAGCGTCGTCAGCAGTTTATCGTTACAGGTGTGAGTTGTCTGGGCGGAATTGTGTACCGGGATGCCCCAGTGTTCCAGCACATGCAACACAGCCAGGCCACGCGATTGACTCACACTGCGGCAGAGTACTGCATCGAATTGCTGCCAGCGTTTAGCGGGACGAGCCAGGTCGAGCAGTAATGCGCCATCGTCGATAATCTCGAACTCAACAGCACGCCGCTGGAGTGCTTCGATCAGCAGCTTCTCTTCGACTCGTACACGTGAAGCCAGGATCGCAATGCGCATAACGTTATTCTCCCCAATCCTCTTCAACCTGGGGAGCGAGAGCCACTTCCGCAGGATCGGTTTTTAACAGTTCTAACTCAGCGTTACAGTCTGGACAGTAGAGGATCTCTCCAATAACGAGATTCTGTACATCTAATTCAGCTTCACATTCAGGACAATTTGGTGAGGCCATGACTTTTTCCTTTCTGACAGAGAAGCGCACCGAACTTGCTCAGGATACGCGATTGGTTGTATACGTTATCGGGTTCATAAAAAAACGCTCTTCGTCCCTCGCTACTAGCGAAGGACGAAGAGCGACAAATGCACTCTCGTGGTACCACCTTCATTCGTTGGCATGATCAGATGCCAACCTCAGCAGTGAAAACAGGCCAGATAGGCAAAATTCTCACTGTGACCCGTTCACGGAGGTCTTCCGGCAGAGTTCTACTCTCGTCCAGCAATGGACGATTTCCTCTCGCAGCTCCCGGTTCTTTTTCACGATCTCCGGCATACGGGCTTCTCAGCAACTGCCCGCTCTCTGTATGCCTCATTGACCGTTACTTGTCCGATCATAGCTTTTGTCTGGTCTTCAGTTGTCAATGTTGGTTGTCGAAGGACAAATAAAAACGCCCTTTATCCTCCAGATTTCTCTGGGAAGGACGAAGAGCGGTAATTTACTATATACTAGAAATATACCAGGCTTTCGTGGTACCACCTTCATTTGTTAAGACCTTACGATCTCAACCTTGGCGGACGATCTCAACGATGCGCCAGCGGCCCGTTCACGGAGGCAAACCGGCGAGTTCTACTCTACAGCCCAGGGGCTAATTTCTTCTCGCAGCTTCAGGGTCTTATTCACAGATCGTAAACCTATGGGCTTTGCACCAACCGCCCACTCTCTGAAAGTTACAAACACTGTTACTTGTCCCTACAATGCTTTGCTATTTGTTTGTTGAAAGATTTATAGCATATTTTTTTCTGGTTTGTCAACCCTCGGTATTTACGTGGTCATTGTAACTCTTGGAGATGGAATGGGACGTCCCCAGGCTTTATTTGCCTCAATCCAACTTTCAATTGCATCCTGCCCTTGTTTTACCGCTTCAACATATGTGTTCCCATGAGTTTTGCATCCTGGAAGTTCGGGAACAGTTACAATATATACCTGATCCTCTTCACTCCACTGAATATTCATC